>CAKSPU010000003.1 GCA_934486875.1 uncultured Oscillospiraceae bacterium
CCCGCCTGCGGTCGCTTTCCTAGATTGGCAACGTTCTATCTGCCGCCTTTGTCTATAGAACGATCAAAGATTAGTATTATTTTTCCATTATAGCCTATATTTATGAAAAAATTATGATATCCCTGTAACTTCTTTGCATAAACGCCTAAAAGCTTTAAAGCGGTAAATTATTTATATATTTTCGGCAGCTCATCAAGGGTTATAACGTAATCATCGTTGTAAATGGCTTTAAGGTCGGCTGTATCGTTATTATCTGTGATATAGCTCGTGTGCCAGGTCATAAACCATACCCAGTCAGCACCGCCCTTTTTAAGCTGTTCGGGTGTGGGGATACGTCCGCATTCGTGGAACGCTATGGGCATATCATTTCCCGCAACGGCAGTCACTTTTTTGTATAAACTTGCGTTTGCACCGTCCCTGTAGGAATCCGCTCCCGCAATGTCAACATATTCATCTCCGGGGTACCACTTGTCATAATTCCTGCCGTTCTGGGAATAGCCGAACACCCATATGAGATTATCAAGTTCCCAGTAGTTCGTGTATCTGTCATACATAATTTTCCAAAGCTTTTTGAAATTCTCAGCGCCGCCCTTGCTCCACCAGAACCAGCCGCCGTCAAGCTCGTGAAAGGGTCTCCACAGAACGGGAATGCCCTTGTCACGGAGCTTTGAGAGAGCCTTTGCTCCCTTGTCCATTCCCGCAATGAGCGCCTTGTATTCCGCTGTGCCTTCGGTAAGAGCCTTGTCCCAGTCGGATATCTCGGTTTTCATACATTCGTCCCAGCTGTGGCTGAAATCCGAGCCGCAGTGCCAGCATATGGTTACAATGCCGCCCTTTTTAAACCATTCCTCCGCACGCCTGTTAACGCCGTCGAAATCATCGTTCATATAGTCGAGACCTCTTATAGCGGGATATTTTCCTGTTTTGTCATAGATGTAGTCAAACTCGTACTGTTCGCTGCCCATCCACGTGGATTCCTGCTGACCCGAGATTATCCCGTGCTTATAGGTGTCGCAGATATAGCTGTACAGCGCCTGTGCATTCTCGTCAGCATCGGGATTTGAGAGCTTCAGCTCCGCCGACTGAGACACAGAGGTCTGAGGGTATTTTTCACTGAGCTTTTCTTCTCCCGTGCAGGCAGCCGATGAAGCCGCCGTTATGGCTGCAATTATTACAGCCGCAATCTTCTTTAGCATAATATCACCTTTCATTATGTAAATTCCTTGTCATTTGTCAGGTCTCCGCTTCCGCTTATGGGAATGACCTCGCCCAGATATGTGGGCTTTGGCTTGAAAATGACTTTGACAAAATCCTTGTCCCTTGCAAGTATCTCACGGGCATTGTAATAGGGCTGCTTTATGTAGCTCTGGAGGTCGGAATTAACTCCGTAGGCTTCAAGCCCCAGCTTTTCGGCAATATACACGGCTCTGTACAGATGATAGCTCTGCGTTACGATAATGACACGCTTGGCTTCAAAGATCTCCTTTGCCCTGTACATCGTTTCATAGGTGGAAAAGCCTGCGTGATCCATAAAAACGTCCTCGGAGGGAACGCCCCTGTCAATGGCAAACTGCTTCATAGCGTTCACCTCGTCATAGCTCACTCTGCCGTGATCTCCCGACATAAGGAGCTTGGGAGCGGCGTTCATATCATAAAGCTCCACCCCTCTTTTCAGCCTGTCGCTGAGCATAGGACTTGGGGTCTCACCGTTCACCCGACAGCCCAGAACTATTATGCAGTCGATGTCCGAAAGCTCCGCAGCCGCTTCGGGGGCAATGAGCCTGTCCGACACCGAGCCTTTCACAAATTCGCTTATTCCCAAAGCGGCGCATATCCCGACTATCCCGATGATAACGAGGATAATGAGAGCTTTGAGAAGTATTTTTCGTATCCGCTTTCTCTTTTCCGTCATAATATCACTCCCGAATACCAAAAATCTCTCCCCGAACGCCCCTCGGGGAGAGATATGTGCTTAAACTGTACCCGAAACAAGCTCGCCGTCATCACCGAGGAATATTTTAACTCTGGGTGTCTCGGCTTCAAACTTCTTCACCGAATCGTTTATGACCACCTTTGCACCCGGGTATGCTATGCCCTTAACAGCCACATAGCAGTGCTGGACTTCGTTCAGGCTCTCGTCAATTGTGGCAATGCGCTTTCTCAGCTGCTTGATGCTGTTCTGACCGGCAAACTTGGTCTTTATGGCAGAGCCGAGAAGCTCTTCCTTGTCCTCGGGAAGTCCTTTCAGCTCCTTGCGCTTAGCGGTGAGAAATTCTGCTATCTGATTGCATCGCTCGATAGTGGTCTCAAACTCGGATATCTTTTTGAGACAGTCGTTTTTCTCCTCCGTGAGCATAGCGTTGTCGCCTGCCGTGACCTCTGTGGGAGCGTAATTTTTTGTTCCCAGATATGTGACCTCGGTGTTGCCGAGAACGGTGTATTTGCCGCCGTTTATGCTTTTTGATGTAAGATTTCCGCCGCAGTACACCGTGCAGATAACAAAATTCTGAATGTCAAGGTCGCTGTCGGTGGAGATGTCCGAATATTCGCAGAACCGGCAGGAGATATTTCCGTGAGCCGTGAGCTTTGCGTTTATAGCGCCCTTTTTGACAGTTATAGCGCCCCCTGCCTTTATCCTGGCTCCCGTCACGTTTCCACCCACGGTAACATTTCTGCCCGCAGTTACGGAGAAGCCCTCCATTACCTCGCCCTTTATGACAACATCTCCGAGAAAGTCGATATTGCCCACCGATGCGTCAACATCTCCGCTTATGGTAACTGTGGGGTCAACGCAGAAGGTCTTGTCACGGTAGCATACGTGTCCGTCAATGGCAGCCACGATGGACAGACCGTCCTCCGTGAGTCTTGTGCCTCTGCCAACGGTAAACGGCGCAGGCTTTCCGGGGGCGGCTTTCATAACAACGCCCCTGATGTCCTTGCCGTCAGTGCCCTGCTCGGGAGGAGTTATGACTGCAATGACTTCATTTTCACGGATATTTCTTATAAGACCCAGGTTTTTGTAGTCCACAAAGCCCTTGTCGTCCTCCTGGGGGGCGATGACCTGCTCTTTGTCGAATTTGTATGTGACAGTACCGTTTTTGCCGTCAACGGGCATATCGGCTTCGGCAGCCTTTATCTCCTTGTCAAAGTCCTTTTTCTCAATAAGACTGCGGATAAGCTCTTCATTGATGTTGTACTTGACACCCTTTACGGCAAGAGCAGACATCACCTTGTCAAAGGTTATCTCCCTGCCGCCGTTCTGAGGCGGATAAACAGAAATATATGCCGCTGAAAAGTTCTGGGGAACGGTGATGATAACTTCATCGTCAACGGGGGTATTATTGGTCTGTGCCATATAATTATCCGTCCTTTCTTTCGTTTGTTTCTGTGTATTATTATACCATATTACACATCTGTTGGCAATGGCTTTACGGATAATCTGTCAGTTGTATACAAAAATAAAAAAAATCCTGTTGCATATAAACGAAATTATGTCAGCTGTTTTGTATATTCGTAACAGTTATGACATTATCATCTGCCGTAAATGATATCTCACAGCCGCCGAAGCTCATTGTGTAAACTCTGTCAGCCGATGACTGATACTGTGGGCGTGGGTCCTGAGACAGCACCTGTATGAGACCGTGAAGCTTTTCCCCGGGAAATCTTTTGGCAAGCTCGGGGGGGATATCCACCTTCATTCTGCCCTCCCTGTCCGTAAGGGCAAAGCCGCCCGATGCCTCGGGGTGGGAGTCTGTGTAGGCGAGATATGGTTTTATGTCGATGATAGGTGTGCCGTTCATAAGGTCAGCCCCCGAAACATAGAGCACGGGACCGTCGGGGGTGTGCAGGTCTATCCTGTCGAGCCGCACCGATGAAAGCCCTATGCTGTTGGGGCGGAAAGGGGAGCGTGTGGCGAATACGCCCATTCGGGTATTGCCCCCAAGTCTGGGGGGTCGCACCGTTGGCGACCAGCTGTCCCTCACCGCTTCGGAGAACTGCCACAAAAGCCATATGTGGGTAAAGCCCTCAAGTCCTCTGAAAGCCTCTGTTATGCGGTACCCGGGCTCAAAAACTATCCTTGACTGTATGTCCGCAAGTCCGCTTTGTCTCGGAACGCCGAACTTCTCCGCAAAATCATTTTCTATCCTTGCGATAATTCCGATATCCATATTTCTCAGATCACCTTTCCCTCAAAGTGGTCTGTTTCGTGCTGGATTATCTGAGCCGTAAAGCCCGAAAATCTCTGCTTCTGCTTTTTGAATTTTATGTCATAGTATTCCACGCATATCCATTCGTATCTTGAAACATATCTCTTTCCCTCAAGTGAAAGACAGCCCTCGCTTGCCTGATACGTCTCCTCCGAATGTGACGTGATGACGGGGTTTATTAACACAAAGCTGCTTTTCCCCGAGGATACAGCCGCAATGCGCTTGTTCACGCCTATCATATTTGCCGCCAGTCCCACACAGATGTCCGAATTTGCTTTCAGAGTGTCAAGCAGATCCTTGGCGTATTTCACATCGCCCCTTTCCGCAGGGAGAGCTTTTTCGCTGAAAATTTCCGTACCTTTTTTAATTTCTCTAACCATTTTAATACCTCACTAATGAAAAAGGGCACACGCTTGCCGTGTACCCTTTGATATTTGCTTTTAAAAGCGTATCAGAATGTGATCTCGCCTGCTGCGATGCCCTGAACGATGGTGTCGTTGATAGCGGTGTATGTAGCGTCAATGGAGATGTTTCCGATAAACATTCCCGCAAAGAATGAAAGGATAAAGCCTGCCACGATAACTGCCATAGGTATATCCATAATGGTTACGGCAGCCTCACTGAAGGTGTTGTCCTTCATATTCTTGTTAACGATACGGCACACGATGATAAGACCGACAGCCACAACGAGAAGAGCAATAAGCAGGATAAGGTAAATGGTGTAGTTTGTTTCAACGTACATAAGTCTCGGGTTATCGGGCTTGTAGTAAACGGAAACTCTGTCGCCCATTTTGTAATCCTCGCCTGTGGTGGGGTTTTTGCCGTTGAGGGTAACGCCGTCGTTTACATAAACCTCCTTGCCGAACAAAACGCATTTGCCGTTGACAAATGTCTGCTTTCCGAGGTAGGAGAATTTCTCATTTGCCTTGGACTGCTCATAATCCTCGCCCTTGCGGACTTCGGTGATGAAAAGGTCTGTGTTTACGCCTGTATGGGGGTCTCTTCCCGCAGTGGCATACCAGGTCTCGCTTGCAACTCTGTTAAGCTTTGAATAGCGTGCAAGTCCCATTTCAATGTTGAACACGCCTACGCAGAGCGCAACCGCTGCGATACAAAGAAGCACGCAGGCTACAATATAACGTTTTTTCAGTTTCATTGCTCATTTTCCTCCCTAAGAATATGTTCTTACAAAATTATATCATACAATTTTCACAATGTCAAGCAGATTTATAACTAAAAAAAGGGAACCGTTCCCGTCACAAAAAACGAAAACGGTTCGCATTACCGAACTTGTATATGGTATCAGTCTCCGAAGGAGATGCCCAGATCCTTGGCGGTGGTGACATAGTTGCCGTTGGGGTCAACGAACTTAGTCTTTCCTGCGACCTCGCTGAGGGGATTTTCGCCTATCTTTGCGTTTATCATCGCAACGGAAACGCCGTATTTGCCTGCGTCGATGAGCTGAGCGGCTCTTACGCCGAAGCGGGTGGCAAGGATCCTGTCATATGCGGAGGGGCTGCCGCCTCTGAGCATATGTCCCGGAACGCATACTCTTGTTTCAATTCCCGTGTTTTTCTGTATCTGAGCCGCAATGCTGTTTGTGGCTGTGGTGATGCCTGCGTCAAGTCTTGCCTTGGCACGCTCTTTCTTTTTGAGCTTAGCCTCTTCCTTGCTGTAAGCGCCCTCCGCAACAGCTACGATAGAGAAGCAGTGACCGTTGTCCGCACGCTTCTGCATAGCCTGACATATCTTGTCGATGTCGTAGGGTATCTCGGGGATAATTATAGCGTCAGCACCGCCTGCAATACCCGAGTAAAGGGTGAGCCAGCCTGCCTTGTTGCCCATTATCTCAACCATAAGAATACGGCTGTGGGAAGCGGCTGTGGTGTGGAGCCTGTCGATAACGTCAGTTCCGATATCTACAGCAGTATGGAAGCCGAAGGTCACGTCGGTGCCGTAAATGTCGTTGTCAATGGTCTTTGGGAGACCGATAACGTTAAGGCCCTCTTCACTGAGGAGGTTTGCGGTCTTGTGAGTGCCGTTGCCGCCAAGGGTAAGGAGACAGTCAAGCTTCTGCTTTTTGTAAGTCTCTTTCATCAGCTTTACCTTGTCGATATTGTCCTCGCCGATGCTCGATATCATCTTGAAGGGCTGACGCTTTGTGCCGAGAATAGTGCCGCCCTGAGTGAGAATGCCCGAAAATTCCGAGGGCTGCATCTCACGGGCGATGTTGTTGATAAGACCGTAATATCCGTTCTGGATACCAACTATCTGAACATTGTCAACGCCCATTTTTTCGTAGCACGCCTTGGCAATGCCTCTTATGGTTGCGTTAAGACCGGGGCAGTCGCCGCCGCTTGTAAGGATTCCTATTCTTTTCTTAGCCATTTTGCGATCGTCCTTTCAAATAAGATGGTTTAAACTTTAACAGTCCTGTTCTGTCTGGAACGGAGAAATTCCTCAAATCTGTCAGCAGGCATAGGCTTGCCGAAGAAATAGCCCTGAGCATAGTCACAGCCTGATTTTTTAAGTATCTCGCCCTGTCCCACAGTCTCAATGCCCTCTGCGATGGTCTCGATCTTCTTGGACTTTGCGATCCTGATAACGGCGGAAACGATTTCTCTTGAGATCTCGTCCTCTTCAAGATACATAATGAAGGAGCGGTCGAGCTTCAGCAGAGTGATGGGGAGCATCTGAATGTAGCTCAGTGATGAGTAGCCTGTTCCGAAATCGTCCATTGAAAGCTTTACGCCCAGATCCTTGATCTCCTGCATCTGCATAACGGCGTGGTCGATGTCCTTAAGAGCAAGGCTCTCGGTAAGCTCAACATCGAGGTACTGAGCGTCAAGCCCTGTTTCGCTGAGAGCTGTGCGGATAGTTTCGGTAACATTTGTCTGATAAAAGTCTATCGCTGAAAGGTTGATGGAAACGGTAACGGGAGCAAGACCCATATCCTGCCACTGCTTGTTCTGTCTGCACGCCTCGAAGAGCACGAATTTGCTTATCTGGGTTATGAGCAGGGAATTTTCCGCAACGGGGATAAAGTCGCTGGGGGGAACAACGGTGCCGTCGGGCTTTATCCAGCGGATAAGAGCCTCCATACCCATAACGGTGCCGTCCTCCAGGTTTATCTTGGGCTGATAGTAGAGCACCAGCTCGTTGTTTTCGATAGCACGGCTCAGATCCTTTTCTATGGCGTTGCCTGCAATGATAGCATCGTGAGCACGGTTGTCGAAACGGAGAATGGAGCTTCTTGTGCCGTCGGAAAGGCTCAGAGCAAATTCCGCACGGTCAAGCACCTGAGCAAAATCACCCATACCGCCGTCGGACATAAGGCAGTAGCCTGCGGAGCAGGTGATGTTCTGTGTTTCAAGACCCATTCCGTCGATGCTTGCAATGTCCAGCTGGATACGCTTTATAAGGCGCATAGGCAGTTCATCGTCATCGGTGGCTCTGATAAGAAGAGCAAAGTTGTCGCCGCCTATCCTTGCGGTAAAGCCGCCCTCGGTAAGGTTTGAAAGGAGCACTGCGGCGATCTCCTTAAGGAGATGATTTCCGTTTGTGTAGCCACAGGTGTCGTTGATGATGTGGAAGCTGTCGATGTCGAGAACGATGACCCAGTAATTTACATTCCTGTCAAGCCTTGTGCATTCAAGTATCTCGTTGCCCATCATCATAAACTTGTTTCTGTTGTATATCTGGGTTACCTCGTCGATATACGCCATACGCTCGATAACAAGATCCTTTTCCTTTTCGGCGGTAATGTCCATAATAGCGCCGCCCACATCAAGGTCGCCCGATTCGGGGGACTGATATCTGAAATTGAACCAGTGATAATCGCCGTCGGCAGAGCGTGCACGGAAATCCACGGAATGGATCTCGTCACGGGAAAGATCTTCGGAAGCGGTCTTCATACCCGAAGCAAAGGTGTCGAAAACTATCCTGTCCTTGGGGTGGAAAACCTCTCTGATAGCCTCGCCCTCGGCATATCCGCCTGCTGAGACTATCCCCAGCATCTCGCAGAGCTGGTCGGAAACATAAAAGCGGCTGCTGCCCTTTTCCTTAAGGATAAGACCGATCTCTGAAAGATCCATAGAAAGAGCATAGCGCTTTTCGGATTCACGGAGCTTTTTGGAAGCGGCGATGACCTCCTGCTTCATCTTGTTTGTTTCGGTAAGGTTCGGACCTATGGACATCATAATGGTCATACCCTCACGCATCGTACTGCTGTCAATAGTAGTGGCGATGGAGGTGTTCCATACAGTGCATACGCCTGAGCCGCTCTTGGTGCGGATAATAAATTCCTCGTCCCTGTTGTTGATTATTCCCTGAAGATTTTCCGAGAATGCGTCGGGGGGGAGGACTTTTTTCATTATCTCCGGGTCAAGGAGCTCATCTTCCGAGTAGCCTGTTGTGCGGATAAAGGTGTCGTTTGCTCTCACATAAGTGAAAGAAGTGTCCCACAGAACGACCATAGAATTGATCTGCTCCATAGTTTTTTCGATATTTTTAAGCTCTTTGAATTTGCTTGTGCGGCTGTTCTGGATAAGTGCCACCGCACCTACGAAGAAGGCAGCGGCAATTACATAGCATACTGCCGAAATGGCAGCCGATGCGCTGTCGGGGTCGTCCCTGATTATGTTCACAACAAGTGTGACTGCGATAACGGCGGCAGCGAGATAAACAGCTCCGAAAACAGCTTTTTCCCAGCGGCTCTGTCCGCTCCTTTTACGCATAAGCTTCACCCCTTTTACTGAAAATTGCATAATTGATTAGTATAATTATACACCTTTTATGGATATTCTGTCAATACTGCTCTGTGAATTATCTGTTGGCATTTTGCTAACAATCAGAGCATAACACTAAAATATCAATTTGTTTTTGTCTAATATGCTGTATACCAGTCAAGAATGTCAACTGAAACACTGACGAAACACACAAAAGAATTTACAAAATCACTCAGATTCTCCCGCCATTATCGCAACAGCCTTCTGCATTATCTCAACGGGCTTGTCATTCGGCGCAAGCTTTATTGCGATAAAGGGCTTTTCCGAAGAGCCGTTTACCGAAACTCTGCCCTTGAAAGCAGCAACGAGCGCCTGAATCTGCTCCACGGTGGCGGTCTTTACGTATATCATAAGAACGTCCTTGCGCTGGGTTATCTCCGTAATTCCTGCCCTGCCCGCCATATTTCGGGTGAGCGCCACGGTGATAAGTCCCTGGATAGCCTTCGGCGGGTCGCCGTAGCGGTCGATAAATTCGTCAAGGAGGTCAAGGCTCTCAGCCTTTGTGGAAATTGCGGCGATCTTGCGGTATGCATCAAGTCTGCCCGAAAGGCTCTCGATGTAGTCATCGGGAATGTGGGCTTCTATCCGGAGGTCAATGAGACATTCCTCGGGAGCTCTGGGAACGGGCTGTCCCGTCTCCTCCGCAATGGCTTCGTTAAGCAGCTGGAGGTACATATCATATCCCACCGCTTCCATATGACCGTGCTGCCTGCCGCCGAGGATAGAGCCTGCGCCTCTTATTTCAAGGTCACGCATAGCGACACGGAAGCCGCTGCCGAACTGGGTAAATTCTCTTATTGCGTCAAGTCGCTTTGAGGCGATCTCCGTGAGAACCTTGCCCCGTCTGAATGTGAAATATGCAAAAGCACGCCTGTTGGAGCGTCCCACACGTCCTCTCAGCTGATAAAGCTGTGACAGTCCCAGGTGATCTGCGTCCTCGATGATAAGTGTATTTACATTGGGCACATCAACGCCCGTTTCAATGATAGTGGTGCAGACGAGAATATCTATCTCGTGTTCCACAAGCTCTGTCCATATGTCGGAAAGCCGTTCCTCGGACAGCTGACCGTGTGCCACGGCGATCCGTGCATCGGGGATAAGCTCCGCAATTTTTGCGGCAGTGCCTTCAATTGTCTCCACACGGTTGTGGATATAGTACACCTGACCGCCTCGCCTCAGCTCTTTCATCATTGCCTGAACGAGAACGCCCATATTATGCTCGATAACATAGGTCTGAACGGGATATCTGTCCACAGGGGGCTCCTCGATAACGCTCATATCACGGATGCCGCTCATAGCCATATTGAGGGTACGGGGGATAGGTGTAGCCGACAGCATAAGCACGTCAACACCTGTGAACGCTTCCTTGAAGCGCTCCTTGTGAGCCACGCCGAAGCGCTGCTCCTCGTCGATTATGGCAAGCCCCAGGTCTTTGAATTTAACGTCTTTCTGCACTATCCTGTGAGTGCCGATGACCATATCCACAGTGCCGTTTTTGAGCCCTTTGAGCACCTCTTCCTGCTGCTTTTTTGTGCGAAATCTTGAAAGCAGCTCTATCTTGAAGGGGAAATGCTCAAATCGCTTTACCGCACTCTGGAAATGCTGCCACGCAAGAACGGTGGTGGGTACAAGTATTGCGCACTGCTTGCCGTCCAGCATACATTTGAATGCCGCACGGAATGCCACCTCGGTCTTTCCGAAGCCCACGTCTCCGCAGAGCAGTCTGTCCATAGGAACGGGCTTCATCATATCCTGCTTTATCTCGTCAATGCAGCGGAGCTGGTCATCGGTCTCGGTGTAATCGAAACGTGCTTCAAAATCCTGCTGCCAGTCGTTGTCCTCGGAGAACGCATAGCCCTTTGTTTGGGCACGCTTTGCATAAAGGGCGATAAGCTCATCAGCCATATCCCTGACGGCTTTCTTGACCCTCGAACGGGTCTTCTGCCATTCATTTGATGAAAGCTTGTTGAGCTTTACTCCCGTATCGTCACGGGGACCTATATATCTCGAAATAAGATCCATCTGGGTAACGGGAACATAGAGCACATCGGTGCCTGCATATTTAATGGTGATATAATCCTTTGTGATGCCCTCGAGCTCCAGCTTTCTGATGCCCTCAAATCTGCCTATTCCGTGGAGGGCGTGAACAACGAGGTCGCCTACGGAAATGTCCGCAAGGGACTTTATCTCCTCGCCCTTTTTCTTTTTCCTGAGCTTTCGCTTGGCGGTCATTGCCCTTGCCTGAGTGATAAGGGCGGTCTTTATATCGGGGTAATCATAGCCTGAGGACAGGCAGCCTGTGGTTATGAGCACCCTGCCCTTGGCAAGAGCGCTTCCCTCCGTCATAATGTCACAGGGAATGCCCTCTTCACGGAGATCCTCCGCAATTATGGGGAGAGTTTTCTCCGAGCCTGCAAGGACAACTACAGAGTAATTCCTGCTGATAAGTGACTGCAGGTCCTCGGTGAGCTGGCGTATCTCACCGCCCCAGGGAGCGGTCTGATAAGCGGTTATTGACCAGAGCTTCTTGCATCTTAAGTCATTTGTCCTGAGAAATGTGTCCATAAGCACGCAGGGAAATTTCTGCGCTCTTGCGGATATTACCTCAAAGCCCTCAAGATAGCCCTCAAGACCCTTGCAAAGCTCTCCCTCTTCAAGAAGTATCTTTATATCCTCGTTGTGCTGCGAGAGGATATTTTTAGCCCTTTCGCAGCAGCTGTGATATTCGCTGAACAGCACAGCGCTTTCCTTTTTAAGATAATCAAAAAGCAGAGCGGGTTTGTCGTATGCAACAGTGATGTATTTGTCGATATTTGCAAGGGAAAGACCGTTCAGCGCCGCATCTGCGTCCTTTGCAAGGTTTGCCTTTACAGCGTCGGCACGTCTGCCCTTTGCTCCTGCCGCAAGCTTGTTTATCCTCTCCGCAAGCACCTCGGGGCTTTCAAACAGCACCTCGGAGGCAGGGGGGATTATAAGCTTTTCAATGCTTTCCGTTCTGCGCTGGGTCTCGGGGTCAAAATAGGAAAATGCGTCTATTTCGTCGTCCCACAGCTCCATTCTCACGGGGGCTTTCTCCTGAACGGGGAAAATGTCCGCAATAGAGCCTCTTATGGAAAACTGGGAGGGGCTTTCAACCTTGTCGCAGCGGGTGTAGCCTGCCCTGACGAGCCTTGCGGTCAGAGCCTTCATATCCACGGGAACATCTTTTGACAGGGTAACAGTGTTGTCCGCAAGAGCCCGGGGGGGCAGTGTTTTCTGCATAACAGCTTCCGCACCTGCGCAGACTATCCTGCAAGTGCCGTCCGCAATGTGGGAGAGCACGCCGATACGCCTGTGCTCATATTCCCTTGAAACGCTCTCCACCCTTGCAAGGGTGATGTCCTTTGCGGGATATACATATGCCGCTTCTCCGCCGTAAAGCTCGTTTATGTCATCGCAGATCTTCTTTGCCCCCGCTTCATCATCGGCAATGAGCAGCATCGGGACGCACTTATCCCCATACAGCGTCTCACTTATGAGCATAGCCAGCTGGGACTTATGAACGGAAGAAAGACCCGATACCGCAAGAGGGGAATATCCTCGGGAAAGGGTCTCACAAATATCCTTTATATCGCCCTGAGCCTTAAGGACAGGGCTTATTTTCTCGAAAAGAGAGTTCTTAGTGTTCATTCCGACACCTCTGTGCCGCTGTTTCTTGCGGCAAATTTCCTGTAGTCCTTAAAGAGGGACACAGCGTACATCAAAACGTTCAGCCCTGCGGCAATGAGGAATGCAGAGGATCTGTCCCTCATATTCAGAGCATATACAATGAGAAAGAGCCGTGAAACCGAGTATATCACCGATCTTTCGTCCCTGACCTTTCCCGTGATGCAGATACCTGCGGATATCATATCTGCTGCGATGAATGCAGCTGCGGCGATAAGGAGTGCCGCACCGTTCCGGTCAAGCTTCCCCGCAGACGATACCTCGCCCGCAGCATAACCCATTGCGCAGACGGCAAATACCAGCGAGGATACTGCCGTTGCGGCGGAAAATAAAACTGTCTTTTTCATAGTAGATCAAATTCTTTCTCTTAACTGTTGTAAAGGTTCATAGCCTTGTCGATATCGCCCTTCAGGATAAGCTCTGCGGCGGCGCAGGCGTGGTCTGTGGCATCGTGGAGCTTGGGGATATCCTCAGACGGAAACGTTCCCAGGACCCAGTCCGCAAGGTCATAATCCTTTGAGGGCTTCTGACCCACGCCTACCTTTATGCGAGGGAAATCCTGGGAGCCTGTAAGGTAGATTATGGATTTTATGCCGTTGTGACCTCCGTCCGAGCCTTTTCTGCGAATGCGTATCTTTCCGGGTTCAAGACTTATGTCGTCATAACATATTATCACATTTTCAATGGGTATCTTGTAGAAATTCATCGCTTCAACAATAGCTTCGCCGCTGTTGTTCATAAATGTGGAGGGCTTCATCACAAGACATCTTTTTCCCGCAATGACCGTATCGGCGGTGAGAGACTTGAATTTGAGCCGCTTTATCTCAAAGCCGTGCTTTGCCGCAAGGGTGTCAACGGTCATAAAGCCCGCATTGTGGCGGGTGCTTTCATACTGCGCTCCCGGATTGCCGAGACCTGCGATGATGTATTCAACGGGGCCTGTGGGCTCGGGAGATTTGTTTTTGTTTATCTGGTCAAAAATATCGAAAATGCTCATATGAGTTTCCTTTCCTGATCGTCCTGCCGTTTCATATAAGGACAGGACATATCCTTATATGAAACGGTAGGCAAATACCTGTGATATAACGCTTTATAGGGGCTTGTGCATCTGCATAAGCCCCGTTCAAGACGTTTTGCATAACAAGGGCTGCCGCCGTAAACGGTGCAGCCCGATGATGCTATGTAGGTTTACTGATATATTAAGCTAATATCAGTTATTGAAAAGAGGAGAGATAGGGCTGTCCTCGTAAATTCTCTGGATAGCCTGAGCGAATACGGGAGCAACGGGAAGAACAGTGATCTTGTCGATCCTCTTCTCCTCGGGGAGAGCGATGGTGTCGAGAAGAACCACTTCCTTGATAACGCTGTCCTGAATGCGCTGGATAGCGGGGCCTGAGAGAACGCCGTGGGTAGCGCAGGCTGTAACGGACTTAGCTCCGCCCTTTTCCATAATAGCTTTAGCGGCATTGCAGAGTGTGCCTGCTGTGTCGATCATATCGTCAACGAGGATAACATCCTTGTCCTTAACGTCGCCGATGATGTTCATAACCTCGCATACGTTAGCCTTCTGGCGGCGCTTGTCAACGATAGCGAGAGGAGCGTCAAATCTTGCGGCAAAGTTTCTTGCTCTTGTAACGGAGCCTAAGTCGGGGGAAACAACAACGGTGTTGTCTCTGATGTCCCTGAACTTCTCGATGAAGTAGGGAACGAGAATGGGCACACCGAGGAGGTGGTCAACAGGGATATTGAAGAAGCCCTGTATCTGAGCGCAGTGGAGATCCATAGAAAGAACTCTGTCAGCGCCTGCAACAGTGAGGAGGTCGGCAACGAGCTTTGCGGAAATGGGATCTCTTGCCTTAGCCTTTCTGTCCTGACGTGCATAGCCCATATAAGGGATAACGGCAGTGATACGGCCTGCGGAAGCTCTCTTGAAAGCGTCGATCATAATGAGAAGCTCCATCATATTGTCGTTAACTGGTGTGCTTGTGGACTGCACAACGAAAACGTCGGAACCTCTTACGCTTTCCTTGATGGAAACGCTGATCTCACCGTCGGAAAATGTCACTACCTCAGACTGACCGAGAGGCTTGCCGAGCTCTCTTGCGATCTCTTCGGCAACCTTGGGGTTGGAGTTTGCAGTGAAGATCTTGATGTCCTTGCCGTGAATATTCATTATTTCTTCTCCTTTGATTTATATAAATTTCCTGAAAATAAGGACGTTTATAATGCTCCTTGGCGGATCATTTTCTGTGATTTTTTTCTATCCTGCCTCTGAGCTTTCTTGCGCCGTAGCCCTCGATTATCCTTGCCTGTCCCCGCTCAATGGCAAGTGCGCCGTCGGGAACGTCTTTCGTAATTGTAGAGCCTGCGCCTGTGTATGCACCGTTTCCTATTTTAACTGGTGCAACGAGATTTGTGTTGCAGCCGATGAATGCATCGTCACCGATAGTTGTGCGGTACTTATTTTCACCGTCATAGTTTGATGTGACCGTTCCGCAGCCGAAGTTCACTCCGCTTCCAACATCGCTGTCGCCCACATAGGTAAGGTGCGAAACAGCGGTATTCTCACCGATAACGGAGTTCTTGACCTCAACGAAATCGCCTATCTTAACGCCCTTGCATATCCTGCTTCCGGGGCGTATCTGAACGAATGGACCTATCTTGACATTATCCTCGATAACGCTGTCATACGCCTGAACGGAATTTAGCACAGTGCCGTTTCCGACTTCGCAGTTTTCGATGATGCAGTTGGGACCGATAACGCAGTTTTCGCCGATTACGGTGTTTCCTTTCAGGATAACTCCCTGAAGTATCGCTGCACCCCTGCCCACCTTCACATCTCTGCCAATAGTAACGCCGTCGGTGCAGGTAAATTCCACGCCGTCATTCATCAACCTGTCTATTATAGCAAATCTTGCCGTATTATTCAATAACAAAAGACCTTTTCTGTCATTTGCACCTAAAACTGTGTCGGGATTTGAAGAAATATATGCATCTGCACGAAATTTTGCATTGATAAGAATGAAAACCGAGTCGGTGAGATAATATTCTCCCTGAGAATTGTTGGGCTTTATCTCGCCGAGAGCGAAGATGAGCTTCTCGGTGTCGAACCAGTATGCGCCTGAGTTTATCTCTCTGATATTCTTCTGCTCGGCGGTTGCGTCCTTTTCCTCAACGATGCCGCTTATGCCGTCTTGTGTGCGGATTATCCTGCCGTAGCCGTAAGGATCATCGACCTCCGAGGTGATCACCGTAACGGCATTGCCCTTTTCTTCGTGAAGAGCGTGTGCGCCGAGAACAGTGTCCCTGTCGATAAAGGGAGCGTCGCCGTTTAAGATGAGAACATCGCTGTCCTTTCGCTCGCTCAGCCAGTCAAGAGCCATCATAACGGCGTGACCCGTGCCCATTCTCTGGGGCTGGAAGACGGTGTGATACTTTCCGTCAAGGTGCTTTTCGATGACTTCGCTGTTAAAGCCCGTTACCACGCAGATATCGGATATCCCCGCTTCCTCGCAGGCTCTTGTCACCCAGTCCAGCATAGGCATATCAAGAACTCTGAACATAGGCTTTGGGAGATCGGACTTCATTCTCTTGCCCTGACCGCCCGCTAAAATTATTGCACAGGTCTTTTTACTCATAGTATAAATTCTCCCGTATATAAATATTTGTATAATCCGGTACTTTGAAATATTTCTCTTTAAATTATTATGCCACAGTAAAATGAATTTTTCAAGCACATTTTACATATATTGCTCACGGATTTTCGCAAAGTTTTTCGATTTGGTCAAAATAGCCAAAAATAAGGCACATTTTTTCTTGTATTCAACAGTAGAAAAGTTAACAGCTTTCTGTTATAATATATTTAGCGTCACGTATAATAATGCTGTGTCCCTGTCGGAACTGCGGCATTGCCGGTGCGTGAGAAAAAAACAAAAATAACGGAGGTAATATCCAATGGCAAAAAAATGGGTCTATACTTTTAAAGAAGGTAATATGACTATGCGTAACCTTCTCGGCGGTAAGGGCGCTAACCTTGCTGAAATGACCGAGATCGGACTTCCCGTTCCCCAGGGCTTTACTATCACAACAGAGGCTTGTACTCAGTACTATGAGGACGGCAGAAAGATCAACGACGAGATCATGGCTCAGGCTATGGAAGGCGTTGCTTGGATGGAAAAGGAAAACGGCAAGAAGTTCGGCGACCTCAACAATCCCCTTCTCGTTTCCGTTCGTTCGGGCGCAAGAGCTTCGATGCCCGGTATGATGGATACTATCCTCAACCTCGGTCTTAATGATGACGTTGTTGCTGCAATGATAAAGAACAACCCCACACCCGAGTTCGAGAGATTCGTTTACGACTCCTACAGAAGATTTATCCAGATGTTCTCCGACGTTGTTATGGAAGTCGGTAAGAAGTACTTCGAGCAGCTCATCGACAAGATGAAGGAAGAAAAGGGCGTACATTACGATGTAGAGCTCACAGCTGCTGACCTTAAGACACTTGCAGAGCAGTTCAAGGCAGAGTACAAGAAGCAGCTCGGTACTGACTTCCCCTCTGACCCCGTTGAGCAGCTCAAGCTTGCTATCGAGGCTGTGTTCCGTTCCTGGGACAACCCCCGTGCAAACGTATATCGCCGTGACAATGATATCCCTTACTCCTGGGGTACTGCAGTTAACGTAATGCCTATGGTATTCGGTAACCTCAACAACGAGTCCGGTACAGGCGTTGCCTTCACAAGAGACCCTGCTACAGGTGAGAAGAAGCTTATGGGTGAGTTCCTCATCAATGCACAGGGCGAGGACGTTGTTGCAGGCGTTCGTACTCCTATGCCTATCGCTCAGATGGAGAAGGAGTTCCCTGAGGCTTACGCTGACTTCATCAAGGTTTGCGATACTCTCGAGAACCACTACCACGATATGCAGGATATGGAGTTCACTGTTGAGAACAGAAAGCTTTATATGCTCCAGTGCCGTAACGGTAAGAGAACAGCTCAGGCTGCTCTTAAGATCGCTTGCGACCTCGTTGATGAGGGACACAAGAAGGATTACGAGGCTGTTGCAATGATCGACCCCAGAAACCTCGATACACTTCTCCACCCCCAGTTCGATGCTAAGGCTCTCAAGGCTGCCACACCTCTCGGAAAGGGTCTCGGTGCTTCTCCCGGAGCTGCTTGCGGTAAGGTAGTATTCACTGCTGATGATGCAGAGGCTTGGAACGCTAAGGGCGAAAAGGTAGTTCTCGTTCGTCTCGAGACATCTCCCGAGGATATCACAGGTATGAAGGCTTCTCAGGGTATCCTTACAGTTCGTGGCGGTATGACTTCTCACGCTGCCGTTGTTGCACGTGGAATGGGTACCTGCTGTGTATCCGGCTGCGGCGACATCAAGATGGATGAAGAGAACAAGAAGTTCGAGCTCGGCGGAAAGACCTTCCACGAGGGCGACTACATTTCCATTGACGGTACAACAGGTAACATCTACGGTGAGATCATTCCTACCGTTGACGCTACTATCGCAGGTGAGTTCGGCAGAGTTATGGCTTGGGCTGACAAGTACAGAAGACTTAAGGTAAGAACCAACGCTGATACTCCTACAGATGCTAAGAAGGCAAGAGAGCTTGGCGCAGAGGGCATCGGTCTCTGCCGTACAGAGCATATGTTCTTCGAGGCTGACAGAATCGCAGCATTCAGAGAGATGATCTGCGCTGATACAGTTGAAGAGAGAGAAGCAGCTCTTGCTAAGATCGAACCTATGCAGCAGGGCGACTTTGAAGCTCTCTACGAGGCACTCGAGGGCAACCCTGTAACAATCAGATTCCTCGATCCTCCTCTCCACGAATTCGTTCCCACTGAGGAAGCTGACATTGAGGCTCTTGCAAAGGCTCAGGGCAAGTCCGTTGAGCAGATCAAGACCATCATTGCAGGTCTCCACGAGTTCAATCCTATGATGGGTCACAGAGGCTGCCGTCTTGCAGTAACATATCCTGAGATCGCTAAGATGCAGACTGAGGCTATCATCAAGGCTGCTATCAACGTTAAGGCTAAGCACCCCGACTGGACTATCGTTCCTGAGATCATGATCCCCCTCGTTGGCGAGGTCAAGGAGCTCAAGTTCGTTAAGAACGTTGTTGTTAAGACTGCTGACGAGATCATCGCTGAAGCAGGCGCTGACCTTAAGTACGAGGTCGGTACAATGATCGAGATCCCCCGTGCAGCTCTTACTGCTGACGATATCGCTAAGGAAGCTGACTTCTTCTGCTTTGGTACAAACGACCTTACTCAGATGACATTCGGCTTCTCCAGAGACGATGCAGGCAAGTTCCTCAACGCTTACTACGACACCAAGATCTTCGAGAACGATCCTTTCGCAAAGCTCGATCAGGTCGGCGTTGGCAAGCTTATGGAAATGGCTATCAAGCTCGGCAAGCCTGTTAATCCCAAGCTTCACATCGGTATCTGCGGCGAGCACGGCGGCGATCCCACATCTGTTGAGTTCTGCCACAAGATCGGTCTTGATTATGTATCCTGCTCACCTTTCCGTGTGCCCATCGCAAGACTTGCTGCTGCACAGGCTGCAATCGCTGAGATGAACAAGTAATCGGAAACTGTTGGGTAAACCGATATAACTTAAACTAAAAATGGCCCTGTATCTGACATCAGCTGACAGATACAGGGCTTATTTTCTTAAAGGAGCAATATGAGCGAACGAGATTTTGAAAACGAGACATTCGAGGGGCTGAACTACAGCTCCGAGCTTTTTGACGATTACAGATTCATCGACTGCATTTTCAGAGACTGTCTTTTTGAAGAAACGGAGCTGTCTGGCTGCATTCTTTCGGGCTGTACATTTGAAAAATGCACCGTGACCAAGATAAAAGGTTCAAACTCGTCACAGCTTCAGGAGTGCAAATTCATAAACTGCCGTCTCACGGGCATAAACTGGAGCGAGCTTCTCCCCGAGGGTAGCTTTGCAGACCCGATTGAGACATTGCAGGATTGCAGGCTGAAATATAACACATTCACGGATATGAATTTCCGCAAATTCAGCTTCACGGGCAATGAGATAACCGAGTCGATGTTTGCGGAATGTGAGCTGAACGACAGCCACTTCAATGGTTGCAAGCTTGACAGAACGGAATTTTACCGCTGTGATATGCAGAAGTCCGATTTTCGGGACGCTTCGGGATATCAGGTAGACGTGCTTTCCTGCAAGCTGAAAAACGCCGCTTTTTCTTTTCCTGAGGCGATAAATCTGTTGGGAAGTCTGAGGGTAAAGGTGGAGTATTGAGAGAACTGCCCGTCACGAAAAAATGGCGGGCAAAAATTTTTCGTGGATTTTTCGCTCCGTATACTTATGCGCCTGCATATCCTACTTGCAAATCCTCCGAAAATGTGGTATCATTAGTATAAGAACCTGTCTTCACAAGCATATGCGCACGTCTTTTCGGCAAATTTTGCCGCAGACTGCGTTAAAAATTCTTGCCGGGCGACAGCCCGCCTGCG
This sequence comes from uncultured Oscillospiraceae bacterium, assembly GCA_934486875.1. Lineage (GTDB taxonomy): Bacteria > Bacillota > Clostridia > Oscillospirales > Ruminococcaceae > Huintestinicola. The sequence goes on from CAKSPU010000003.1 coordinate 20,203, forward strand.
GATTTTTGCCTTGTCTGCAACAAAATTATGCTCGAAAATCCGCACACATTTCTTATGAAAACAGGTTCTAAACAAAGGTCGTATGCCCTGAAAGGAAGATATTATGAACCCGTTTCCGTATTCGGACACAAACAAGCGGTACCACACCCAGAGCTATTATCTGAAAAAAAGATTTGGCTGCAAGGTTATGAAAATATCCTTGAACTGCGGATTTACCTGCCCGAATATCGACGGAACAAAGGGCGTTGGCGGCTGTACCTACTGCCTTGAGGGCAGCGGCGAATTTGCAGGCTCGCCAGTTATGACCGTCACCGAACAGTTTGAAACGGTCAAACGGCAGATGAACAGGAAGTGGCACGAGGGACTGTACATTCCCTATTTTCAGGCAGGCACAAACACCTACGGCTCTGCTGAGAAGATACGCTCGATGACCGAGGAAGCACTGGGGCTTGAAAATGTTGTGGGAATTGCAATTTCCACCCGTCCCGACTGCATATCCGATTCGGTGCTCGATATCCTTGACGAGCTTAGTAAACGGACATATCTCACCGTTGAGCTCGGCCTCCAGACTGTTCACGACAAAACTGCGGCAATGATAAACCGCTGCCACACCTATGCGGATTTCCTCCGCTGCTGCGACAGGCTTTTTGCAAGGAATATCAATGTCTGCGTTCATCTTATAAACGGTCTTCCCGGGGAAAGCTTTGAAATGATGCTAAAGTCTGCCGCGGAAATGGCGAAGCTGCCCCTCCACAGTATAAAGCTGCATCTTCTGCACATACTTCGTGGGACGGTAATGGGCGGGCAGTATCTGAGAGGGGAGATAACACCCCTTACTCTCGAAGAATATGTCCATATCGTCTGCGAGCAGATAAAGCTGTTCCCGCCTGAGCTTATAATCCAGCGTGTAACGGGGGACGGCGGGCGTGATGTGCTTCTGGCACCCGAATGGAGTCTGAAAAAATTCACAGTTATGAACGGGATAGACAAGACCTTTGCCCGTGAAAACAGCTTTCAGGGGATAAACTTCAAAAAATAATGGAGGGCGCAATGGAAAAGGAAAACAGGGGAATATTTCTGAAATTTATAATGACCCTCTCGTTTCTTGCGGGAGCAATAGGATTTTTCTTTTCGCTGATGTACGCAGACGAGGTGCTGTGCAAGGTGGGCTTCGGCATTCTGACCTTTTTCTCGCTCCTCTGCGCATTCGGCATAAATGCGGCGGACGCTTCGGCAGCATTGTATATCAGAGCCTCCACAAAGCTTGTGGCAGTGATGTTCCCGCTGTCGGTGAACGGGGGAGCCCTTGCTGCGGCGGTGCTGCTGATGAGGGATAAGGAGCTGCCTGCGGTAATTGCGGTCATCACGTCGGCAGCGGTCTCGGTCATATCATCATCTGTGCTGGTGAGAAGATATATGGAAGATGATTTTTGAAAAATAAAAAGAGCTTCCGATCAAAAATCAGAAGCTCTTTTTTATCCGTGTATCAGCCTTGCAGTCTCTTCATCGCAAAGTCCTGTTATAACGATATTTGTGTTCTTTTTTGCATCGCCCAGATCGTATTCCATACCCCCTGTGCTGACAACAAGGGGACGAAGCGGCTGGTCGGTGTTGTTTTTTATAACGCAGGCGTTCTCGCCGTTTGAGAGCTTTACCTTTGAACCTGTCGGGAAAGGAGCCACCTTTCTCAAAAATGCCTTTACAACATTTTCATCAAAATGGGTGTACATTCCTCCCATTATAAACTCAATTGCTTCATTTGGCGGCGCAGGAACACGGTATGGGCGGTTGGAGGTGAGGGCATCATACACATCTGCCACCGCAAGGATACGTGCATATTCGTGTATCTGTTCCCCTTTGAGATGCATAGGATAGCCCGAGCCGTCCCATCTCTCGTGATGACCGATTATGCCCGCACAGCAGTCATCGGAAACAAGCCTTCTTGCCTTAAGGTGCTCCGCCGCATAAACGGGGTGGAGACGGACGATGTTGTATTCCTCCTCGGTGAGCCTGCCCTTTTTGTTGATTATCTCAATGGGAACGGACACCTTGCCGATGTCGTGGAGGAGCCCCGCAATGCCCAGTTCGTCAAGCTTACTGCGGTCATAGCCCATTTCAAGCCCGATTGCTATTGCCATTATTGCCACGCTCAGGCTGTGGTGATAGGTGTAGTCGTCGTACATCTTTATGTCGGCGATATTTATGAGAATGTCCTTTTTGGAAGCAAGCTCGTCGATAAGCTCCTCGGTGGTGTTGCCGATAGCGTCGATATCAGTTTGGGTAACTCCCTTGCTGCTGTCCATAAAATTATCCGCAAGGCTGTGGATATTGCTTATGGCGGATTCTTTTATCTCACTGTTTATGGAGGAGATCACTCTTGTCTCGCTGTTTTTGCTGTCGATGAATGCGCCTGCAACAACACGGCTCATACGCATCTGAGTGATGTTCATATCCGTGAGCTTCGTGCCCGCTTTGAGAGTTACCACCGCACCCGCAGATGCATCAAAAAAGGTTATCTCTCTCGCCATACACATTCCCGGCGCAAGCTCGCTCGTTTTCAGATATACCAGACAAACTCCTCCTTTCTCACAGGCCGTGGCGGCATATAAGCCCCCGTTGCCGCATAATTATGTATCAGCCTTACTGTTTGAGCTGAGTGAGACATTCACTGCAAATATATCTGTCTCTGAAAATAAGAAGATTTTCCTGGCTGCCGCAGAAAATGCAGTTTTCTCCTGCCTTTTTAATGATTATCCTGTCATCTTCGGAATATATCTCAACAAAGTCCCTTGTGCCGATGTTGAGGTTTCTCCGCATCTCAACGGGTATTACAACTCTTCCCAGTGCATCAAGCTGTCGCATTATAGCTGATGATTTCATAAAAAACTCCTTTGTTTCGGCAAAATTGAAGTCAAAAAGATTGCCGGAAATTTATTAATTAACATTATACCAAAAAACTTAAAAATTTACAAGAAGAAAATTTTTAAGAATTATTAACGATATATAAACTAGGGGGATTTTTATGCTTACATTTATTTTTGCCCTGCTGATAATAGGCTCATTCATTGCCTCGGTCATTACCGGAAACAGCCGTGAGCTGACGGAAGCGGTGCTGAGCGAGCCTGTGAATGCGGTGGAGCTGTGCATATATCTTTGCGGAGGAATGTGCTTCTGGGGCGGACTTATGCGTGTGGCTGAAAGATCGGGGCTGACCGAAAAGCTTGCGGCGGCATTTGCATTCCTTATCGGCGGGCTTTTTAAGGGAATAGACAAGCAGGGACGGGCTTTCAAGGCAATATGTATGAACATAACCGCAAATCTTCTGGGGCTCGGGAATGCGGCGACCCCCTTCGGCATCGAGGCGATGAAAGCCCTTGCGGAGGAGGAAAATGCAGGGGACACCGCTACCCCTTCAATGGTGATATTCACCGTCATAAACACAGCGTCGCTGACCCTTATCCCCTCCACGGCGCTGTCTCTAAGAATGAAATACGGCTCCGCTGACCCGCTGGAGATAGTTCCTGCGGTGTGGATAACCTCGGCGGCGGCGCTTCTGGTATCTGTAACGGCGGCTGTGGTGCCTTTCGGAAAAAATAAGGGGAGGGGCAGCCTATGACCGCCGCAGCCGCAGTTATCCCCGTGATGATAGTTATTATCATCGCCCACGGGCTTTACAAAAGGGTGGACGTTTTTTCGGAATTTGCGGCGGGAGCAAGGGAAAATCTCACCACCTGCGCCGAGCTCCTCCCCACCCTTATCGCTCTCATAACCGCTGTGGGAATGTTCAGGGCATCGGGGGCGGAGGAGCTGATGACAGGGCTGCTTTCGGGCTTTTTCGACAAGATAGGCTTTCCCGCAGAGTGCCTGCCCCTTGCGCTTATCCGTCCCGTGTCGGGGAGCGGTGCGCTGGCGGTATATGAATCATTGCTTGAAGAACACGGTCCCGACAGCTTTGCGGGACGTGTGGCAAGCGTGATGCTGGGCTCCACCGAGACAACATTTTACACCCTTGCTGTATATTACGGCGCTGTGAGGATAAAAAACACCCGCCACACTCTTGCCGCATCGCTTGCGGGAGACTTAACGGGATTTATCGTAAGTGTTCTGACGGTAAATATCTTTTTTGGTAGAATGTGAATAATGTGTAAAATTTGCGGAATAGCATATTTTTCTGTTGACAAGTTGACTTTGTTTTGGTATAATAAATAAGCATTGTGTATCAGTTCACTGATATCTTTGTCCGAGCCATTAGCTCAGTCGGCAGAGCATTTGACTTTTAATCAAAGGGTCTGGGGTTCAAATCCCCAATGGCTCACCAGAGCATGATCCCGCAAACGGCTTTATAGGTCGTTTGCGGGATTTCTGTTTTTGGGGAGTTAGTATAAAGGTAAAATTATGCAATAGACAATTCAGTCCCTTTTTTCAGCGTACAGGAATTGATCATAACAGTTGTGCTTTTGTTTATGTCAGCAGGGTTGTTATGGCGTGGCATTGCTACAGAAAGGACAACGACAGTATTTCCGCTGCTGTCAACAAGCTTGCCGGCGCTTTTGATATCTTCGCAAGGCCCCTCAGGTGTTACAGAAAGCATCTTCCCGATGGGGAATACATCTAAAACCTTTAACATATATTAAGCACCTCCGTTTTTATAATGTTTAGTCTTAAGCAAAACCGCACAAACGCAGTAATAAAGCGGGTTTGCAAGAGATAAAAAATAAATTAATCACTATAAACATCCGGAAAACCTAAATTCAAATAAACAATTATGAACTAAAGTATTTAGTGCGTAGAATATCATTTTCAACACTTGATACCATAAAAACATAAAATCTTTTATTGTATAAACTATATTCGGCAATAAGAATGTTTTTTTCATTAACATTCAAATTATAAAGTTTTCCTTTAATGTCTCTATATCCAGCCTGTTGATAAGTGTAGTTGTCATCAACCAATGTTAAATTTCCGTAAGTTAACATATTATTCAATTTTGCTTTTTCAGATGAGCAAATCTCCACACCACAAGTATAATTACCAATGTGATTTTCTTTTTGGAAATACGGTTTACAGTTCTCAACATTCACATAGTTTGGGTTTATATAAAACTCCTCACATGCTAAAAATAAATCTTCTGAATTTTCAAAAGTCAACATTTCAATTTTATGATTATTATACTCAGCAATCATAAAAAGTGTGTAAACCAAAATACACGCCATTATAGTAAATATCAAAAAATCCCTTGCTTTATTCATATTCTAACAACTCTCCATATACACTAACTTGCAAGCCCACATTCATGTAATAGTACACTTCCAGAGCGTATTTGGTCGCTCAAGTTCTTTTTCGGTAAGCTTATACTTGCGTGTCAACGTATTTATTATACCATTTTTACCGTAATTGTCAAGCTTCTGAACACAGGAAACGTATTGCATAGCCTTGTCAGGATATTTTGTTATAATTATCCCGCATCAGGAACAGCATATATAGTTCCTGCAACAAAAATGCATATAAAAGAAGCAAAAATACATTGAAATCCGCCCCGATATGATGTATAATCAAATCATCAGGTAATACTAAAAACCAATTAACCTATAGACAAATCCTCGGCTGAAATAAGCCCATTCTACGTCAAGCTTCCTTGCCGGGCGCAAAGCCCGCCTGCGGTCGCTTTCCTTGACTGGGCTTATTTCATCTGTCGGCTTTATCTATAGAACAATTGGTTTTTAGTATAAAACAAGTTACCACAGAAAGGACGGTATGCATAAATGGCTATTTTAGTGACCGGAGGAGCAGGCTACATCGGCTCCCACACGTGCGTTGAGCTCCTTAATGCAGGCGAGGACATCGTTATCCTCGATAATCTTTCCAACTCCAAGGAAAGAGCTGTGGAGATAATAAAGGAGCTTACAGGCAAGGACTTCAAATTCTACAAGGCAGACCTTCTGGACAGAGCTGCTGTGGAAAAGGTGTTCGAGGAAAATGACATCGACTCTGTTATCCACTTTGCGGGTCTCAAGGCTGTAGGCGAGTCCGTAAGAAAGCCTATCGAATACTACCACAACAACATCACAGGCACACTTATCCTTTGCGATGTTATGAGGAACCACGGCTGCAAGAGGATAGTTTTCAGCTCCTCTGCAACGGTTTACGGCTCCCCCAAGTCCGTTCCCATCAGAGAGGACTTTCCCCTTTCCACCACTAACCCCTACGGCTCAACAAAGCTTATGATAGAGGGCATTTTGCAGGATATCTGCAAGTCTGACGATCAGTGGAGCGTTGCACTGCTCAGATATTTCAACCCCATCGGCGCTCACAAGAGTGGCAAGCTTGGCGAAAATCCCAACGGTATCCCCAACAACCTTATGCCATATATCCAGCAGGTGGCAGTGGGCAAGCTTCCCTGCCTCGGCGTTTTCGGAAATGATTACCCCACCCACGACGGTACGGGCGTAAGAGATTATATCCACGTTGTTGACCTTGCTCTCGGTCATATCAAGGCTATCAACAAGGTGAGAAATATGACAGGTGTGGGCATCTGGAATCTGGGAACAGGCAAGGGATATTCCGTTCTTGATGTTGTTAATGCATTCATCAAGGCAAGCGGTGTCAACATTCCCTACGAGATCAAGCCCCGCAGAGCGGGCGACATTGCCGAGTGCTATGCCGACCCCACAAAGGCTCTGAACGAGCTTGACTGGAAAGCTGAACGTGACATCTCCGAGATGTGCGAGGACAGCTGGAGATTTATCAAGAACAATCCCAACGGACTTTAATATATCTGATATACACGGTGCCGCACCTGCATAAGGTGCGGCACACGGTATTTCAACGAGTAAAAAAAATGTAAACAAAATGTAATCGAACAAACATCAAAAATATGGTATAATACTAGAGCGTATCTGAAAAGAAAAAGTTGCACAAAAAAGCCCTCAAATGGTATAATAAAAGAAAAAGCCAAAGGAGAAGTGCAAATGGACGTAAAACGATATGAATTAAGTGATGAACAGTGGGAACAGATCAAGGAAATGTTCCCCGGAGCGAAAACGGGAAGACCACCCAAGGATAACAGAATAATGATGAATGCAATTCTATGGCTTGCATTTTTGTAACCTTTTTCCTATGCGAGTTTTATGGCTTCCTCTTTGTACTCTCGGTCATAGTGCTTTTTTTGTCCCATATTGACACTCTCCTTTTTCTTCTATTATATTTTGGTGGGCGGTTTGTGTCAAGTTTTATTATACTACATCAATAACACCATTTTGACCTCTAAGTTCATATATCTGATTAAATATTTTATTGAAAATCCCTGCAAATTGCTGTATAATAAAATAAAACATTACGGAAAGGATCGGATAAAAATGATCGGACAGTATATAGCCGCCCTTGCACAGTACGGACTCAGAACGGGACTTATCGCTCCCGAGGACAGGACATTTGCCATAAATTCCATTCTCAGTGTTCTCGGACTTGATGATTACGAGGAGCCTGAGAACATTCCCGAAGAGAGCCTGGAAAATATCCTGAAAGCGCTCCTTGACTATGCCTGCGAAAAGGGCATCATCGAAAACAGCATCGTTTACAGAGACCTTTTTGACACAAAGCTTATGGCGTGCCTCACTCCACGCCCCTCCGAGGTCATCGGAAGGTTCAGGGCGGATTATGAAGAGTCTCCCGAAAAAGCTACGGACAATTTCTATAAATTCAGCCGTGACACCGACTATATCCGCCGCTACAGGATCGCAAAGGACATCAAGTGGAAAGCCGACACCGAATACGGTGAGCTTGACATCACCATAAATCTTTCCAAGCCCGAAAAGGACCCCAAGGCTATCGCAGCCGCAAAGAACGCAAAGCAGAGCGGCTATCCCAAGTGCCTCCTCTGCCCCGAAAATGTGGGCTATGCGGGCAGAGTAAATCACCCTGCAAGACAAAATCACCGCATCATTCCCGTGAATATCTGCGGTGAGGAATGGGGCTTCCAGTATTCTCCTTACGTTTATTACAACGAGCACTGCATTCTCTTCAATCAGAAGCACACTCCTATGGTGATCGACAGAAAGGCTTTTGAGAAGCTCTTTGATTTTGTAAGGCAGTTTCCTCATTATTTCATCGGCTCAAATGCAGATCTTCCTATCGTTGGCGGTTCTATCCTCAGCCACGAGCATTTTCAGGGCGGAAACTATACATTTGCGATGGCGAAAGCGCCTGTGGAAAAGGAATACACCATAAAGGGCTATGAGGACATAAAGGCAGGCAGAGTAAAGTGGCCTATGTCCGTTATAAGACTCAGCGGAAAATCCCCCGAAAGGCTTGCAGAGCTTGCCGACCATATCCTTACGAGCTGGAGAGGCTACACCGATGGATCCGCATTCATCTTTGCCGAGACAAACGGCGAGCCACACAGCACCATAACCCCCATTGCCCGCAGAAACGGCGATATGTATGAGCTTGACCTTGTTCTCAGAAACAACATCACCACTGAGGAGCACCCTCTCGGAGTGTTCCACCCCCACGCCGAGCTTCACCACATCAAAAAGGAAAATATCGGACTTATCGAGGTTATGGGTCTTGCAGTTCTCCCAGCACGTCTGAAAGGCGAAATGGAAGCTCTTGAAAAGGTGCTTACAGAAAAGGGCGCAAAGGCTCTGAGAGATGACCCTGTTCTTGAAAAGCACGCTGACTGGGCAGAGGAGTTTGCGGCACGCAGAGAGATAACTCCCGAAAATGTTTCGGAAGTTGTACGTGACGAGATAGGCAAGGCCTTTGCCAAGGTACTCGAGCACGCAGGCGTTTACAAGCGCACTGCCGAGGGAATGGCTGCATTTGACAGATTTGTGGATACTCTTTGATATTTACATAATTACATAAAACGATCCGCTTTCGGAGCATTTCAGCTTCTGAAAGCGGATTTTTTTATCTGTAGCTTTTTTCAAGGATATCAAGTATATCCTGTTTTGTGAGAGTGTATTTCTCCCACTCGATGCCCGTGTTGTCAACGGTCATCTCCGCAATTTTTGCAAGGTCTGCGGGCTTTATGCCGTATTCGGACATTGGCATATGCCGACAGCCCGTTTTGTCCATAAGAGCGGTGAGACCTTTTACAAAGCCGTCTCCATTGCCGTCGGAGGGCACGCCCATAAATACGCCGAGTTCATCAATAAGCTCGGGTCTTAAGGTGCTGACCTTTTTGTAATATTCCTCAGCCACGAAAAGGAGGGTGAGACCGTGGGCGATGTTCGGGAAAAGTCCGCCTATGGTCTGGGCGATTATGTGGTGAGAAGTAGTTGGGCATATGGACATTGAGTAGCCTGCAAGGATATCCGCAGCATATGCCATATTTTCCCTTGCCGTTATATTGCTGCCGTCATTTACGGCATCGGGCAGCCATTTGTTCACCGTTTCCACTCCGTCACGGGCATAAAGGTCAAGGAGACGGTTTTCGTGCTCATTGGTTATGAAGCATTCGGAAACGTGGAAAAGAGCGTCAAATCCCTGATAAATCGTCTGGCTTTTCGGCAGCGTGACCATAAGTGCGGGGTCTATGAACGAGATGAGCGGGAATATTGCATCATTTGTGAAATCGAATTTCTCGTCCGTATCCTCATTGGTTATAACGCTGTAGGGGTCGGACTCAGTGCCTGTGCCCGAGGTGGTGGTTATGGCGACGATCGGTGCGGCTCCCTCGGGTTCTTTCCGTCCGCCGCTGCCTGTGTATGCATAATCCCAGAGGTCGCCCTCATTTTTCATCATAAGGGCAATTGCCTTTGCAGCGTCGATGCTGCTTCCGCCGCCAACTCCGATAACGAAATCGCAGCCGCTTTCCTTTGCTTTTGCAGCCCCCTCCATAACCTGCGCTTTGGTGGGATTGGGGGTTATTTTGCTGTAGAAAACATAGCCGATGCTCTTTTGGTCAAGGGCGTTTTTCAGCTTGTCAGCAATTCCCGTTTTAACTGCCGATGAACCGTTTGAGGTCACGATAAGGGCTTTCTTTCCGGGCATAGCATAGTCTGCAATGCTGTCGGTGCAGCCTGTTCTGAAGATGATTTTTGTGGGGTCAAAATTATTTGCGGTAAGCATATCCATTCCTCCGTTTATTCGCATTTATCCGAAAAAACCGCAGCATTTCAATGTGCGAAACGCTGCGGTAATTTGTTTGGCGATCATTTACCGAAAATAGGGTCGTTCAGCACGTCCTTGTACATTTCGATGTATTTGTCGGGTCTGAAATCCGTGCCGCCTACAGCGGGATTGTAGATAAATTCATCTCTCGTTGAAAGAGTAAGGTCAATGGTGGCTGTGAACATTTCGGATTCCCTTGCCACGGGCTCATTGAACTTGTGACCTGCGTAGTAGAATACCTCCCAGAAGTTTCTGGAGGGACCCATTATGCTGCTGCCGCCCCAGAAAACATTGTCCTTGTCCTTGCCGCCAAGGTTGGAGGACGCAATGTATATCTGATTCTGAATTACCTGAGCCTCAAGTGTTGTGGGGCCAACGGCAGGACCGTGGCACTCGGCAAGAGCTGTGCAGTTGATGTAAAGACGTGCGCCCTTTGCCGCATAATATCTCATCATCTCGGGGAAGCAGTAGGAATCGTAGCAGATAGCTATTCCTATGGGACCCCATTCGGTATCGAGGAGGAAAGGTTTTTCGCCACGGGTTGCCCAGTTGGGCTCGGGAGGAGGAAGCTGCATCTTTCTGTAGGAACCTACCAGACCGTCGGGGGAGAACACTGCAAGAGCGTTGTAGATAACGGAGGGGTCGGAGGGGTCTCTCTCGGGCATACCGAATACAACGTAAATGCCAAGCTTCTTTACAAGCTCCTCGACCTTTTCGGTGCTGGGGCCGGGAATGGTTTCCGCAAGGAGCGTCTGCATCTTTTCAGCCTTAGGCTTTTCGGGCTCGTCATCATAGCCTGTGAGAGCCATTTCGGGGAATATCACGATGTCGCTGCCTTTTTTTGCCGCAGCTTCGATGTATCCCATAATGCGGTTCAGGTTCTTGTCCTTTTCGCCCCATTTTGCATTGAATGTGACGGTGGATACAGTGATAATGTCTTTCATAACGATACCTCCATTATATAGCATTAAATTTTATTTGCTTTATTAAACCGAAAGATATTTCTGAACAAGGTCGTCGGACATATCTTCCTTCATACCGCTTGCAACTATTCTGCCCTTCTGCATCATAATGAAGCGGTCAGCGACCTTTCGGCAGAAGCGGTAATTCTGCTCGACTACCACAATGGTAACGCCCATTTCGTTGCGGACACGGTTCAGGATATGGGCTATCTCCGCAACTACGTTCGGCTGAATGCCCTCTGTGGGCTCATCGAGGATAAGCATTTTCGGGTTTGACATCAAGGCACGTCCTATGGCAAGCTGCTGCTGCTGTCCGCCCGAAAGGACACCGCCCTTTCTTTTCATATGCTCCTCAAGAGCGGGGAAAAGGTCGAGTATCTTTGCTTTCTGACCCGCAAGATCCTTTGTGTGGGCATATCCGCCCAGGTCGAGATTTTCCTCAACGGTGTAGTCGGGGATTATCTCACGTCCCTGTGGCACATACGCCATTCCCATAAGGGAGCGTGAGTGGGCGGGAAGCTTGGTCACGTCCTTGTCAAGGAAGCTTATCGTGCCCGATTCGGGTGTGAGCACCCCCATCATTGATTTGAGCAGGGTGGTCTTTCCCACGCCGTTTCTTCCCATAATAACGAGCTTTTCACCCTCGTTTATGGTAAGATCTATTCCGTTTATTACACGGCTCTTTCCGTAATTTACGTGCAGGTCTTTGATATCAAGCATCAGTCACCCTCCTCGTCCATATCATCTTTAAGATAAACCTGAATGACTTTTTTGTTGTTCTTTACCTCTGAAAAAGGTCCTTCCGCAAGCTTTCTTCCCTGATGCAGAACGGTAACGTAATCTGCTATCTGCTCAACAAATTCCATATCGTGCTCAATGACTATCAGGGTGTGTTCCTTGGCAAGCTCCTTTATCATCTGACCTGTTTTGAAGGTCTCGGTATCGGTCATACCCGCAGCAGGCTCATCGAGGATTATAAGCTCGGGGGACTGGGCAATGACCATTCCTATCTCAAGCCACTGTCTCTGACCGTGAGCCAGCTCGGAAGCCATCATATCACGCTGATCGTAAAGATTTATCTGCCTGAGAACTTCTTCGATCTTGCTCTTCTGCTCCGCACGTCTCCTGTAGGCGAATGCCTTTGGGATAGATGTGTAGCCTCTGAGAGCTATCTCGATGTTCTCGAAAACAGTCATATTGTCGAATACATTGGGACCCTGGAACTTTCTTCCGATGTGATATTTCGAGGCGATAACGCCGGGGTCTTTGTTGGTTATCTCATTGCCTTTAAAAAGGATATCGCCCTCGGTAGCCTTTGTTTTTCCCGTGATAAGATCCATAAGCGTGCTCTTTCCCGCACCGTTTGGACCGATGATAACGTGTATCTCGCCTTCCTTGACATCAAGGTCAACATCGGATATGGCTCTGAAACCTGAGAATGATACCGTCAGACCTCTTATGGTAAGTATATCGGGTCCGTTTCTGAGATTTTCCGTACTCATAGTCTATCAACCTTTCTCGGATCATTTTGCCGCAGCAGCTGTCTGTGCAGGTTCTTCCATAAGCTTTTTCTTTGCTTTGTCGGTGATTATTCTTCTCTGGAGATTTACTATCTGACCAATGATGCCGTTGGGGATAAAGTAGATCACAACAAGGAGGAACACACCAATGATGAGCTGCCATACACCTGAGAAATGTTCGGAAAGAAGGCTCTGTGCCCAGTTTATGAGAAGAGCTCCGAACACTGCTCCGGTAAGGTTTCCTCTGCCGCCGACCGCTACCCAGATAACTACCATTGTGGAAGCGGCAACACCGATATCCTCAGTGGTTATGGTGCTTGTTGCGGGGGCGTAAAGAACGCCTGCGAGACCTGCGATAGCTCCCGAAATGGTGTAGATAAGAATTTTGAAAGCGCCTGCGTTGTAGCCTAAGAAGCCGAGACGGGATTCATTTTCCCTTACCGATGTGCAGACCTTTCCGACTCTGCTCTTTGTGAGCCAGAGGCAGAAGAGGAACACAAGAACGCCGATGCCGAGAATAACATAATAATAAGCTGTTTTGCTGAGAGGGTCGCTGCCGTTTATGGCAAATCTCTTGATGCTCTGGAGACCGTTGAAGCCGTTTGTGTACTTCTGAACATTGATTATGAAGTCCTTGAATATCTGAGCAAGCGCAAGGGTGATTATTGTGAAGAAAACGCCCTTTATCTTGCTGGAAAATACAAAGTAGCCGATGAGTGCCGCAAACAGTGCGGGAACGATAACTCCGAGTATCGCCGCCACAATGGGGTTTTGCAGGGGAAGATAGAACCAAGGTATCTCGGTTATGCCCTCACGCTGCATAAATGCGGGGACAACGCCTTTTTGTATCTGATAGGAAAGACCTATCAGGTAGCCGCCCATTCCGAAAAGAACGGCGTGACCGAGGCTAAGAAGTCCCGTATAGCCCCAGAGGAGGTCAAGGGAAAGTGCGAATATTGCGTAGCATATATAACGTCCCATCATTTCAACACGGAACTCTTCTGTCATAAGAGGGAATACTGCAAGGAATATCAGTATTATCACATCAAAGTATCGGTTGAGAGGGAGCTTTGCCAATGAGCTTTTAAGTTTACTCATAAGGGTTTATCTCCTTTCCTTTGTGAACAAGCCTTCGGGCTTGAATCTGATGATGACAATAACTATCATAAAGATGATTATTTTTGCCCAGGTCTCGTTGAGGAAGCCTGCGGTAACGGTCCTGCCCTCACCGATGATGAAGGAGGAAACTGCCGTTCCGAAGAAGGACTGAATGCCGCCCACAACGTTTGTCATAAATGTGTCCGTAAGATAGGTGGAGCCCATATCGTAGGAAACGCCTGTGGTGGGAGCGAGAATGCAGCCTGCAACGCCTGCAAGACCTGCGCCGTAGCCGAAGGTAAGGGTATCAACGGAAGCTGTCTTTATACCGAGACATTCGGTCATCGTTCTGTTCTGAGTTACCGAACCCAGCTTCTTTCCGAAGGTGGTCTTTCTGAAAAGGAAAAGGGTGAATACAAGTATCAGTATTGCAAAAATTCCGACGAAGATGTTGTAATACGGTATCGTGACACTGCCAATCCTGAATGCACCGGGAAGCGGCATATGTACATTCTGCGAAAGAGGATATTTCAGACGGACAAGCTCAGTCAGGATAAGTGAGACCGCATATGTCGCAAGAATGGTTTCGGTGGGTTTTGTGTAAAGCTTTTTGATTATCACCTTTTCTATCAGCATACCGATAAGGGCTGTGATAAGAAATGAACCTGCGACAGCGACTCCGAAGGGAAGTCCCATAACCTCCATCAGCACGTATGCCGAAACACCGCCTACCATTATCATCGAGCCGTGAGCCATATTCGTTACATTCATATAACCGAATATGATAACAAGACCCATTGTAGCGATAAGGAGTATGGAGGCCTGATTGAGGCCGTTTATGACCTGAGATAAAAATGTAGCCAAGATCGCTCACTTCCTTGTTATTCTGGTTTTCATCAAACTTGTTTTCCGAAAACGGCTGCCGCACGAGGGTGACTGTGCGGCAGTCTGATCGGACAGTTATTAAGGAACTTTCTTAATTACTGGGGATAGCAGAGGGGGTCGTCCCAGGCGGGCATAAAGTTGGAATCCTTATACTCGGGATAAAGAACTGAAGGCCAGGGCTCAGGTCTGAGAGCCTCATCGGTAGCATAAAGGATATCTACCGTACCGTCGTGTATCTTGCCGAATCTGGAATATACCCAAGTGCAGTGGTTGTAGTCATCTACCTTGATAGTACCCTGAGGAGCGTCGAATGTAACGCCTGCAAATGCATTTATGAGAGCATCTGTATCGGTGGGATCCTCTACCTTTTCAAGAGCGCTCTTGAGAAGATAGCAGCTGTCATAGGTTGCTTCTGTAAGGACTGTTACAACTGTGCCGTCGTTAAAGAGGGAGTTGTACTTGTCAACGAAAGCCTTGGAAGCCTCTGTATCAAGAGATGACCAGTAGGGCATTGATGCGTAGTGACCTTCGGAATAATCATTTCCGATAGCCTGGAGATTGGACTCATCGATACTGATGGAGCAGATAGGCACTGTATCTGCGGAAAGTCCGTACTGCTGATAGTCCTTGTAGAAAGCAGTGTTGGAATCGCCGATGATAGCTGAATAAACAACATCGGCACCGCTGTCCTTGATCTTATTTACGATAGTGGAGAAGTCTGTGTGACCGAGAGGAGCATATTCCTCGCCGACTACCTCGCCGCCATACATCTCAATAAGAGCACGTGCCTGCTTGTTGCAGGTCTTGGGGAATACATAATCGGAGCCTACAAGGAACACCTTCTTGCCCACATTTTCCAGTATCCAGGGGATAAAGTCAGTTGCCTGCTGGTTGGGCATATTTCCTACATAGATAACGTTGGGGTGAACTTCCTCGCCCTCGGTGTAGGTAGGATAGATAAGAAGCGAATTATCGTCCTTTAATGTGGAAAGGGTTGCCTGACGGCTTGCGGAGGTGTAGCAGCCAACGGTGGCAACTACCTTGTCCTGCTCAATGAGCTTCTTGATCTTTTCTGTAGCCTTTGCGGGGTCGGAAGCATAATCCTCGTGGATATATTCGATCTGCTTGCCGTTTATTCCGCCTGCTGCATTTATTTCGTCAAACGCCATTTTACAAGCGTTTGTCATAGTCTTTTCAACAAGTGCGGTTGAGCCGCTCTCGGAGAACAGTACGCCGACCTTGATAACATCGCTGTCGGAGCTGCCCGATGATGAAGATGAACCGTCTGAACCCGAGCTTCCACAGGCGGTAACTGACAGCATCAATGCCGCAGCAGCTGCAACAGCTGCTATTCTTTTAAACAGTTTCGTTTTCATAATATCAAATCCTCTCTCTCAGCATTCTTTCCTGAAAAATAACAGAGCCGAAGGGTCTTTCCGTATCCTTCGGCTCTGAAGTTCAATGTATGGAAATTATTTACTTCTTGTAAGGGATACCCTCGATAGGAGCGTATTCTACGCCGGGCATAGGTCTTGTAAGAGCCTCGACCTTCTTCTGTGTGCCTGCGGGATCCTTGATCCACTCATCATAGAAGCTGTAGGGGCAAACAGCCTCACCGTACTTGTCCTCCTTGGAATTGATAGTGCCTGTGTAGCCTCTGTGGAGGAGCTTGTAGAGGTGGTTCTGGGACTGCCAGTTAGCTCTTGCATCACGGATAGCGGATACTGAAAGCTGTGCGTACTGGTAGCTGTTCTCCTCTGTTCCGCAGATGCCCATTGTGTGACCGTCGAAGCCGACGATGGTGGAGTGTCCGAAGTAGGAGTAAACTCCGTCATAGCCTGTAGCATTTGCTACCGCACAATAAACGTTGTTGCACCAAGCCATTACGGGAACGAGGTTTATCTCCTCCTGATTTGCGGGATACATATAACCCTGATGTCTGATGATGAGCTCTGCACCCTTCATTGCGCAGTCTCTCCAGATCTCGGGATAGTTGCCGTCGTCGCAGATGATAAGAGATATCTTAAGACCCTTAGGACCCTCGGTAACATATGTCCTGTCACCGGGATACCAGCCCTCGATAGGAGTCCAGGGCATTATCTTTCTGTACTTCTGAACGATCTCGCCCTTGTCGTTGATAAGGATCTGTGTGTTGTAAGGAACCTTTGTGGGGTCTTCGTTGCGCTCACCTGTCAGTGAGAATGTACCCCATACCTTGTTTTCGATGCACGCCTTCTTGAAGATCTCGACCTCAAAGCCGTCATCGGTGGTGGCATTTTCCATCATTTCGTTGAAATCATACATAATGCCGTGGGTGCTGTACTCGGGGAAAGCAACAAGGTCAAGTCCGGGAAGTCCTGTCTTAAGACCCTTGATGTAATCTGCGATCTTCAGGCAGTTCTCCCTGATCTCTTCCTTTGTGTGCAGTCTGGGCATCTTCCAGTTAACAACTGCTAAGCCTACGCAGTCAGGGCTTGAAGAAATATCACCATGTGTCATAATAAGTACCTCCAAAAAATTATTTTTTCATAAACATAAACATAAATCTTAGCGTTATCCGCCCGATGACCGTTTCCGCCGCTCCATTGCCGCTAAAAGAAAATGCAGCCTTCCGAAATCTTTCGGAGAAGCTGCACGTCCTTGTGTATCGGTATTCGGTTGGTATTGTTCCGCTCCGCTTTATCTGCGGTCTTGTTTTTGTCTATGGTCTTATTATACCATTCCCCCGAAAAATGTACACCCAAAATCTTTAGATGAAAGTGTAAAATATTTATCTTGCAAAATTCCACAAGTCGAAATTTGCCGCATCTTTGTTAAACAGATGTGAATGCATTTTAAAACAAGATTTTTGGCTTTTTGAAATTTGTTTATTATTTTGAGCAAAATAACCAGTATAACACGGATATATGCGATGTTTAAGGGCAAAAGTGCACAGAGAATTTGAATATTTTCGGTACTGAAAAATAAACTTTGATTTTAATTCCACTGGGTACTTGACGTATGCGTTTAAATGTGATAATATATAAGTGCAGTAAGAAATATGCAGGATATTATAACAAAACTTGCATATTTACTATTAAGAAAGGATGTATTTAATGTTCAATGTAATGATCGTGGACGACTTCAGGGTTTTCATCACTCAGTTGAGAAGACTTGATGTCTGGAAAAGGTACAGCGATACATTTGACCTTAAATATATGCTTACCGACAGCCGACAGGCGCTGGATATCCTTAGAAAGGAGCACGTAGATGTTCTTATAACAGATATCAAGATGCCGAAGCTCAGCGGGCTTGACCTTTTAAGGTTTGCGGGAGAAGAAAAACTCTGCCGCTGCACCGTGCTCCTCAGTGAATATACGGACTTTGAATATGCTCACGAGGCAATTATACTCGGGGCGTTCGATTATATAGTAAAGCCCGTGTCCGACACTATGATGACACGTATCCTTGACAGAGCGGCGAAGTTTCTTTCGGAAAATCCCGACAGCAGTGATGATGACACCGATATAAAGAACGCCGCCGATGCCCTGTGCGACTCTATTATAAATGGGTATGACAATTACTCGGAAAGAGTCCACGGTCTTGCGGCAGCCTGCGGCGGTAAATCGGGCGAGAATCTGATGAGGTTCGGGCTGATCCTTGGGGACGCTTCCGAAACGGTGTTTAATAAGCTGACCGAAGTATACGGCTGGATAAAAAACATCGTGGACAGCCCCGAAAGGCTCAGGGCGGCTCTTCTCAGGGCGGACAGCAGGGAAGCGGCGGAAAGCCTGTTCACAGGCTTCTGCAATGACCTTTTTGTTGCGGTCAGGACCTATTACCCACGGGGATTAAATGACCTTACCAGAGGAATTGCCGATTATATTCTTGCAAACTATTCCCAGAAGCTCACTCTTTCAGATGTGGCAGATGCCTGTTTTGTGAACAAGACCCACCTGAGCCACATTTTTAAGATGAATATGGGCATATCCTTTGTGGATTATATCGTTCGGTACAAAATGCAGATGCTCAGGCTGATGATAGCCCGGACCGATATGACCGTCAATGAGATCGCTGACAGGCTGGGATATGACGATTGCAAATATATGAGCCGACTTTTCAAGAACACCTACGGCATAACCGTTTCCGAATACAGAAAAAGCGTGCTGAATGACAGATACAGATAAATGAACAATGACGCAAAGAGGCGCTGAAGTACATTATGTACCACAGCGCTTTTTTATATCCAAACACAAAGCGGGGTGATCCTATGGCAGAGAGAAATGATTTTGAAAAGCGGTATCTTAATATGCTCGATAATATGCCGGGGATATATTTTGAGACCGATCCCCACGGCATTATTCTTGAATGCTCCCGATCGGCGGCAGTGCTTTTCGGCGTAAATCGTGAAGAGCTGCTTGGCAGTGATATAGCGGAGCGCTTTACCACCGAAACGGACGCAGCATTTTTTGCAGACTGTCTCAGCGGCGCAAAGCAGATATGCGGCTATGAATTTACTGCCGCCGATATAAACGGAAAGGAGATAATCCTCAGAGCCATAAGCCTTTGCGAAACGGATAAGGGCGTGTTTGCATTCATTTCATCGGACGTGACGGACGAATCCGAGCAGGAGGAGCAGAGCCGCCTTACCAGCGAGGAGCTTGAAATGAAGCTTCTCGAGCGCACACGGGAAATGACGAGAGCCTATAATGAGCTTGACAATTTCAGCGCAATAATCGCCCACGAGTTCAAGGCTCCCATCAGAGCCATTCGGCTTTACAGCAGCATTATTGCCGAGGAGCTTGACAGCACTCTTTCCGGTGATGCGGAGGACGCTCTTTGCAAGATAAACGAGTACTGCGACAAATCCCTTGACCTTATAAAAAATCTCCTTGAATTTTCAAGGCTCAAAGCCCGGATACCCGAGCATTCACGGGTGGATATGAATAAGCTTGCTGAGGGCTGCCTGAACGATCTGAGGGTCATTCACAGTGATGCGGATATCCGTGTGAATATGTCTCCTCTTCCTGTGGTGAGCGGAGACGAGTTCCTGCTCAGGCACGCTGTTTATAACATTCTTGACAACTCTCTCAAATATTCCTCCGTCAGGGAATACACCGAGATAGACATTTCCTGCCGCACATCGGGGGATATGTATGAGTTTTCATTCAAGGACAACGGCGTTGGCTTTGATATGTCAGGCTCCGCAGACCCCTTTACGATGTTCAGCAGGCTTCACACAAGTGATGAATTTAAGGGCACAGGCGTTGGGCTTGCTGCGGTAAGGAGCATTGTGGAAAAGCACGGCGGCAGGGTGTGCATCAGCTCGGAACCGGGCAAGGGCTGCCTTGTGGTCATATCCATAAAAAAATGATTATTACTGCTTCGGCACAGCCGTGGCAGATAATATAAATTACGCACAAAATGGAGGTATATTGCTATGGCAAATCCCGCAGAAAATGAAGAACCCCGCAAGATAAACAGCAATGTGGTAATTGCGGTAACAAGACAGTTCGGAAGCTTGGGCCGTCCTATCGCAAGAGAGGTGGCAAAGCAGCTCGGGCTCAAATTCATTGACCGTGAGATCATTGAAAAAGCAGGCGAGCGTATGGGCTACAAGATCGACGAGCTGGAGAAGATCGACAATCACCGCATCAAGGGTCTGTCCCGAATGAAGTACCCTCTGGGCATCGGCAGCAAGGAAACTCAGGACAAGCTTTTCGAGATCGAAAAAAGCATTATTCTGGAGTATGCCACCTATGATAACTGCGTTATCGTAGGACGCTGCGCAAACTTTATTCTGAAAAACAGACCGAATGTGCTTAAGGTGCATATCTATGCTCCCTATGAGGCACGTCTGAATATGTCCGTCGAGGATCTCCACCTGTCAAAGAGCGAAGCAAAGGCTATGATCGACAAGGTCGATGAGGCACGAAGCAGCTATTATCTTTATCACACAGGTGAGATGTTCGATTCAACGGCATATCAGGACATTCTTCTCAACAGCTCTATGCTGAGCTTTGACGAGAATGTAAAGCTTCTCTGCGACATCGCAAAGAACAGGTTCCCTTCCCTGAAAAAGGAAAGCTGACACCTTACGGCAAAAAACAGGGCGCTCCGTATTGAATGCGGAGCGCCCTTGATTTTTGTGTTTGGTTTATGCCTTGAGCAGATCGACCTGCTGCTTGAGTATCTTGGACTGTGTGCTGAGCTGTTCGCAGGAGGCTGCTGTTTCTTCTGCGGTGGCACTGTTCTGCTGAACAACGTCGGATATCTTTTCAAGACCCATAGTTACCTGTCTGATAGCCGCTGCCTGTTCGCCCGATGCATCGGATATCTCGTCGATAAGACGGCTTGTTTCCTTAGCCTTTTCGGTTATCTCACGCATAGATTCGGCTGCGCTGTTTACCTTTTCGGAGCCGTCATTCACGGCGTTTACTGTGGCGGAGATAAGCTCGGTTGTGAGCTGTGCCGCCTCGGCACTCTTGGAAGCAAGGTTCCTTACCTCATCGGCAACTACCGCAAAGCCCTTGCCTGCGTCGCCTGCTCTTGCTGCCTCAACTGCGGCATTGAGAGCAAGGATATTTGTCTGGAATGCGATATCGTCAATGGTCTTGATTATCTTGCCTATCTCGGAGGACTTCTTTTCGATCTCGCTCATAGCGTCCATAACGCTGCTCATATCCTTGTTCTGAGCTACGGCGCTGGTTTCCACCTCTGCGGAAAGCTCCTTGGCACGCACGGCATTTTCGGCATTTACGTTTATCTTGTCGGAAATGCCCATAACCGCATCGTTCAGATTTTCGATAGCGCCTGCCTGAGTTGTGGTGCCGTTAGCAAGTATCTGGGAGCCGCCTGCCATCTGCGAGGAGCCTGAGAGCACCTGCTCGGAGGAACGGCTGATGTTGTGGACTATCTGTGAAAGCTCTTCGCTGATATCACCGAAAGCCTGTTCGATACGCTCAAAATCACCCGAATACTGAACGGAGGGGTGCTTGGTGAAGTCGCCAACAGCCATTGCTTCAAGGATATCGGTAATGTCTCTTATGTAGCCGTTGAGAGACTTTTGAGTGTTGTGAAGAGCGGCGGCAAAGTGACCGAGCTCATCATTTCCGAATTTAAAGCCGCTTTCGGGCTTGCTCAGATGACCCTTGCTCATATCGTCCGCAAGGCGGTTGAGTTCAACGATAGGTCTTGCGATGACCTTTCTGATGAATATGCCCAGAACGATAAGTGCGGCGATGAGAACTATAACGGCAGCTATGGCTGCAATGATGACCACACGTCCGAACGAGCTGTCGCTTGCCTTTGTGGACATTCCCGCAAAGAATGCGCCCTTTATATTGCCGTTTATGTCGGTGATAGGTCTGTACTGGATAAAGTATTCGCCGTTTTGAAGCTTTGCTCTGCCTGTAACGCTTTCACCTGTCATAATGGTGTCATAAACGTCTTGGCTTATCTCAGTGCCGACAGCTCTGTCGCCGTTTGCATCGGTGAATGTGGTGGCGATGACGGTATTGCCCGCAATAAGGCTCACTTCGCTGTTTATCTGCTCCTTAATGGGGTCAAGCACCTCGGAGTTTGAAAGGTTGTAGCCCATTACCACAACGCCTACAAGGCTCGAAAAGCCGTTTGCGTCATAATAAACGGGGGTAACATAGACATAGCAGAGGGGAACGCCGTCCTCGCAGCAGTAGCCTGAAAATTCCTCGTCGGCAATTGCTCTTGAAACGTCAAAATCGGTGAGCTTGCAGTTATCGGTCGCCCAGATCTTATTTCCCTCGGCATCGGTGAAGTATGCGAAGGTATATTCATCGGTGGTGGAGTTTGAGTACATTTCGGAAAGCTTGCCCGAGTAGCCGCTCTTCAGGGCGCTTGCAATGGCGTTGTTGCGGGAGTTTGTGCCTTTCCAGACCTCAAAAAGAGTTTTAAGGTACTCCTGTTTGCTCTCCACCGTATTTTCGATTACATTGATGCCGATATCGGTGAGAGTGTCGTGAGTCCTGCTGTTATGGCTCGATGAAAGCGATATTGATATGATAAGGGTCACGGCTGTGATAACGGCGATTATAGCACCGACTATCAGGGCAACTGCCTTTTCTATTTTTGTCATTTTAGTCATAATAGTGATATCCTTTCAGGAAGAAAACATAATTACCTGTATTTTGATTATATCATACAAATTTTGTCAAGTCAACGGTAAAAATGCTTGATAATTTCAAAGGGAAATCGGCACTATGCACAGTTGTGACATAACTGTTAATACGATGTTTGTTACTTATATAAACAATACGGCAGAAGAAAAAATATGTCTCCTGCCGCATTGTTATTTATGCTTTATTACAGCTCAACAGGCTCAAATTCAAGTCTTACCTTGGGGAGCTTTTCCATTGTGTAGTAGTAGTTTTCAGCCCAGTCATCGCCCTGAGAGGGATCGTTCTCGCCGCTTGCGGGAGGAGCGAAGAGCTTAAGGGTCATATCGCATTCGCCGCCCAGAGGCTTCTCGTAGAATGCGCTCATAAGGTCAATTGTCTTAGCCTTGGGAGATTTGTAGAACCACTTGCCGTTTATCTCCATCATATAGTTGCCGTCATCTTCAAAAACGACCTCGCAGAAATGGGGGTTCTTCTCAAAGTGGAGCTTGATAGCGATACCGTCAGCGTCCTCCGCACCGCCCCATCTGAGGGTAACGGGAACCTTGGCATCAGCTTCGGTCTCGGTCATTTCGGGCATAAACCAGTCGGAGTGGATAATGTCCTTGTAGGTCTGCATAACAGGCTGCTCAATGCCCACGTCGGGGTTGTTGGGGTCTTCGATCTCCAGACCGAGACGGCCTCTGTCTCTGAACTGATACATAGTGAAGCCGGAGAACCAGTCTGCCTTTTCGTCAACCAGGATATCGCAGAACTCCCTTACCATTTCAGCCTGATCGTATGCGCCGGTAACGTCGCCGTCAGCATTGAACTCGCTCATTACCATAGGCTTTGCCACGCCGCTGTTGAGGAACTTGTAGCGCTCAAAGCTTGCCTTTGTCTTTTCGTAGGTCTCTCTTACCTTGCTTCTGGAGTGGGAATTGCCGCCTCTGAGAGCAACGTCATAGGGCCAGCCCCAGTGGAGAGCCATATACTTGTCAACAGACCAGATATCAGCGGAGGGGATAGTTGCCTTGAACTCCTCTTCCTTTTCCATTTCGGTCTTGTTCAGATCCTCGATGCCGCCGATGCAGATGATAGTCTTGACATTGGGGGCATACTCGTGGATAATATCGGTGAAATGAACGAAGAAATCGCCTATTTCCTTGTAGGAAGCTCTCTTTGTGAAGCTGAACCAGTCGCCTGTAGCCTCGTGGTTTATTCTGAGCATCATTCTGCCGAAGGTCCGCAGGTCCTTTGCAATGGCGATGAGCTGTTCATCGGTGCAGTGGGGGTCAACAGTGAGGGTGAGGGTAATGTCCTGACCGTGGCGGCGGACATCACGCATACAGGTGAAGGGCTCATCGTTCAGGTTTCCGCCTATGCCGCCCTTGTATGTGAAATAGTCATCATAGGGGTAGTCCCACTGGAAAGAAACGTTAGCGTCCTTCATAACTTCGGAAATTCTGCCGGGGAACTGCTTGTCAAAGGGATAGTAGCAGTACATCAGGCTGATGCTGCGGTGGGGTCTGCCCATTTTGTGAAGTATGTAGTCCTGATTTACGTATTCGCCTCTTTCGGAGCCGTCGCCCAGGTCAACTGCACACTTTGCCTTGCCCATATGGACTGTGTAAAGGTTTTCATTCATAGGTATAGTCCTCCTGATCTTTATTTTTCCCCATAGGGGTCCCCCGAAAGGGGGTTACATATTTTGTTTTTTATGCCGTCTTATCTCTGCTGCATAGGCGGCTGCTGGGGGATATTCTGCATAGGCACAGAAGCTCTGGGAGCCTTGATAGTACCCTTTGTGCGCTTTATCGCAGTGATGGAAGCGGTAAGAGTTTCTTCAGCCTTTGAAAGGGTGTCAACTATATATTCATCGGCAGCGCTCTTTACAGCCTTAGCCTTCATAAGCGCCTGCTTTTCGATCTCCGCAGCCTTTGCCTGAGCAGCCCTTGTTATCTCATTTTCGGCAATAAGGGTGTTCTTGCGGCTCTCGGCTCTGTTTATGATCTCCTCAGCCTGTCTGTTAGCCTCGTCGATAATGGATTTCCTCTCCGAAACTATCTTCTTTGCCTGCTTCATTTCATTGGGTATGTTCATTCTGATGTGGTCGATACATTCTCTCAGCTGATCCACATCAACCAGTGATTTCTTTGACGAAAGGGGAAATGACTGCGCCTTGTCGAGAATTTCGTCCATTGCGTCAAGATAATCATCAACCATAAGATCTGCCATATTTCATATTCTCCGATCTGCCCGACGGGCGGTATTTTTTATTTTTTTGCCTGACTGTCGGGGAAGAGCCTTTCCTCGATATCCTTAAGAATGCATTTCGGAACGAATTTGCTTATATCTCCGCCGTAGGAAGCCACCTGCTTTACAACGCTGGAGCTGAGATACATATTCTCCGAGCTTGTGGTGAGGAAAACAGTTTCCGCACCGTCATAGATATTTCTGTTAACAAGCGCCATCTGGAACTCATACTCAAAGTCGGTAACGGCTCTGAGACCCTTTACAATGGCGACAGCCCCCACCTCACGGACATAGTCGGCGATGAGCCCCGAGCACACGTCGACCTCCACATTGGGAAACTCGGCAGTGACCTTTTTTATGAGCTCAACACGCTCCTCGGGGGTAAAAAGGGGAGTTTTATGTTTGTTGACAGCGACCAGCACTATCACCTTGTCAAAAAGCATTGAAGCCCTGTGGATAATGTCCCTGTGACCGAAGGTAACGGGGTCAAAGCTTCCGGGGCAGACTGCTGTTCTCAAGTCGGATCATTTCCTTTCAAAAATGACTTATGTGCATTATTCTTCCTCTTCATCGGGGAGAGGAACACGGTAGACAGTTACTTCTATCTTGCCGTAGCGGTATGTCTTTGCTTTTCTGAGCTTTCCGCATTCATCGGGGAGCGCAAGACCCTTTTCGTGCTCGCAGACAACGATGCCTCTGTCGGACATCTTGCATTCGAGGAGGGGCAGTGCCTTTTCGATGATGCCGTTTCTGTAGGGAGGGTCGAGAAGAGCGATATCAAAGGTCATTCTCACACCTCTGAGGAAATCAAGGCTGTCGCTGACGGTAACGCCCGACTCGTCCTTAAAGCCGCAGGCTGCGATATTTTCCCTTGCGCAGTCGGCGGACGCAGTGCTCCTGTCAACAAATCGGCAGTATTTTGCGCCTCTTGAAAGGGCTTCGATGCCGAGCTGACCCGAGCCGCAGAAAAGGTCGAGAACAACGCTTCCCTCTATATCAAACTGGATTATTGAAAAAATGGCTTCCTTGACCATATCGGTGGTTGGGCGAACGTCCTCGCCCTCCAGGGTTTTGAGCTTTCTTCCTCTGGCAATGCCTGTAATTACCCTCACAGAATACGCCTCCCTTAAAAAAATTACAAAACGATTACAATATACAATATCTATTATAACCCATAAAAAAATAATTTTCTATAACAAACAATGAATTTTCACATTGAATTTTGCACAAAATCGTAGACTTCTTTTGCAGCACTTTCACTAATTCCCGCTGCCCTTGCTATCTCCTCGGGAGATGCTTTTTTCAGCGCTTCTGTGGTCTTGAACGCTGTCAGGAGCTTTATGGCACGCTTTTCGCCGATGCCCCTGATGCCGGTTATGCCAAGCTCAAAGGAGGACTTCCTGTGTTTTTTCCGCTGATAGGTGATAGCAAAGCGGTGTACCTCGTCCTGAATGCGTGTTACAAGCATAAATGCCGCCTTTGTCTCGGAAATGCTTATCTCGCCGCCGTCAGCGGTAATGGCTCTGGTGCGGTGATTGTTGTCCTTTACCATACCGAAAACGGGCACCTCGATGTCCATTTCCCACAGCACCTCATTCACCGCCGCAAGCTGATTTCTGCCGCCGTCAAGGAGTATGAGGTCGGGGAGGCGCTTGAATCCCTCGTCGGTCTCTTCGGGGTCAAGATAATGCTTAAAGCGCCGCCTTAACACCTCCTGCATACAGGCAAGGTCGTTCTGCACGAGATTTTCCTTTATGGAAAAGCGCTTGTACATTTTCTTGCAGGGTCTGCCGTTTTCAAAAACTATCATACCCGCCACCATATCCGCCGAGCCGAGGTTTGAGATATCGTAGGACTCGATATACAGGGGCGTTTTTTTCAGCCCGAGCATTTTCGCAAGAGTTTCAAGGGCGGATATCTCAGCGGCAGTTCGTCCCACACGTATGGACAGATATTCCTCCGCATTGGATTTTGCTATCTCCGCAAGGCGCATAAACCGTCCTCTCTGTGGGCACATCACGTCAACTGCACGCCCCGAGCGGTCACGGAGAAGATGCTCGATGTCCTCCCTGTCCTGCACCTCTGTTCCCAGCACGATATTTCGGGGTATCTCACGTCCTCCCGAATAATACTGAGTCACGAAATCCTCCAGCATTGCGCTTTCCGTATCGTCCTCGCCGAGGAAATATTCCGCCCTGTCAAAAAGCCGTCCGCAGCGGTACATTATGACCGCCGCACAGGCTTCGCCGTTGTTTCGGGCAATTGCCACAGCGTCCGTATCGGGGAGCTTTTCCGCAATGATGTTCTGACTGTCCGCCGCACGGGATATGGCGCTTATGCGGTCACGGAGCTTTGCGGCAAGCTCAAATTCAAGATTTTCCGCAGCCTCGTTCATCTGTGCGGTAAGGCGCTCAACGGAGGCTTCCGAGCCGTTTCTGATAAAATCCTCCGCTTCCTTGATTATATCGGCATATTCCGCTTCGGAAATTTTTCCCGTACACACGCCCATACATCTTTTTATCTGATAATTAAGGCAGGGTCTGCCCTTGCCGATGTCACGGGGAAAAACTCTTTTGCAGGTGGGGAGCATAAACGCTCTGCCTGCTTCCAAAGCAGCCTGCTTTGCCACGAACGAGCTTGTATAGGGGCCGAGAAGTGTTCCGTCGGAGGGCTTTTGCAGCTCTGCGGTTATCCGTGAATATGGGGGCGGCGATATGCGGATATAGCTGTAGCCCTTATCGTCCTTGAGCAGGATATTGTACTTGGGCGAATGCTGCTTAATCATCGAGCATTCAAGGACAAGTGCTTCATATTCCGACGTTGTTACTATGAAATCATAGTCATAGACATTCTCAACCATTTTCGCAACCTTTGGGGTGTGGTTG
Source organism: uncultured Oscillospiraceae bacterium (assembly GCA_934486875.1). Classification (GTDB taxonomy): domain Bacteria; phylum Bacillota; class Clostridia; order Oscillospirales; family Ruminococcaceae; genus Huintestinicola. Next base: position 48,036 of record CAKSPU010000003.1, read on the forward strand.
GGTGTTCTGGCAAAGTATGATGAAACACGGTTTCTTAGATTTTTCGCCTTGCCGATATATATTATATGACCTGTTTTGTCCTTCATCTGATACACTCCGGGGGAGGTGGTGAGAAGATAGGTCTTTTCTCTGAGCCAGTCAAGCCGTTCGTTCATTTTCGTGACCATTCCTTTTTTACAGATACATTTATTTTATCATATCCGCACATTTATGTCAAATGCATAAGCGTTGCAAATATGGGGGCGGTGTGGTATAATCATTATAATAATTCAAGTGAAAAGGTGATAAAATGACCGATGATATGAAAAAAGCGGCAGGACTGCTTGAAAAAGACAAGCTTACCTTTGCCGCAGCAAACGGCGATGATATTATTACTGACAATGACAGGGGAGTAAAGCCCCTTTTGTCCCTTATTGACAGCGGCAGCACTCTTTCGGGATATTCCGCAGCGGACAGGGTTGTGGGAAACGGTGCGGCGTATCTTTATGTGCTTCTGGGAGTAAAGGCGGTCTATGCATATGTGATAAGCAGGGCTGCTCTTGATACTCTTGAAAAATACGGCATTGATGTTTCATATGGCACTCTGACCGATGCCATAAGGAACCGTTCGGGAGACGGTTTCTGTCCTGTTGAATCGGCGGTGGCGGGAGCGGAAAGCCCCGAAGCTGCGCTTTTTCTCATAAGGGCAAAGCTGCGAGAGATGATTGGGAAATGAGGATTTCCTTTGCAAATCAGAATTTGGTTGTATTGATTCATAATATATCTGTAGGGGACGGGTTTCCCGTCCCGTTATCCCACATTTAAGAAGCGGGACGGGAGACCCGTCCCTTACAAAATTATAAATCAGCCCGCCAAGTTACGATTTGTTCAAACAAAAAAGGGACGGCAAGCCGTCCCATAAATATATCACACCGTAACAGGTGTACTGTTTTCAGCAGAGCTGTCCGAAGCACTTCCCGAAGTCTCAAATGAAGTCTCAATGCCGTTTACAAGAACGCTCGGGTCATCAAGGTCGATTATAAGGCACTTTTTGCCCTGAATAACCGTGGTCCTTACCTTGTCCGTGCCGTCCTTGCTGATGTTCACGGTTATCTCGGGAACGGAAAGAACAGTCTTGGTCTCCACAAGGTTCGATGCCTTGAGAGAGCCGTCGCCTACGGTCGTTTTATAAACCGCATCGAGAGCCTGAAGCTTGTCATCGCTTACCCCTGCATCGGAAAGGATAGTCCTCATTCTGCTGCAATCTATAACAGGAGGCTCGGTCTCGTTCTTGTTCTGGTCGATGACCTCCTTGATGCTGTCATTCACACGGGTAATGACGGTGTAATCAAGCTCGTCACGGCATACATCTGTGAGAACAGCCCTGAAACGCTCCTTTTCGCCGTCGGGGGTGAACTCAAAACTACAGTCAAGTACGTCCTCGATAATGGAAAGATTCGGCTTCTTGGGGGAGCGTGTGTAGTACATAACGCTGTTCACATCGGGGGAGCGGTCGCTGAAAACGGGGTAAAGGAATCCGTCCTGGGGCGCTCTTGCGATTATCATTTCGGTGTTGGATTTCTTTGCGATAGTCTCGGTCTCTTCGTCATAGAAAAGTCCGTCATCGCCTGTGTTCACGGGGCAGAGAGCTGTCACGATGAAATTGTATTCCGAATCGCCCTCTCCGATCATTTCGTCGTTCTTGTCCTTCACAAGAATGCTGTATGTACAGTGACCCGCAATAATGGTGTATGCGGAGGAATAGTCAGTGTTTTCAACTATCCTGTCGATGTATTTTTTGTTGGCTTCCTCGTCCTCCAGCCTGCCCTTTACGGCAGCATAAAGGATATTCTGGGCACCGCCCTCATCGTAGGATTCGTTAGGGAAGCGGTATTCGTTCAGATTTTTTCCGAGACTTCCGCTGAGCGCCTTTTTCAGCGTCTCCATCACAACAGCACTCTCGTCCTCGGGCATAATGGCAAAGCCCTTTGATTCGGTATATTTTATGTGCTTTTCAGCGTCACAGTAAGCGTAAAGGATACGGTTAAGGGTGAAAAATCCGCAGCCCTCCGCAAAGCTTTTCTTGATCTCTGCAAGCTCCTTTTTGTTCATTTCTTGTTCTCCTTTTCTGTATCTAAGGAATCGCTGAATAAACAGCAATTCATTAAAGATTTTGATTTTTTTATTATACCACTTTTTTCCTGCTTTGGAAAGTTTTATTCAGTACGTCCATAGAATATAACAGTAAATTTACAGTATCCAAGGTTAATATCATTTTCTTAACATATCAACCGTAATTTTTGGCGGCATACAGCCAAGATGCTCCATACACCACTTTTCTCTTCTTTTCTGTAAACTTCCTGTAGGTTTTTCATAAGAAAATGATATATTAAATGTTCCATCCCCATTAAGCTGATATGTTATCCCAAACCAACATTTATCAAAAGTTGAAACGTATTCTTTCTGAAGCTGTTGAATATCAATTATTGTGGTAGAACGATGATTTTTATATTCTGTTACGTCATTTACAATGATATCCTTTCTTTCCTCAAGACCATCCATAGGAATGACTCTTTTTGTTGCTGAATCAATGTAGCAAAACCAATATGATGGGGCAACTCCCGGACCAAGTTCATAGAATATCCACGCTTTATCATATTCGGTCGGGATCATAGCATCTAAATTGATGCCTATATCTACTTGCAATTCTTCAATTTTGTTTGTCATTTAGTTGGACTCCTTTAATATATCAAAAAGCTCAAATGTTTGATTTGCTGTGCTCCCTAAGCGGCGTATTCAAGTGTCTCTCCCCGCCGTAGGCGAGACACATTGATCAGCGATTCCCTGATCAGGTAAAAAAATGCGGCGTAATACATATTGTACCACAGCCGCAGATTTTTTTCAATAAGCAATTTCAACGAATATCAGTAAATGATTTTCTCCACCTGCATTCTGTCTCTGCCCCTCTTTTTAGCCTTGATAAGGGCTCTTTCGGCAGTGATGAAGAAATCCTTAAGATTGACCTTTTCATCGCAGACCGTCCACGCAGCGCCTGCGCAGAATGTAAGGTCGGCGTTCACGCTTTCGCCGCCTGCGGTAATGGCAGCTGTTCTGAATGCAGCTCTGAATTTATCCGCAATATCGTGGAGCTCGCTTTCGGTGATGTTTTCGGCAAATAGCACAAATTCATCGCCAAGATAATGGAAAATAACAGTACCCTCGGGGAAAACGCTGTTCATAAGCTGCTCGGAAAGCTTTAATACATCATCGCCCGCAGCCTTGCCGTATTTGCTCACAAAGCCGTTGAAATCATCAATGTCGCATACTATCACAAATGCACGGTCTCTGCAAAGGGCAATGCGTTTCTTTATCTCACCCAGAAACGCAGTGGCTCTTACAGCCTTTTCCTCGGCAAACTGCGGGATAAGCCCCGATGCTTCGTGAAGCTCCTCGACTCTGCCCACAACACGTATTACCTCGCCGTATTCGTCCTCAATGCTTGAAAAGATTATGCGGCAGACAGAGTAATTATTTCTGCCCCTGTCAAGGGAGCGGACATCAACAAAGCCCCTGCCCTTTTTGCGGCAGTCCTTGAAAAGGGTGTGGCAGAAATATACCACGTCCTCGTCATAGATAGGGCTTTCCCTGCGGAGATAGGAAGTGTAGTTATTTATAACGATGTCCTTTCTGTCCTCTCCGGGGGAGAATGTCATCACATCGTTTTTCCAGTCATAATCAAGAAGAAAAGCACGGCTTGTCTCTTCAAGGATACGGTATCTTTCGGAATTTATCCTTAGCTTGTTCTCAATATCCTTCTGCTTCGTAACATCGTTTATTGACGCAAGGAAAACGGGATTGTCGCTTTTTATAAAGTCAACTATCCTTGCACGGATACAGAACCAGCCGATGCTGCCGTCAAAGCGGTAGCCCCTTGCCTCGCAGAAGAAATCACCGCCGCTTCCGACGCATTCCGCTGCGTGCTCGAAAATACGCTGCTCGTCCTCTTCAAAGAGGGTTATGGTAACGTTATCATAATAAGGAAGATACTGCTCACGTGAGTAGCCTATGACCTGAAAATATCTGTCATTCAGGTAAAGCGCCCGCACCTTTGCACCGCAGACTTCAAATATGCACAGTCCGTCATAGGTGCTGTTGAAAAGCCTGAAAAACAGGTCTGAGCATCCGTCGGCGGGGATTATTAAGTTCGGGTCGCTTATATGGGCGATACGGTCATCCATAGCTACGCTCCTCTTAAAAAAATGTTCGGCAATATTTAACCGTTATAGGTCAATTATAACACATAATTTTTCAAATTACAACATTTATTTAAATTTTCGTGAAATCTATATAAAAATGCCCTCCTCATTATGTGAAGAGGTGGGGAGGACATTGTATTATTTTTTCATTCCGAAGGTCTTTTCCGTCATAATTATCATCAGGATAAAGAAAACCGTGATGTAAAAGGGCAGAAGCCTTATAGTGATGTGATTGGCGATAAGTCCGAACACGGGGGGCATAAAGGTCGAGCCGACGTATGCGCTTGCCATTTGTATGCCGATGACCGCCTGAGAATTTTCCGCTCCGAAATTGCAGGGCGTGGAGTGGATAATTGAGGGATAAACGGGAGCACAGCCAAGTCCTATGACCACAAAGCCTGCAAATGCCACGGCGGGAGCGCTTACGGGTAGGAGTACAAGCACCACTCCGCAAAGTGCGATCACCGTACCTATGCGTATCATATTCCTGTCACCAAGCCTGTCCGAGAAAAGCCCCGAAATAAACCGTCCTGCGGTTATGCCGATGAAGAACAGGGACGCAAAGGCGGCTGCGTCCTTTTCGGAAAGTCCTTTTGTTTCCGCAAGATAGCTGCTCGCCCAGAGCATAACAGTGGCTTCGGCGGCGCAGTAAGCAAAAAATCCGAGAAGCAGGCAGGGTACACCTTTTATTTTGAGAGCATTTTTCAGTCCCACGGTCCTGCCGTCATTTTCCGTGCCTGCGGGGTCGCTGTTTACCCGCCATACAGGCAGTGTGGCAAACATTGCAGCGGCGATGCAGAGCTGAATGAGCGACACTGTGCGATATCCGCCGCTCCAGTTTGTGCTGGCAATTGCATAGCTCATAATGTATGGGCTGATGATCGTTCCCACGCCCCAGAAGCAGTGGAGCCAGCTCATATGACGGGAGCTGTAGTGGAGGGCAACGTAATTATTCAGTGCCGAGTCGATAGCCCCTGCCCCGAGACCGTAGGGAATGCCCCAGAGACACAGCTGCCAAAAAGCGGTAACGGTGGAAAAGCCGAACATCGCCGCAGAGGTCACAAGAATGCTGACGGCGGTGACTGTTTTCGTGCCGAACCGCTTTGTAAGGCGTTCGGACATAAGGCTTGAAAGGATAGTTCCCCCTGAGATTATCATTGAAACTATGCCCATATAGGAAATGGGAACGTCAAAGCCCTGCCGCATTGCAGGCCACGCAGAGCCCAGCAGGGAATCGGGGAGCCCGAGACTTATGAATGCAAGATAAATAAGTGAGAGCAGAAGTATATACATAAAACGATCCGTCCTTTTTTATAAGTCCGTATCATTTTATCACAGCCGATAAGCGTATTCAATGAAAAATTATTAACAATATAGATATTATTTTTCCCTCTCTGCCGTTTTACCCGAATGGGTCAGCACAGTTCCGCCGAGGACTGCGTTATAGCTGTCAAATTCGTCTATAGGTTTGTTGAAGACCAGTGCTAATGCCAATAACCGGTAAAATTGCAGACAAATTTGCGCACAAATGCTAAAGTTTTAACTTTTTTGTCCGATATAATATATGTGGAAGTATCTGTATGACCGTTCATCAAATCGGTCTGCGTGCATATAATATAAGGTTGATAATTTTTTTCGTTTTACGGAGGTGTGAACTTGTCCGAGAATTTTCATAAAACAAAGCTTATGAATCTGAAATCACAGATAATGCTTTATACCGTTCTGCCCGTACTTGCGATCATAATACTGGCAGGTAGCTTTATGACTGTGACAGTCCGCTATGTCATCGACAATATTTCAAGGTCGGAGGCTCTCGGCAGCACCGAGCTTGCGTGCAGCCGTGTAAATGACGTTATATCGTCATACGGTGAGAACGCAGCGGCTGTTGCGGGATTTGAAGATGTTGAAAGATTTCTCCTGACCGCCGAGGACAGAGATACCATAATCGACAATGCCTATTTCAGCTTTGCAATGGGAGAGCTGGACTCCACGGTTTCGAGAGAGCCCGAAAGCATTGAGCGCACCTGGCTCGTATCCGCCGTTTACCCCGGAGTGGCGTTCTCAAACTCCTCCGACGGCTGGGTGGCAAGACCTGACTTTACATTTTCCGAATTTCCCTTCAGCGAAGCTCTGAAAAGCTCCGTCGGATATTTCATTACCGATGTCTACACCTCTCCCATATCCGGGCAGACCGTGGTATCTGTCTGCGCTCCCGTAAAGGACCGCCGTTCGGGCAGTGTGCTGGGATATTTCGGCACTGACATAAAGCTCGGCGGACTTCGTGAGAAGCTGTCGGCTCTTCCCGAGTCATCATCTGACGAAATATGCATAGTTTCGTCGGACGGTACGGTGATATATTCCCAGGACCTTAAAATGACCTACAGAAGCTTTTCAAAGCTTGGCATAGAGGCAATGGGTGCAGGAAAATACCGCAGGGGAAAAACCGAGATGGTCGGTTCCTCCGAAAGTCCCGACAACTGCGGCTGGACGGTGTATGCCCTCCGTGACTATTCCGATGCCCGCAATACGATAAACGATCAGACAAGGATCACGGTCGGCACCTTTATGATAGTGGCGCTTATGCTTGTTGTGACAATTTCCGTTGTGTCAAACAAGGTGGTAAAGCCTCTTCAGAATTATACCAAGAAGATAAACTCTATCCAGTTTTCGGGGGATAGGACTGGAGATGACGATTTCCTTGAGCCGGGCGGCTGCAGGGAGCTTGAGAACTTTGCTGTGGGATTTAACGCACTTCTTGCCCGAAACCACGAGATAATGTCACAGCTGAGGGATATGAACATAAAGTCCGAAAAGGAAAGACGGCTTTATCAGACGGCTCTGCAAAGCTCATCCGATGTGGTGTTCGAGTATGATATCGACACCGACTGCCTTATCACCTACGGCTCGGTATTTGACTCCGAGGTTCCCAAGACTACTGCGCATTCCCACGAGAACTTTATGAGCAGGCTCATTTCCTGTCAGGGCTTTGAGGCAAAGGATCCCCTCAGCGCATCACGCTTCTTTGCGGGCGAAACGAACTGTGAAGCCATTGTTGCAAAAACAGGCGGCGGTCACCGCATAAGCTGGATAGAATTTACGGGAACCACCGTTTATTCCGATGCAAGAGCCGTTAAGGTCGTGGGAAAGATAAGCAACATCGACGATGTGGTAAATCTCCGTGAAAATGCGAGCCGTGACTGCTTCACAGGGCTTTACAACAAAACTGCCACCGAAGAGCTTATTTCCGAGCGCCTAAAAAGAGGCGGCAGCCACGCTATGATGATAATAGACATCGACAACTTCAAGAATGTGAATGATGTTCTGGGTCACGACTGGGGCGATAATGTCATCAAGGACATTGCTTCAAAGATAAGCTCTCTCCTTGACGACGGCGACATTGCGGGAAGAATAGGCGGCGACGAGTTTATGGCGTTTATTTCGGGGGACAATGTAAGCGAGCGCATCGAAGGGCTTTGCAAGGCGCTCTGCGACCGCATCAGGCACACATATTCAGATGAAAAGCTTGGACGTGAGGTCAGTGTTTCATCCAGCATCGGTGTGGCTGTTGCCCCCGACTACGGCAGGGATTTCAAGGAGCTGTACACCTCCGCCGACATTGCTATGTACATCTCCAAAACAGGCGGCAAGGACAGATTTACTGTTTACAGCGGTCAGGAGAGGACAGAGTACAAGGGAAACAGACACGAATGATTTCAGTATTATGCCGCACGCACCTGTGCGGCATTTTTAATAGTATAAAATCCGTGAAATCAACGTAAAAATATCACAAAAGCCCTTGATTTTAATGGGCGGAATATGGTATAATAGAATAGTGTAAATTATCAGTCGTAATGACTGCCTACGCAAAAATCCTGCACAGGAAAGGATCTTGTATATATGAAAGGCGATCTTCACGTACATACAACTCTGTCGGACGGCTCCCTCGGTATGGAGGAGGTCATAGCACAGGCTAAGCGCATAGGTCTCGACTTTATTTCAATTACAGATCACGATACGATGTCATCGGTCTCCAGAGCAAAGATCCTGGGAGAGCGCTACGGCGTTCAGACTATCCCCGGAGTGGAGCTCACCGCCTGGGACAAGACACGCAACAGAAAGGTGCATATCCTCTGCTACGCCCCTCAGAAGCCTGACAGGCTGGAAGGAATATGCCGCAGATGCAGTGAGATAAGGCAGTCCTGCGCCAAGGAGACGGTGGAAAACGTGCTGAAGCTCTTTCCGATTACCGCCGAGGACATCACAAAGCACCTGAGCGGCTCAAAGAGCATCTACAAGCAGCATATCCTCCACGCACTCATTGAGTATGGCTACTCCACTCATTTTTACGGAAAGCTGAATGACGAGCTTTTCAATGAGCAGACAGGCTCCTGCATCGTGGAAAGGGAATATCCCGATGTGAACTATGTGCTGGAGCTTATCCATTCCGCAAGAGGTGCGGCGGTACTTGCTCACCCGATGGTCTACGATTCGGTTGAGCTCATTGATGACCTTGCATCAAACGGCAAGCTTGACGGCATTGAGGTCTATCATTATTCCGCAGACGAGGAGCAGCAGGCTATGCTTCTTGCAAAGGCAAATGAGTATGACCTTATCGTAACGGGCGGCTCGGATTTCCACGGGCTTTACAATATGCGCCCCACACATCTCGGAATGTACACCACCGACAAGGAAAACATTGACCGCATTCTGCGGCTTTGCAGCAAAAAATAATCCCCAAGCGAAAGGAAGTTTTTGAAATGACCATTGAATATACACCCAAGGGAGTCTGTTCGAGAAAGATAACCGCTGAGGTGGAGGACGGCATCGTAAAGAGCGTCGTTTTCACAGGCGGCTGCAACGGAAATACACAGGGCGTTGCACGTCTTGCTCAGGGTATGAAGGTGGAAGATGTCATCGCACGTCTGGAAAATGTTGACTGCGGCGGCAGAGGCACCTCCTGCCCCGACCAGCTTGCAAAGGCTCTTAAGCAGGCTTTATAATGGCTGCGGCAAATATTTTAAAAGGCACATTCCCACGGGTGTGCCTTTTGTTTTTAAGCCTTGTTTCGGCGGCATTTTTCCTTCTGTTCCTCATAACGGGCATACGGACGAAATTCCACACGGGAAATGCAGTGGGAATGCTTATGAGCGCTTTTCTGACCCTTGTGCTTTTTTTTCCCGACAAGACTGCGGATATTGTTTGCAGGCTGTGGGAAAACGGCGCAGGCAGGGTGTTTCTCATAATATTTGCAGCCCTTGCCGTCATATCGGTGATAACTGCTATAATAATTTCTGCGGCGATGATAAGGGCGATGGACATAAGACCCGATAAGCCTGCAAATGTTATCATTCTCGGGTGCAGGGTCAAGGAAAACGGTCCCTCACTTATGCTTGACAAGCGGATAGAGGCGGCATATGCTTATCTTTCCGAAAATCCCGAGGTCATATGCATAGCCTCGGGAGGAAAGGGCGATGACGAGCCGATGAGCGAGGCGGAATGCATCAGGCAGGGACTTATCCGCCGTGGCATTTCCCCCGACAGGATAATCCCCGAGGACAAGTCGGTGAACACCTATGAGAACATCAGAAATTCCCTTGCAATTCTCGACAGCATCGGTGCAGAACGCAGAGCGGTCATTGTCACAAGCGAATTTCATCAGCTCCGTGCTTCTCTGATATCGGAAAAACAGGGGCTTGAAAGCTACAGTGCAAGCTCTCGGACATATCTCCCCCTGCTGCCGTCCTACTGGATAAGGGAATGGTTTGCGGTGATGTATGAGTGGGTGAAATAGAGCGGGGGATTAAAAAATTTTATTTATTCTCAGTATAAATCAGCCTGTCAGCTCATAAACTGCAAATCAGCAATATGTAATAAAAGGTCCGTCTTTCCCCAAGGACGGATTTTTTTGCGTACATTTAACACCGGTTTCCAAAAAATATGTTGATAATTTCCGCACAGTGTAGTATAATATAAAATGTATAACTATTTATTATTGAGAGGATATGATCTTTCGTGACCAAGGCAGAAAAATTCTTTTCTGATATGAAAAATAAAAAAATCGCCTTTATCGGCGTGGGTGTGAGCCATACCGACCTGATAAAGCTTTTCTGCGCAAAGGGACTTGACGTTACCGTTTGCGATAAAAAGACTGCGGAGCAGATGAAGGAATATACGGAGCTTTCCGCAGCGGGAGCAAAATTCTCTCTCGGAGAGAGCTATCTGGACGGAATGGCAGAGGGAAAATATGACGTTGTTTTCCGCACTCCGGGAATGTACTACTACAACGATGTTCTCACCTCAGCAAGACATCACGGCACAGCCGTTACATCTGAAATGGAAGTCTTTTTTGACCTTTGCCCCTGCCCCATTTATGCGGTGACAGGCTCTGACGGTAAGACCACCACCACCACTATCATCGCTGAGCTCCTTGCAGCCGAGGGCAAGACCGTACATAAGGGCGGAAACATCGGCAGGGCGCTTCTCCCCATCATCGAGGAGGTAAAGGAAGATGATGCCGCTGTTGTGGAGCTTTCAAGCTTCCAGCTCATCTCTATGAGACGCTCTCCCGATGTTGCGGCGATCACAAACATCACTCCCAATCATCTGAATGTCCACAAGGATATGCAGGAATACATCGACGCAAAGGCAAATCTCCTGCTTCATCAGAACGCTTTCGGCAAGGCTGTTCTCAGTGCCGACAATGAAACAGCCAAAAACCTTGCTCCCCTCGTAAGAGGACAGCTTGCATTTTTCAGCAGACGTGAAAAGGTGGAAAACGGTGCATTCCTCCGTGAGGACGGAATGCTCTGCTACAACGATTACGGCACTGTCACCCCCGTTGTCCATATGAATGATATCAGAATACCGGGACTTCACAATGTTGAAAACTACCTCACCGCAATTGCAGTAACGTGGGGAAAGGTAAAGCCCGAAACTGTGGTAAAAATTGCCCGTGAGTTCGGCGGAGTTGAGCACAGGATCGAGCTTGTGAGAGAGCTTGACGGTGTTAAATACTACAATAATTCCATTGCCTCCAGCCCCACCCGTGTAATTGCCTGCCTGAACACCTTTGCTCAGAAGCAGATAATGATAATGGGCGGCTCCGACAAGGGCATTTCCTTTGAACCTATGGCTGATCTTGTGTGCGAAAAGGTTAAGCTCCTTATCCTTATGGGTCAGACCAGGGAGAAGATAAAGGCGGCGGTAATGGCATCGCCAAAATTTGCGGACAGCGGACTTGAAATAATCATCGTGAACGATATGGCGGAGGCTGTTGAAACTGCTCACAGCCACGCAAAGAGCGGCGATATCGTGTCACTTTCCCCCGCCTGCGCAAGCTTTGATATGTACAGAATGTTCGAGGACAGGGGCAATCACTTCAAGAGCCTTGTAAATGCCCTTTGATGAAAGGAAAATATGATGAACACAAAAGAGCTTACCGAGCTTATAATGCGCATAGCCGATTCGGAGGGCGTTTCGGGAGACGAAACCGCCACCGCAGAGCTGTGCAGAGATGAGCTTTTCAAATACACGGACGATGTTCTGATAAAAAACGGCAATGTTATCGCCAATTTCGGCAAAAGGAGAAAGAACAAGCCCCACGTTCTCCTTGACGCTCACCTTGACAGAGTGGGGCTCATCGTCACAAGCATTACCGAGGACGGCTTTATAAAGGCTGACTGCATAGGCGGGCTTGACAGGCGCATTTTCCCTGCGCAGAGAGTTGTTATCCACGGTGCTGAGGACGTAAGCGGTGTTATCTGCACTCTGCCCCCCCACCTTAAAAAAGACAGCTCGGTTATGGATAAGGACAGCATTTACATCGACCCCATTCTCCGCAGAGGAGCGGTGCGGGAGAAAATTTCAATGGGCGACCTTATCTCCTTTGACAGTCCCTGCACCGAGCTCCTGAACGGACGTATCTGCGGCGCAGGGCTTGATGACCGCTGCGGTATCGCCACGATAATCAAGGCGGTTTCCGATCTGGGCGGAATGTACGACACCCTCCCGTTCTCCTTCACCGTTCTGTTCTCCGCACAGGAGGAGGTCGGCGAAAGAGGAGCCTGCATCGGTGCATTCGACATCGACCCCGACATATCAATTGCCGTTGATGTGAGCTTTGCCCTCTGCGGCGGCGAAAAGCCGGGCAAGTGCGGCGAGCTTTCCAAGGGCTGTATGATAGGCACGGCACCCTCTCTCGACAGAGATCTTTCCCGCTGGATAATAAAGCGTGCAACGGAAAAGGATATTCCCTATCAGGTGGAGGTAATGAACGGTATGACGGGTACAAATGCGGACAGATTTTCCGTTAATAAGTGCGGATCGAGAGCCGTTACACTTTCTGTTCCCCTCAGATATATGCACACCCCCGCCGAGGTCATCGACGTGGCTGACTGCGAGCTTACAGCGGAGCTTATCACTGATTTTTTAAAGGCAGGTGACAACAGATGAGCGTTAAGGTAAATAAAGAGCTTCTCCGTGACCTGCTTAAAAAGCTCTGTGAGCTGGACGGTGCATCGGGGCAGGAAAACAGGATAATCAAGTTTATTTTCGATACTGTCGGAGACAGGTGCAGGTGTCGTGTGACCCCTCTCGGCTGCGTCATAGCAGAGTACAAGGGTGAAAACAGAGCGGCTTCAAAGCTGATGATATCCGCTCATACAGATGAAGTGGGGCTTATTGTTACGGGAATAAACGCTGACGGCACACTTAACATAAACTGCATCGGCGGCGTTGAGGCAGATGCTGTTATCGGCAGACAGGTACGGCTTGAAAACGGCATAATGGGCTCTGTAGGCTCCTGCGCCGTTCACAATATGACCGAGGAGCAGCGAAAGACTGCCCCGAAATTCGACAGCCTTTACATCGACATCGGTGCAAAGGACAAGGAAGATGCTGAAAAATACGTATCTCTCGGAGATTATGCATATTTCACCTGCGGCTATGCGGAAAGGGACGGAGTTATCCGCTCCAAAGCCATTGATGACCGTGCAGGCTGCGCAATAATGATTGCTATGATACTTGAAAACGCCCTGCCATATGACTGCACATTCGCTTTTGAGACCCAGGAGGAGATCGGGCTCAGAGGCGCAAGGACGGCTGCATTTGACGTTGCCCCCGATTTTGCCCTTGTCCTTGAAGCCACCACCGCTGCGGACGTGCCTCTTTCCGAGGGGGACAAGCGGTGCTGTATTCTCGGTGAAGGCCCTGTGGTCTCCTATATGGACAGGAGCACTATCTATGACAGGGAGCTTTACAGGCTTTCCATACAGCTTGCAAAGGATATCGGCGTGAGACGGCAGACAAAGACCGTTGTTGCAGGCGGAAATGACAGCGGAGCTATCCACATAAGCCGTGGGGGAGTACGCACCTGTGCGGTGTCCGTTCCCTGCCGCTATCTGCACACTCCCTGCTGCGTGATAAACGAGGAAGACTATTTCGACAGCTATGCTCTGAGTGTGGCAATGGCGGAAGAGATACTTTCGGGCAGGGTATGATACAGCTCATATCCGACCCCGCAGAGCTTATGCCTGACCGAAGCTATTACAGCGGCAGGATAAAGGCTGCCTGCGATGCATACGGCACAGGCTATGATTTTTGCAGGCTGTACCGCTCCGAAAATGGCAGCCTGCTGATATACAATTCCTCTGCGGTCATAAGCGGTGTGTGGGACGATATCGGTGAGCTTTGCAGCTTTATTATGATAAATTCCCCCGAGACTGTGGAATGTCCTCCCAATGTGGGGGAACGGCTGGCGCTTGACGGCTATACTGCATATCACAGGACGCTTTTTGAGAAAAAGGCTTCTCCGTCGGCGGAGAAATATGCCAAAACGGTATCGCTGATGAGAATGTATGAAATTGTAAAGGAAGCTTTCGGCATATCTGAATTTGACTTATGGTATGCTGATATGTCCCACAGGATACGCCATAACGTTTCACGGGCGTATATGTGTGATAACGTTTCCTGTGCCTGCGTTGACTTCGTTTACGGGGGATACGGATATATTTCCCAGGTCGCCGTAAGCTGCGGACACAGGGGAAAGGGATACGGCAGAAAAATTACCGATATTGTTTCGGGAGAGCTTGCGGGAATGGGAGCAGTGTCCCGCCTGTGGGCATATGATGACGTATATGACTTCTACCGCAGACTTGGATTTGAGCCTGCGGGATATGATTATATTTACAGGAGATAAAAGGAGATTTTTACAAATGGCAGAAATTTTTGACCCGAAGCCTGTTGTACAGAAAGGCTTTGAAATCGAGGAAAGAATACTTAAGGCAGCTGCAAAGGCTGAGGAAGCCTGCGAGGGCGCATTCAAGGAGATAGACAGGGTAGCAAGGCACAATGGTGAAAAGGTGCTCAAAGCATTTATCGACAACAAGGTAAGCGACGTATGTATGAAGGGCAGCGCAGGCTACGGCTATGATGACCTTGGAAGAGACACTCTTGACAAGGTTTTTGCCCAGTCTGTGGGAGCGGAGGACGCACTTGTGCGCCACAGCATAGCTTCGGGTACTCACGCCCTTACCATAGCCCTTTTCGGCGTTCTGAGAAAGGGCGACAGAATGGTTTCACTCACAGGCAGACCCTACGACACTCTTGAAGAGGTCATCGGTCTCAGAGGAAGCGGAAACGGCTCTCTTGCAGACTATGGGGTTGAATACGAGCAGGTGGATCTTACCCCCGACGGCAAGCCCAATGTTGCGGAGATATTCCAGAAGGTAAAGGGCGCAAAGCTTGCGTATATCCAGCGTTCAAGGGGCTATTCCCTCCGTCCCTCCCTCACCGTTGACGGCATTGCGGAGATAGTCAAGGCGGCAAAGGGCGCAAACCCCGATATCATCGTTATGGTGGATAACTGCTACGGCGAATTTGTTGAAAAGACCGAGCCTGTTTCCGCAGGCGCTGACCTTATCGTTGGCTCCCTTATCAAGAACCCCGGCGGCGGAATTGCGGAGACAGGCGGATATATCGCAGGAACAAAGAAGCTTGTTGAGCAGGTGTCCTATCGCCTTACCTGTCCCGGAGTGGGCAGAGAGGCAGGCTGCTCCCTTGACCAGAACAAGAGAATGTATCAGGGACTTTTCTATGCTCCCGAGGTGGTGGCAAATGCCCTCAAAACAGCCACATTCACAAGTGCGGTAATGACACAGCTGGGCTATCAGTGCTTCCCCGCTCCCGACGAGAAGAGGGGAGATATAATCACTGCCGTGCTTATGAAGAATGAGCAGAACCTTATCGCATTCTGCAAGGGCATTCAGAAGGGCTCTCCCGTTGACAGCTTCGTTTCTCCGGAGCCCTGGGATATGCCCGGCTATGACAGCCGGGTAATTATGGCGGCAGGAGCATTCAACAACGGCGCATCTATCGAGCTTTCCGCCGATGCTCCTCTCAGAGAACCCTATGCTGCATATGTTCAGGGCGGACTTACATACGCCACGGGCAGAATGGGCGTGCTCTGCGCTTTGCAGGAGATGTTTGAAAAAAGATGCTTGAAGCTGTTTTAAGGCGGACTGAATAGTATAGCTTATTATGGCTCAATGCAAAAATGCAGGGAACGGGTAAAAACGTTTCCTGCATTTTTTATGCTTTACATTATATGTCGGAAATTGGCTATTAGTATGAATATTTCATTGAGATCGCTGCGGCAGCACCCCACCCGCCAAAAAAATAAGCACTTTCCTTAATATGACAGTTAATTCGGAAAAAACAGTCCATAATAGATAATGTATCTGAAATTAACCGATCAAGGAGATGCTTAACAGAATGTACGATCAGGAGCTTTTTACCCGCAAGGCAAATACCGTCATAAACAAGGCATTCATTCAGGCAGGAAAGCTGGGACATACCTATGTGGGCAGTGAACATCTGCTGCTGACCCTTACTTCGGAAACGGGCAGCACATCGGCAAGTATCCTGAAATCCTGCGGTGTTACGGAGGAAAAGGTGCTGGGGCGTATGATACGCCTTATCGGCAGGGGGGAGCCGTCGATAGTGGACAGGGATTCCGTCACCCCCGCCATAAGCCGAATAATCGACGGTGCGTGCAGAGGTGCGGGGGCTACACGGGAAAAGCCTGCCGGCACGGAGCATCTGCTTTCGGCACTGCTCAGGGAGGAGAACTGCACGGCGGTGAATATCCTTACGGATATGGGCGTGAACATCGGTGCGGTGCTGGGAACGTGCAGAGGGCTTTCGGGGCTTGATGTGAAATATTTTCCCCCTATCACCAAAGCACCCACCCTCATAAAATACGGCAGAGACCTTACCGCCCTTGCGGCTGAAAACAAGTGCGATCCCGTTTTCTGCCGTGACAGCGAGATAGCTCGTGTGATACGCATACTTTCCCGCAGGACGAAAAACAATCCCTGCCTTGTGGGGGAAGCGGGCGTGGGCAAAACAGCCGTTGCCGAGGGCGTGGCAATGGCTGTTGCATCGGGAAATGTGCCCGATACGCTAAAGGGCAAGCATATTTTTTCTCTCAATCTGACCTCAATGCTTGCGGGGGCAAAGTACAGGGGCGATTTTGAGGACAGGATAAAGCTGTGCATTGACGAAGTAATTGAAAACGGCAGCATTATCCTGTTCATTGATGAGCTTCACACCATTGTGGGAGCGGGAGCGGCAGAGGGTGCAATAGATGCCGCAAACATCCTGAAGCCCCAGCTTGCAAGGGGGGAGCTTCGGATAATCGGAGCCACCACCTTTGATGAATACCGCAAATTCATCGGCAAGGACAGTGCTCTTGAGCGCCGCTTTCAGCAGGTCACGGTAAGCGAGCCCACCCCCGAGCAGGCTGTGAAAATCCTGACAGGACTTTGCCCCTGCTACGAGGAATTTCACAAGGTATGCATAACCCCCGAAGCGATAAAAGCGGCGGTGGATATGTCTGTCAGGTATCTTAACGGGAAATGCCTGCCCGACAAAGCCATTGACCTTATTGATGAAGCGGCTTCAAAGGTGCATATCAGGGACGGGAAGAAGCCGCTGAATGACCTTGCGGGGGAGCTTACGGCGATGATAGACCGAAATATGCCGAAGAAGAAAAAGAGCCTTTGTGAGACTATGGGGAAAGGACTGCCCCGACCCGAGGTCACTGCTGATGATATTGCGGAGGTATTGTCATCTGCCACGGGTATTCCCGCAGGCAGGCTCACAGCCGATGAAACGGAGCGGCTCCTTACCCTTGAAGATGAGCTTCACAAGCAGGTAATAGGTCAGGACGAAGCCGTGAAAGCCGCAGCGGAAGCCATACGCCGCAGCAGGGCAGGGCTGAGGGATCCGAAAAGACCTATCGGCTCATTTATATTCTCAGGCCCCACGGGGGTCGGCAAGACCGAGCTTGCAAAGGCTATCGCACGGTGCCTTTTTGATGATGAAAAAGCCCTTGTCCGCTTTGATATGTCCGAATATATGGAAAAGCACAGCGTTTCACGGCTCATCGGCTCACCTCCCGGATATGTGGGCTATGACGAGGGGGGACAGCTCACTGAAGCAGTCCGCCGCCGTCCCTATTCCGTAATACTTTTTGACGAGATAGAAAAGGCGCACCCCGATGTGTCCAATATCCTTTTGCAGATACTGGAGGACGGTGTTCTCACCGACAGTCAGGGCAGGCAGGCGTGCTTTGCAAACACAGTGCTCATTCTCACATCAAATGTGGGCGCAAGGGAGATCACCGACAAAAACAGGCTGGGCTTTGAGGGAGCGGAAATATCCTCGGAGGAGGAAAACAAGCGGATACGGACAGATGTGAAGCGTGAGCTGAGAAAGCATTTCCGCCCCGAGCTTCTGGGCAGGATAGACGAGGTGATCGTATTCGGACTCCTTGACAGACCACGGCTTGAAGCCCTTGCGGAAAAGCTTTTGGGAGAGCTCCGTGACCGTGCGGCGGCAATGGAGATATCCGTGGAATTTGCTCCCGAAGCGGTAAAGCTCCTTGCGGGCAGCGGGGACAGACATCAGGGCGCACGAATGCTCCGCCACGAGATAACCGAAAAGGTGGAAAATCTCCTCAGCGAAAAGATAATAAACGGCGAAATAAAGGCAGGGGACAGCGTTATCCTCACTGCCGACGGGGACGGCTTCCGCTTTGCCGAAAGGCAGACAACGCAGTAATACTAATAACCAATTAACCTATAGACAAATCCTCGGCTGAAATAAGCCCATTCGTCGTCAAGCTCCTTTGGAGGGCGACAAGCCCGCCTACGGTCGCTTTCCTAGACTGGGCTTATTTCATCTGTCGGCTTTATCTATAGAACAATTGGTTATTAGTATAATACTCTATGTGCGGCTCTGCTCCGTGAAAATGCTTTCGGAACAGAGCCGCAAAAATTTCAAAAGCCTATTGACTTGCGATAAAAAATATTATATAATATGAGTAGAAATTATGCATAATACCGAAAGGACAGGTATGGACTTATGAAAAATATTCTCTTTGTTGCTTCCGAATGTGTTCCTTTTATCAAAACAGGCGGTCTTGCGGACGTTGTGGGCACTCTTCCCAAAATGTTCGACAAAAATCGATTCGACTGCCGTGTTATCCTCCCGAATTACAAATGTATCCCCGATAAATTCAGAAATAATTTCAAGTATGTACACCATTTCTATATGGATATGGGCGAGCGCTTCAACAGCGTTCACGTCGGAATTATGGAATATCAGTATGACGGCATAACCTTCTATTTCGTTGACAATCTTTTCTATTTCGGCGGAGACAAGCCCTATGCCGACACAAGATATGATATCGAGAAGTTCATTTATTTCTCAAAGGCTGTTATGGCTATCCTGCCCGTTATCGGCTTTAAGCCCGACATTATCCACTGCCACGACTGGCAGGCAGGTCTTGTACCCGTTTATCTCCACACGCTTTACAAGGACAATCCTTTCTACTACGGCACAAAGACCATATTTACGATACATAACCTCCGCTTCCAGGGTGTCTGGGATATCAAGACCATAAAGTCGCTTTCGGGGCTCCCCGACTATGTTTTCACCCCCGACAAGCTTGAATACAAGCAGGACGCAAATATGCTCAAGGGCGGTCTTGTTTATGCGGATCACATCACCACCGTCAGCGGCACATATGCGGGGGAGATACAGACCGCATATTACGGCGAGGGACTTGACGGACTTCTCAGGGCGAGAAATCAGTCTCTCTGCGGCATCGTGAACGGTATCGACTATAATGCATACAACCCCGAGACCGACACTTCTATAGCAAAGCAGTACAGCATAAAGAACGTGAAAAAGGGCAAGGCTGCCAACAAAAAGGCTCTCCAGCAGGAGCTTGGTCTTGCGCAGGACGAGAACAAGTTTATGGTTTCCATTATCTCCCGTCTCACCGATCAGAAGGGACTTGACCTTGTACGCTATGCCCTTGACCGCATCTGCGATGAGAACACTCAGTTCGTTGTCATCGGCACAGGCGACCCTCAGTATGAAAATCTTTTCAGAGAATATGCCTGGAGAATGCCCGACAGAGTTTCAGCAAACATTCTCTTCAACGAAAGCTTTGCCCACAGGGTATATGCGGGTTCTGACGCTGTGCTCGTTCCCAGTATGTTCGAGCCCTGCGGTCTCACACAGCTTATCGCCCTCAGGTACGGCACTGTTCCCATTGTCCGTGAGACAGGCGGCTTAAAGGACACCGTTGCTCCATACAATGAGTATGACGGCACGGGCATCGGCTTCTCCTTTGCAAACTACAACGGCGAGGAGCTTCTGAACACCATAAACTATGCAAAGCACATCTTCTATGACTGCCGCAAGGAATGGGATCAGATGGTTCTCAGAGGTATGAAGACCGATTATTCCTGGGTAAATTCCGCAAGGAAGTATGAGGAGCTTTATGACAGGGTCTGATATTACAGCAAGCCCCCGTTTATTCTGAGTGCCAATTAAAAGCTATAAAAAACTATCGGGGTATGATCTTTCATCATACCCCGATAGTTTTGAAAGGAATTGTTTTGATTTGAAAAAAAGAGCAATTGAAGCTATAGTGATACTTGCGGCGGTCATAGCCCTGTTTATGGGCATAAACCTCATCACGGGAAGCGTTGCCCACAGCACACGGAAGATCGACGGGGAGTATTACAGCATCTCCGAGCGTGAGATATCCCTCTGCCTTATGACTACCGACGGTGTGGAACAGCTTACCGATTTTGACCGCCTTGAAAGGCTCACCGTCACGCCATATAAATATGCGGCGGCGGGAGCGCTTAAAATGGGCGATGAAGCCTATGATGCATCAATAAAAGAGCGTGCGGAAGATGTGTATTCCGACTGCACCGACCTTTCAGACCTGTCATTTCTTGCACCCCTTACAGGACTGAAATATCTGAACATTTCGGAATGCAGGGTGACCGACCTTTCATTTATAAAAAATATGACCGACCTTGAAGAGCTTGATATCACAGGCACGGATATTACCGACCTTACTCCTCTTCTTGACCTGCCCTCCCTGCAAAAGCTTTCCGCAGACAAGACTGCGGCGGGAGATGTGACCCACAGGCTTTCGGAAAATGGCGTTGCAGTCACATTCCCCGACGAAGAAGCCGAGACGGAAACGGCTGAAAGCGCAGAGTAATTATTTTCCGCCAAAGCAGTTAAGAAGCGGTGCCGCAAAGGCAAGACCTGCCGCAATGAGGAGCTGTTCTCCCGTGAGGGGTACGGTGGAAAAGACTGTCTGCAAAAACGGCAGATATATCGCTGCCGCCAGCACTGCCACTGAGAAAAGCACCGCAAGAATAAGCTTTACATTGTTGAAATAGGGCACTGTGAAAATATTTCCGCTTTCGGATTTGCACTCGAAAACGTGGAAAAGCTGGGACATTACAAGTGTGGCAAGAGCACCCGTCCTCGCCGCTTCAAGGCTGCCCCCCATACGCATAAGCACCGTAAAGCTTGCAAGGGTGCATATGCCGATAAGGATACCCCTGAAAACTATCCTGAACATCAGCCCCCCTGAGAAAAAGCTCTCGTTCTTTTTCCTCGGGGGCATTTTCATATTCTCCTCACCGCAGGGCTCAACACCGAGGGCGACAGCAGGAAGTCCGTCCGTTACGAGATTTACGAGAAGTATCTGTGCGGGGAGCAGCACCATAGGCATTCCCATAACGATACCGAGGAACATCGTGAGTACCTCGCCGATATTGCAGGAAAGGAGGTAGCGGACGAATTTGCGGATATTTGCGTATATCCCCCGTCCCTGCTCCACGGCGCTTACAAGAGTGGCGAAATTATCGTCAAGGAGCACCATATCCGCCGCTTCACGGGTCACGTCCGTTCCCGTAATGCCCATTGCAACGCCGATATCCGCTTCCTTAATGGCGGGAGCGTCATTAACCCCGTCACCCGTCATAGTTACGATATGTCCAAGCTTTTTGTAGGCTCTCACTATCCTCAGCTTATCCGCAGGGGAGACACGGGCGAAAACACAGGCGGTCCGGACGGCTCTTTCAAGCTCCTTGTCGCTCATTTTTTCAAGCTCATCGCCTGTTATGACCCTGCCATCGCCTGTTAATATGCCTGCCTGTGCGGCAACGGCGGCGGCGGTGTTTTTGTGGTCACCCGTTATCATTACCGTCCGTATCCTTGCACTTTTGCAGAGACGGACGGCTTTTTTTGCTTCCTCTCTGGGCGGGTCGGTCATTCCCATAAGTCCGATGAAGGTGAGCCTTGTGTCGGGAGAGGTCACGGACGCATTGGGGCAATAGGCAAAGGCAAGGACTCTCAGAGCCTCCGATGACATTTCATCGCATTTTGCCTCTATCTCACGGCGCTTTGCAAAGGTAAGCTCCGAAACGCCCTTTTCGGTGAGGATATGTGTGCAGCGTTCAAGGATAACGTCCGCCGCACCCTTGCAGTAAGCGGTATTTCCGCTTCCCGACGGTTCTTTCACGATAACGGTCATACGCCTTGTGTCGCTGTCAAAGGGCAGCTCATCTATCCGCCTGTAAGCCATACGCTCGGTGCTGTGGCTCATTCCGCCCTTTGCCGCCGCAATGAGCAGAGCGGCTTCGGTGGGGTCTCCCGCAGCGGTGCGCTCCTCTGTGTCACCCTCGGATATGTCGGCATTGGAGCACAGCACTCCGCAGCGGAGAAGCTCCTTCAGCACTGCCGATGACCTGATGCTTTCGCTCTGTCCGTCGCAGCTTACCTGCCCCGAAACTCTGTAGCCCTGCCCCGTAAATTCGTGATATTTTCCGTCGGTGTATGCCTTTCTCACGGTCATTTTGTTCTCGGTTATAGTGCCCGTTTTGTCGGTGCATATGACCGATGTGCAGCCGAGAGTCTCAACGGAATGGAGCTTGTGGACAAGGGCATTCTGCCCCAGCATCCGGCTCACCGCAAGGGCAAGGGCAATGGTGACGGTGGCGGGAAGTCCCTCGGGAATTGCGGCAATGGCTATGGTTATGCCAGTCATAAGCATATCAAAAACAGGCTCGCCCCGCAGAATGCCCGCCCCCGCAACGATAACGCAGACGATAAGGCATATTACGGCAACGACCCTTCCAAGCTCCCCGAGACGCTTCTGGAGGGGTGTTTCCTCGTCCTCGATATCCGTGAGCATACCCGAAATCCTGCCCATCTGGGTGCTTTTTCCCGTGGCGATGACCCTTGCGGCGGCAGTGCCCTTGGTGATAATGCTGCCGCTGTAGATTATGTTCGGCTTGCCAATTGAATTGTCCCTGTCATTTTTATTTCCCGCAGTCTTTGAAACAGGCACGCTTTCCCCCGTGAGCACGCTTTCGTCCGCCATAAGCCCCTTTTCACTGAGGATAACGGAGTCAGCCGCCGCCTTGTCCCCCGCTTCAAGGGATATGACATCTTCGGGGACAAGCTCCGACGCAGGCAGCACCGTGAGATGCCCGTCCCTGTACACCTTTGCGGAGGGGGCAGCCATATTTTTCAGAGCAAGCAGTGTCTTTTCCGTGCGGTACTCCTGAACAAAGCCCAGGACGGCATTCAGCACAACTATGGTGATAATGGTCACAGCGTCGTAATATTCACCGATGAATGCGGAAATTGCGGCGGCTGCTATGAGTATCATCACCATAACGTCCCGGAACTGCCCCATAAAAATTTTCAGCGGCTTTGCCTTTTTCTCCGCTGAGGTGGTGTTTGCGCCGTATTTTTGCATAAGCTCCGCCGCCTGCGCGGAGGTCAGCCCTATTTTCGGCATTTCCCCTTTCGGCACGGGGGAGCTTTCGCCGTAATCTTTTTCAAGAATGCTCTGAGACATAGCTCTCTCTCCTTTGTTTTGTTGTAATACCGTAAACGGTATTATGCTTGTCTGATTATATTCATAAAATAAGCCGAATATGCTCCGTGAGATCATATGCATCGGGCAGGATACAAAAAAATTCTCCGAAAAATGCAGATAGGCTCCATTAGCTTATTGACATCAGCCGCATAATTTGGTATAATATCAAATGTATGTAAATAAAATCGGGAGAAGTGTCCCGATTTACAGAATGGAGTCTTAAAAGAAATGAAATGGACAGGCCTTAACGAGCTCCGTGAGAAGTATTTATCCTTCTTTGAGAGCAAAGATCATACAAGAATGGCGAGCGCAAACCTTATCCCCAACGGCGATAACAGCCTTCTGCTCATAAACAGCGGTATGGCACCCCTTAAAAAATACTTTCTCGGCACCGAGACCCCTCCCAATGTGAGAGTGACCACCTGCCAGAAGTGTATCCGTACACCCGACATCGAGCGTGTGGGCAAAACTGCCCGTCACGGCACTTATTTTGAGATGCTGGGCAACTTCTCCTTCGGTGATTATTTCAAGAAGGAAGCCATTGCCTGGGCGTGGGAATTTCTCACAGGCGTTCTCGAGATACCCGCAGACAGACTGTGGATAACCATTTTCGAGAGCGATGACGAGGCAGAGCAGATATGGATGAACGACATCGGTATTCCCAAGGAGAGGATTATCCGTCTCGGCAAGGCTGACAATTTCTGGGAGCACGGCAGCGGTCCCTGCGGTCCCTGCTCCGAGATACATTTTGACCGCGGCGAGGCTTACGGTCCTTTCGAGAGCTTTGAGCAGGCAAGCGACTGCGACAGAGTTATCGAGATATGGAACCTTGTTTTCTCCCAGTTCGACAGCGACGGAAACGGTCACTATGCCGAAATGGCTCACAAGAATATCGACACAGGTATGGGTCTTGAGCGTCTTGCCTGCGCTATGCAGGGCGTTGACAACCTCTTTGAGGTTGATACCGTTCAGAACATAATGAAGCACATCAGCCGCATTGCAGGCGTAAACTACAAGGAGAACGAGAAGTCCGACATTTCTCTCCGTGTTATCACCGACCACATCAGAAGCACCACATTTATGGTAGGCGACGGCGTTACCGCTTCCAACACAGGCAGAGGCTATGTCCTCCGCAGACTTCTCAGACGTGCCGCACGTCACGGCAGACTTCTGGGCATCAACGAGCCTTTCCTTTACAAGGTAGTAGACACCGTTATCGACGAAAACAAGTGCGCATATCCCGAGCTTGACGAAAAGCGTGAATATATCAGGAAGCTTATCCTGAACGAAGAGGAGAGCTTTGCAAAGACCGTTGACGCAGGTATGGAAATTCTCAACAAGATGCTTTCGGGCATTGAAAAGGGCGGTATGCTCTCAGGTGAGGATACATTCAAGCTTTCCGATACCTACGGCTTCCCTGTTGACCTTACAATGGAAATTGCCGCCGAAAAAGGCATTTCCGTTGATGAAGAGGGCTTCAGAAAGTGCGTTGCGGACGCAAGAGCCATTGCACGTGCCGATCACGATGCAAAGAGCGGTTCCTCCTGGGACGAGGACGCTATGAGCAACCTTTCCCTCCCCAAGACCGAATTTACAGGCTATGATTACTCTCAGCTTGAAATAAACGCAAAGGTTCTGGCTATCTTCAGGGACGGCGCAGAGACAAACGAGCTTTCCGAGGGCGATGATGCGGTCGTTATCCTTGACAGAACTCCTTTCTACGCAGAGAGCGGCGGACAGGTAGGCGACAGAGGTGTTATCACCATCGGCGAGAGCCGCTTTGCCGTTACCGACACCAAAAAGACCGCAAAGGGACAGTATCTCCATTTCGGTACAATGGAAATGGGCGGTCTCGGCAAGGACGACAGCGTTACAGCTTCCGTTGACACCGAGAGACGCTATGCAATTATGAGAAACCATACTGCCGCACATCTTCTTCAGGCAGCACTGAGAAAGATACTGGGCGATCACGTTCATCAGGCAGGTTCTTACGTTGATGACGAGAGATGCCGTTTCGACTTCTCCCACTTCGAGGCAGTTACCCACGAGCAGCTTTCCGAGATCGAGGCTCTGGTAAACAAGGATATATTTGATGCTATCCCCGTTACAATGACCGCAATGCCCATTGAAGAAGCAAAGAAGCTTGGCGCAATGGCTCTCTTCGGAGAAAAGTACGGCGATATCGTCCGTGTCGTTGAGGCAAAGGGCGTTTCCGTTGAATTTTGCGGCGGTACTCATATCGACAATACAGCCCGTCTCGGACTTTTCAAGATAGTTTCCGAAAACTCCGTTGCGGCAGGCGTAAGACGTATCGAAGCCGTTACAGGCGCAGGTGTTCTCGGTCTGCTCAACAAGTATCACACAATGCTCATTGATTCCGCTGCTGCTCTTAAGGTCGCAAAGCCCGAGGACGTTGCCGCAAAGTGCGTGGCAGTTGCAGCCGAGGTCAAGACACTTGAAAAGGAAAAGGCAGAGCTCAATGCCAAGATCGCCGCTTCCCAGACAGGTGATGTTATGGCAAATGCCGTTGCTGTCGGTAAGGTAAGAGCCGCAACAGTTCAGCTCACCGATGTTTCCGCCGATGCACTGAGAAAAATGGGCGATGAGATAAAGGACAAGAATCCCGATGCAGTTGTCGTATTTGCTTCCGTAAACGGCTCTTCCGCATCTCTCCTCTGCGTATGCGGCAAGGAAGCGGTAGCGGCAGGCGCAAATGCAGGCAAGATCATTAAGGAAACTGCTGCTGTTACAGGCGGCAAGGGCGGCGGCCGTCCCGATTCCGCAATGGCAGGCGCAGGCGATGCTTCCCTTATCGGCAAGGCACTTGAAGCAGTTCCCTCTATCGTTGCGAATTTTGTAAAGTAAGGGGAGGCATTAACAATGGACGATTGTCTTTTCTGCAAAATAATCAAGGGTGAGATACCCTCAACAAAGGTATATGAGGACGAGCTTTGCTATGCATTCAATGACATAGCTCCCACGGCTCCCGTGCATTTCCTTGTTATCCCCAAGGAGCATATCACCTCTGCGGCTGAGATAACCCCAGAAAACTCCGCAGTAGTGGCTCACATTTTCGAGGTCATCGCAAAGCTTTCCAAGGAAATGAATATGACTGACGGCTTCAGAGTAGTTTCCAACTGCGGCGACTGCGCAGGACAGACCGTAAAGCATCTTCACTTCCACGTGCTTTCGGGCAGAGAATTTACCTGGCCCGCAGGCTGATATATTTAACAGATAAAAACGGCTCCGCATCGGTTGATGCGGAGCATTTTTTTATTGGTTATCAGTATTATTCTCCTTTTCAGCTGACAGCTGTAGAAAAACAGTGTCGGATAATGTAAAATCAATATATGTATCCTGCCGATGGGGGAGACAAAAGCATTATCAAAAAAAGGAGAGTTTATATGAAAAAATTATTGTCATCTATCGTGCTGCTTATAACCGCAATGATCCTTTGCTGCGGCTGTTCGGGGGGAAAAGAGCCTGAGCAGAATGAGCTTGATAAGAATTACAATGCCGAGAGTGTGAGTGTAAAGCCGATAGTCACAAAGCTTGATGTGGTCTCAATGAAGGATATCGAGCCCTCAAAAATAGCCAAGACGAATATCTTTAAGGTGAAGAGTGCTGAAATGACAGGAGATACAACACTTCTGGTAACATACCAGTATTACAATAATGCTTCCTATGAGCGCTCTTTCGATGAAGTGCTCCTCGGCGGCGGAATAACCGCATATCAGCAGGGTGTTGCGGTAGAAAGCAAAAGCATCGGAGACATTGACCAGAGCACAAATGTAATGGCAGGCGGCACCGTCGAGATAAAAAAGCAGTACACTCTCAGAAACAACACCGACCCTGTCACCCTTTATGCGGCAAGCGAATTTTTTGTGACCGTTGATATTTTTGTTAACAAGGAACTGACCCTTGGGTATAAAACCAATGAGCAATATATTGAAGCTCCTGCTTATAAATGCACATTAAAGGGAGCGGGCTTTACCGATGACGGTTCGCTGATCGTGGATTATTCCTTTACAAACTCATCTCAGGACAGAGTTGTTCCCGCACAGGTCCTGGCTGTTGAGGCATATCAGGGCGGCGGCATTTATAGAATGGGCATTATCAAGGAAAGTATGACAGATGAAACCCATTATCTGAAATATTATTATGCAGAGCCGGGTCAGACGGTTGATTTTTCCGCAAAGTTCACTCTTGATGATCCGACCGATGATGTGATCGTATATCTCATCGAGCCCTCCTCGGGACAGATCTACGAAAAGAAAATATATAATACAAAGTAATACAAAGCGGTCTCATTTTCCGAAAGAAGATGAGACCGCTTTTGGCATTTTAATTCGATTTATCCTCGCTCTTGTACTCATAGCCGTAGCTCTGGTAATAGCCGTACTTTTTGCCGTATCTGCCGTATTTTTTCCTGCCGTATGATGACTTCATACCGCCTGTGCAGAAGGATTTGATAAAGCCGAGCTTCCGTCCGTTTGCAAGAGCCACCTTTTCGAGAGCCTCCGAAATATCGGGGTGAGATGTGGCATTTTCCCTGACAACGAGAACGTGACCGCCGATGATGCTGTTCATAAGCTGTGAGTCGGTAACAACGTTGATAGGGGGAGTGTCAAGGAGCACATAATCATACTTTGCGGACACATTTTCCAGTAGCTTTGCCATTATCCCTGAGCCGAGAAGCTCCGTGGGATTCGGGGGAATGGGACCCGATGCAAGCACATCGAGAGATGGGCGGACATTTTTGTTCACCGCATCATCAAGGGTGCAGAAGCCGCCGAGAACTGAGGAAAGTCCGTTCTGACCGCCAAGCCTGAATGCAGTCTGCACCGTCGGCTTACGCAGGTCGCAGTCAATAAGCAGCACCTTTTTGCCCATATCCGCAAATGCTATCGCCATATTTGCGCAGGTGGTGGATTTTCCCTCGCCGGGCTCTGCGCTTGTGAAGCCGATGATGTTTCCGCCCGATGCGGCAAGGGAGAAAATGAGATTTGTTCGTGCAGCCCTGTATGCCTCGGCAATGACAAAGGGGGTGCTGTCATCAAGAAGATAGCGCTTTGATGATGACCTTTTGGCAGATGTACGCTTTTCACCTGTCTTTTTACCGCCGTAGCCATAGCTGTGACCACTGCCAGCCGCCATTTCAAAATCCATAATTTCTGCAAAAACTGGAACATTGTATATCTTTGTCAGGTCATCTCTCGGTGTGACGGTCACATTCATAATGTCTCTCACAAAAAGGATAACATATGCCGCTGCCGCTCCGATGAGAATGCCTGCCGCAGCAAATATCATCGGTCTCGGAAATGACGGGCTTTCCGGCACTTCGCCGTACTCCACCACCTCGATGGAGCCTGATTTTATTACCCTCATAAATTCGTCACGGGCAAGCTCAACAAGCACATTCACGATATCTGCGGAAAGCTGCGGGTCCTCGTTGGACGCAGTTATCCGCATCACCTCCGTGCTGTTTACAGAGGTCACGGATATCATATTGCTGAGCTCTTCCTTGGAGTAGGGGAGGTCGAGCTCATATATCACCGAATCAAGCATCTTGTTGCTCTGAAAAAGTATCTG
Source organism: uncultured Oscillospiraceae bacterium (assembly GCA_934486875.1). Lineage (GTDB taxonomy): Bacteria > Bacillota > Clostridia > Oscillospirales > Ruminococcaceae > Huintestinicola. Next base: position 77,133 of record CAKSPU010000003.1, read on the forward strand.
GCAGGTGTTGACCAGCTTCTGAGCCGCTGTGATGTCGTTTACATTAAGTGTCTCATTTTTATTCTGATTATTCTCCACGTAAAGCATAGCCGAGGATTCGTATTTTTTCGGCACGAGAAACTCAGCCGCCGAAAAGCCTGCCGCCCCGCATATCACCGCCGACACGGCAATGGGGAGAAAGTGGTTTTTCAGAACGGAGAATAGCTGTTTTATATCAATACTGTCTTCCATTTACGGGAATTGCTCCTTATTATTTTTTTGCCTTGAATGCTACAGCAACGATGTCAGGACCGCTGTTTGCCGCAATTGCGCCGCCTACTCTGAATCTGATATCAACGGGGGGGTAGCCAAGACGCTTTGTAAGCACCTTTGCCAGCTCTTCGGCACGGGCAAGGTCTCTGCCGCCGATAACGATGTATGGTGAACTCTTTTCAATGCGCTCACAGGTAACATCGGCAAGCTTGGGGATAACATTCTGCTCTCCTCGGGGCTTTGCCACCACCTTTGTACCCTCGCCCTTGAGGAGAATTACGGGCTTGAGACCGAGAAGCTCGCCGGCAAAGGCTGCCGCAGCACTTATTCTTCCCGATTTTTTTACATATCTCAGTGTGTATGCCGCAAGATATACCTCGCATACCTGGAACCAGTGGACAAGATACTTTTCTATCTCATCGGCGGACTTGCCCTCCTCAGCCATTTTCGCAGCCTCGATAACGGGATAGCCGTATGTGCCTGAGTAGCTTGTGGAGTCAAGGACACGAATCCTCAGCTTATCAGCCATATCGGGGTGCTCGGAGAAATAATTGTCCCTGGCGGAGCAGGCGTTCTGATATGTGGCAGAGCCGTGGGCGTTTATGGAGATGTAGAAGATATCCTCATAGCCCTCAGCTGCATATTTCTCAAAAAGCTCGCCGAACTCAAAGGCTGTGAGCTGGGAATGAACGGGAAGCTCGGGAGAAGCGTCTATCAGGTCATAGTATTCTTCATTGGAAATATCGCCGTCACGGAAGCTTTTGTCCCCGACGGTAATGGGAAAGCCCTGTACATCAATATTGTACTTTTCGGCATATTCCTTTGTGATATCGCTGGCGGAATCGGTTATGAATTTGATCTTTGACATAATATTTCGTTCCTTTCGGGAATTATTTTACCAGTTATATTTAGTCAGCCGACCCTTTGTTTCAAGGTCGGGATAGCCCCACTGTCTGAGGACTTCATAGGCTGCAATGGCGGCTGAATTTGAGAGATTAAGACTTCTGAGGGTGCTCCTCATAGGGATACGCACACACTCGTCGGGGTGGGCGTAAAGAAGCTCTTCGGGAAGCCCTGCATCCTCTCTGCCGAAAATCAGGTAGCAGTTGTCGGGATACTTTGCATCGGAATGTATCTTTCTGCCCTTGGTGGTGAAAAAGAAAAAGCTGCCGCCCTTGTTTTTCTCCATAAAATCGGCTATGCTCTCATAATAGGTGATGTCAAGCTTGTCCCAGTAGTCAAGTCCCGCACGCTTAAGCTTTTTGTCATCTATCTGAAATCCCAACGGCTTTATAAGATGGAGCCGTGCCCCCGTAACGGCGCAGGTTCGGGCGATATTGCCTGTGTTCTGTGGTATCTGCGGTTCTGCAAGAACTATGTTCAGACGCATATCATTTCCCCCTTAAAGCGACTCATAATCGCAGAGGTCGTGCTTTGCCATAAGAAAATCAAGGCATCGTTCAAGGAGTATTCCCTCACGGGGGTCTGTGCTGTAGCCGTAGGTGGTCTTTATGGCAAGCTCCAGAAATGCAGCCGCACGGTTCATTGCGATCGGCAGACTGTCCCCACGGAGCACCGAGCCTGTGAGAACAGATGCGAAAACATCGCCTGTGCCGGGATATCCCGCATTTACCTGAGTGTATGGCACCTTCCAGAACTTGTTGTGCTCACGGTCATAGCCCGCATTGAAGCATTCGCCGCAGACATATGCGCTTGTTATGACAACTATCCTCGGACCCGGCTCGGACAGTCTCACAAGAATGCTCTTCATCTCCGTTGCGGAGCGGGGCATAAGTGTGGGATCCTCCCCGAGAAGTATGGCGGCTTCGGTCATATTCGGGGTTATGATATCCGCCACCGCCGCAAGCTCGCCCATACGGCGGCGAAGCTCGGGATTGCAGGTCTTGTACGGCTTGCCGTTGTCCGCCATAACGGGGTCAACTACTTTCAGAGCATCGGGATAGCTTGAAAAAAATTCAAGGCAGTGGTCTATCTGGCTTGTCGATGCGAGAAAGCCGCTGTATATGCAGTCAAAATCAAGCTTTAACCGCTTGTAATGACCGAGAGCGGGGATAATATAATCGGTCAGGTCGTGCATTACCACCTCACCGAAGCCCCCTGTGTGGGTGGAGAGGATAGCCGTGGGTACGGGACATACCTGTATCCCCATAGCCGAAAGCGTCGGGATTATTACCGACAGTGAACACCGTCCCACGCCCGAAAGGTCGTGAATGGCGGCGACTTTTATATTGCTGTTCAAGAAAAAAACCACCTTTAGTATTATCAGACTGTTGCAGCCGCAGCGCATATGACACGCTCTGCGCCAAGAGCCGTGAGCAGATCCGAGCAGGCATTAAGGGTAGCGCCTGTGGTCAGCACATCGTCTGCAAGCAAAACGGTCATTCCCGAAAGGGGAGTGCCGTGAATATCCGTGTAATAATTTTTGTGAGCCGCAAGGTGCCGTTCCTCTCCGCTCAGGTCGTGCTGTGCGGTCTTTGAAAAGTGCCTGCGGATAAGGTCGGTCCTGACGGGGATATCCGTGCCTTTCACAATTGCCTTTGCGATTTCCTCCGCCTGATTGTAGCCTCTTATCCGCTGCTGCTTCGGTGACATAGGAACAGGCACGGCGATATCTATATCATCAAGCACGCCCATTTCATCAAGCATATCTTTCAGCACCCTGCCGAAAATGACGGCGGAGTTCAGATTGCTTTTGAATTTAAGGCTGTATATCCCGTCCTTGACCGCTCCCGAATAATAGGCAGCAGGGACACAAAGAGAATAACTGTGGGGAGTGATGCAGTCACATTCGGGTCTGACGGGCTTTCCGCACCGTCGGCAGATGTATTTGTCCGCCCAGAGTATCTCACCTAAGCATTCTTCGCAGCAAAGGCTGTCAAAGCTTATAAATCCCCCGCAGAACGGGCAGCGGTTGGGGAAAAAGAAGTCGAGCAGGCGGCTTTTTATGCTGCTGTCGCCGTGAGTGATGTCATTCATCAGCCCATTTCCTGTTCTATCATATTTTTAAGGCAGGTGTAGCGGAGAGTCCTGCGGTCATTGTTCACCATTTTCTCGACAATTGCCTTTGAGCCCACTATCACAAGCATTTTCTTGGCTCTTGTAACGGCGGTGTAAAGCAGGTTTCGGTAATACAGCTTGTCAAAGCCTCCGAGCAGCGGAAGGATAACGGCTGTAAATTCGCTGCCCTGGCTTTTGTGGACGGTTATGGCATAGGCAAGCTCTATCTGTTCGGTCATTTCAAGGGAGTATTCCGCAATGCGCCCCTCAAAATCAATTACCACCGTGCCTTCGGAACGCTTTACCTTGATTATTGTGCCAATATCGCCGTTAAAAATTCCCGAGCCCTCTTCACCGTCCTTTTTCCAGATAATGTCATAATTATTCTTGGTCTGCATAACCTTGTCCCCGTCACGGAATGTAAAAACAGGTCCCTTTATCTCCGCAAGCTCCTTTTGGGGCGGATTTATCCTGCGCTGGAGGAGCTTGTTCATCTCCACCGAGCCGAGAACGCCCTTTCTTGACGGGCAGAGCACCTGAATATCATCTGTGGGGGAAAATCCGTATGCATCGGGGAGACGCTGCACGCAGAGGTCTGCCACGGTGAGAGCGGCTTCATCGGGATTTAAGCGCTGCATAAAGAAAAAGTCGCTGTCTTTTCTGGTAAGGTCGGGCTGCTCGCCGCTGACTATCCTGTGGGCATTGGTGATGATGCAGCTTTGCTGTGCCTGACGGAAAATCTCATTGAGCGCCACAACGGTGAGCCTGCCGCTGTCTATCATATCCTTAAGGATATTTCCCGCACCCACCGAGGGGAGCTGGTCGCTGTCGCCTACCATAATAAGTCGGCAGGAGAGCTTCAATGCACGGAGCAGCGACTCAAAAAGCAGCGTGTCCACCATTGACATCTCATCTATTATCATAACGTCGCAGGCAACAGGGTCACGCTCGTTGTGCTTGAATCTGAGCTGTCCCGAATTGTCGTACATCACTTCAAGGAGGCGGTGTATGGTCTTTGCGGGATAGCCCGTAAGGTCGGAAATGCGCTTTGCGGCACGTCCCGTAGGAGCGGTTATCATTACCTTCATACCCCGCTGCTCATAAAGTGAGATTATGGCTTTGAGAGTGGTGGTCTTTCCCGTTCCGGGACCGCCCGTGAGTATAAGAAAGCCTTTTGACAGAGCAAGGGAAATTGCCTCTCTCTGCTTTTCGGCATAGGTTATTATCTTTGTTTTTTCTTCAATATCAATAAGCTTTGTGTAATCCGTTCCCGTGTCCTTGAAGCAGTCGTTCATCACGGAAAGACGGGAGCTTATGTACTGCTCGGCACGGAAAAAATCCTCAAGGAAAACAAAATCCCTGCCGCCCTTGTCATAGATGCATATGTCATTGTCACCGGCGGCTGCGGAAAGGTTGTCGTCGATTATTTCTTCGCCGACGGAAAGCAGCTTTATCGCCGCTTCCTTCAGCCTGTTAAGGGGGAGACAGGTGTGACCGTTGTAGGCGTTGTGCATAAGAATATATATGATGCCCGCCCTGACACGTCCTTCACTTTCGGGAGGTATCTCCAGCTTCTGCGCCATTTCCTCCGCCTTGCCGAAATCAAGCTCTATCCCCGCTCCGCAGAGCACATAGGGGTTTGCCTTTATCATCTCCACCGCAAACTGTCCCCACCGCTTCCACGCAGCGACAGCCTTTGACGGGGATATGCCGTAGCCTGTGAGGAATATCATCAGGGAGCGGACACCGGAAATGCGCCTGAATTCCTGTGCGATCTCCTCCGCCTTGTTCCGGGATACGCCCTTTACCTCGGTGAGCCTGTCGGGGTCGCTTTCGATGATTTCAAGGGTCTTGTCGCCGAAATGCTCCACCATACGTCCCGCAAGGGTGGGACCTATTCCCTTGATAACGCCTGAGGAAAGGTATTTGAGGATAGCGGCTTCCGTAACGGGCATTTTACGCTCGCAGGTCTCCGCACGGAACTGTGCGCCGAATTTCGGGTGATTTACATACCGCCCCGTGAGCCGCAGCTCCTCGCCCTCCTCGATAGTGCCCAGCTCGCCCACTACGGTGACATAATCGCTGCCCGTGTCGAGGTCAAGGACGATATAGCCGTTCTGCTCGTTGCAGAAAAGTATGTCCTCGGCAGTGCCCTCTATATGGATAAGCTCGGTCTCATTCTTTTGCATAGCCCTTTTCCCCAATAAAAAACTTCTCTTTATTATACCATAATTCCCGTTTGAATGCAACCGTTTTCTGATTTATTTTTCTTTCTTTCCGCCTTGCAATTTCATAAGCTTTGTGATATAATATAAATTAGGTAAATTTCCGCTTGTGCGGTAGAATTGGATGTGAGCATACCTTGGATATCAGTATTCCCATTAATGTGAAGGAAGTCCTTGACCGTCTGGAGCGGGGCGGCTTTGAGGCTTATATAGTAGGCGGCTGCGTCCGTGACAGTATCCTCGGAAAGAAGCCGAAGGATTATGATATCACCACAAATGCGCTCCCTGACGAGATAATCGCCTGTATGGACGGAATGAAGGTCATCGAAACGGGCATAAAGCACGGCACGGTCACTGTTATCAGCAGCGGCGAGGCAGTGGAGGTCACCACCTACCGCATTGACGGCAAATACACCGACCACCGCCGCCCGGATTCGGTAAAATTCTCCGATTCCCTTGAAAAAGACCTTTCCCGCAGGGATTTCACCGTAAATGCAATGGCTTATTCCGATAAGACGGGCATTATTGATGTTTTCGGCGGTCAGCAGGACCTTTTCAGCGGCAGGATAAGATGTGTGGGCGAGCCTGCGGTGAGATTTGAGGAGGACGCTCTCAGGATATTCAGAGCACTTCGCTTTGCATCGGCGCTCGGATTCCGCATAGACCCCCTTACCGCTTCTGCGATACACGATAAAAAGCAGCTCCTTAAGGAAATTGCCTCCGAAAGGATAATGAACGAGCTTACAGGCTTCGTTATGGGCACAGCCCCCTGCGACCTGATGATAGAATTTGACGATGTTTTCTGCACCGTTATCCCCGAATTTGCAAAGTGCGTGGGCTTTGACCAGAAGAGCAGATACCACGTTTACGATGTATGGGAGCATACAGCCCACGCCGTTGAGAACTCAAAGGCGGACAAGGAGGTAAGGCTTGCCCTGTTCTTCCACGACATCGAAAAGCCCACCTGCTGCCGCATTGACGAGGAGGGTCACGGACATTTCCCGGGACACGAAAAGCGCAGTGCGGAGACTGCCGAAAGGATTATGCGCCGCCTTAAATTCGACGGCGATACCATAAAAAACACCTGCGAGCTCATAAAATACCACTACATCACCCCTGTTGATGACAAGCGTGTTGTAAAGCACCTTATCTCCGTTATGGGTCTTGGAATGTTTGACAAGCTTGCTGAGGTGATGAAGGGCGACAGCCGTGCAAAGCAGAGCTTCTGCCTTGAAAGGGTGAACACCCTTGACGCTATGAAATACCTTGCCCACGAGATAATCGAGAACGGCGAATGCTGCACTCTCCACGGTCTTGCCATAAAGGGCAGCGACCTTGAGGACATCGGCTTCGAGGGCAGGCAGATAGGCGAAGCCCTTGACGAGCTCCTTGTAATGGTCATTGATGAAAAGCTGCCCAATGAACGGGAAGCCCTTATTGAAGCCGCAAGGGATTTCGGCGGCGGCAGGCGCAAAAGGGTGTTCGAGCTGTAAATAATTTCCCCTTTGCTGAATATAATAAAAAAGCAGGAGCGGAAAATTTTCCGTTCCTGCATATCGTGAAAAAAATCATTTGTCTCCGCTTTTTCTCAGGTCGGAGATGAGGTCAAGGAAGCAGTCCACGTCGCTGAAATCCTTATTTACCGAGGCAAATCGGACATAAGCCACCTCGTCCAGCTTTTTGAGCTGTTCGAGCACCATATCGCTTATCTCACGGGTGGATATCTGGGTTATCATATTGTTTGCGCAGTAGCTTTCGATGCTGTCGGCAATGGCGATTATGGCAGAGCCGGGCACAGGACGCTTTTTTACCGCAAAGGAAAGACCTCTTATCAGCTTGTTGCGGTCAAAGGGCTCATAGGTGTTGTCCTTTTTGTTGACGAGCAGATCGGGTATCTCAACGCTTTCGTAGGTGGTAAAGCGCTTGTCGCAGTTGGTGCAGCGCCGTCTGCGCCGTTTCTTTCCGCCGATAAGACGGGAATCAACGACCTTGGTATCTTCAAATCCGCAATAGGGGCATTTCATAGGCAGACCGCCTTTCCGAGAAATAATAAAATTTTTCATTAACATTATAACCGATTTTCCGCCTGATGTCAAGCGGAGATATCCGTTTAAAAGGACTGAAAAAATTGAAGAAAAAAAGAAAACCCAACGGTGTAAAACTGTTCATCATATCAACGGCTATTTTATTTACGGCGGTGTTTTTATTGTCAGGTACAGCTTCACACAAGGACGATGAAAATAACATTGCAAAGGTGACCGAGCCCTCCGAAACAGGCAGCAGCACAGGCAATGTCACCGATACATCATCAGCCGATGAAGCATCTCCCGATGTGACAGGTGCTTCCGATATCACGGACACATCTGTCGGAGATGACGCTTCCGAAACCGAAACAACGGCAGAGTCAAAGGAGCCGAAGCCCGACCCCTCAGATGCCGACAACACCTGGGCGATGTTCCTTGTGAACTCGAAAAATCAGGTTCCCGAGGAATACTGCGACGGCATCGAGACCGACCTTGTATATGAAAGCTGGAGGGAATATTATCTCGATTCCCGTGCGGCTGAGTATATGAAGCAGATGATAAAGGCTGCGGAGGAGGACGGCATCCAGCTTGTTGTGATGTCCGCATACCGCAGTGTGGAGTATCAGCAGAACAACTTCGACAAGAGCGTTCAGGACAGGATAGACAACCGTGGAATGACCTATGAAGAGGCATATGCGGATACCTTGAAGGAAGTCCAGCTCCCCGGCTACAGCGAGCATAATGCAGGCGTTGCGGCGGATATTATGTCCAACGAGGAGACCAGTATGGAGGACGACCGCTTCAAGAACACAAAGGCGTATGAGTGGCTCCGGGAAAACGCTGCGGATTACGGCTTTATCCTCAGATATCCCGAAAACAAGGAGGATATCACGGGGATAATATATGAACCGTGGCACTACCGCTTTGTGGGCGTTTACTACGCAAAGCTCCTTGCCGACAAGGGCGTTACGCTGGAGGAATATTTTGAGGAAATGAACTGGGTCGATGAGGACGGCAAGGCTGTTTATCATCTCCCTGAGCTTGAATAAAAAATGAAAGGAAGTTTTAAAATGAACAAGATGATGAATATGCCCGAGATAAAGCTCGGTATCGCAGCAGTCAGCAGAAGCTGCTTTCCCAAGAGCCTTTCCGAAGAAAGATGCGGAGAGGTCTGTAAGAAGTGTGCGGAAAGGGGAATAGAGATATTCCGCTGTCCCACAGTTTCCGAAAATGAGAATGATATGGTGAAAGCCGTTTCCGAGCTTAAGGCAGCAGGCGTGAATGCGCTTGTGGTATATCTCGGAAACTTCGGTCCCGAGACCGTGGAAACACTTCTTGCAAAGAAATTCGGACTTCCCGTAATGTTCGCCGCCGCTGCGGAGGAAAGCGGAAAGGACCTTATCGACGGCAGAGGAGATGCATTCTGCGGAATGCTCAACGCAAGCTATAATCTCGGACTCAGAGGAGTAAAGGCTTACATACCCGAATATCCCGTCGGCACACCCGACAAGGTGGCTGAGATGATAGAGGGATTTATCCCCGTGGCAAGAGCCGTTCTCGGTCTTTCAAAGCTGAAGGTCATCTCTTTCGGACCCCGTCCCCAGGATTTTCTTGCCTGCAACGCACCCATTGCCCGCCTTTATGATATCGGCGCTGAGATAGAGGAAAATTCCGAGCTTGACCTTTATGCGGCATTCAACGCTCACGCAGGCGATGCGAGAATTGAAAAGGTGGCTGCCGAAATGGCTGCGGAGCTTGGACAGGGCAACAAAATGCCCGGTATCCTCCCCAAGCTTGCTCAGTATGAGATCACCCTCCTTGACTGGGCTGAGGAGCACAAGGGCGAGAGAGAGTATGTTGTATTTGCAAACAAGTGCTGGCCCTCGTTCCAGACACAGTTCGGCTTCGTTCCCTGCTATGTGAACAGCCGTCTTACGGGAAGAGGCATTCCCGTTTCCTGCGAGGTGGATATCTGGGGCGCTGTCAGCGAGTACATAGGTCAGTGCGTTTCCGACGACTGCGTAACTCTCCTTGATATCAACAATACCGTTCCCGGGGATATCTATGACGAGGACATCAAGGGAAAATTTGATTACAGCCTTACAGATACATTTATGGGCTTCCACTGCGGAAACACAGCTTCGGGCAAGCTTGCTTCCTGCGAGATGAAGTTCCAGAGAATTATGCGCAGAGACCTTGAGCCCGACAGAGAGCCCGACATCACAAGAGGTACTCTTGAGGGCGATATCGCCGCATCTCAGGTAACGCTTTTCCGTCTCCAGTCCACTGCCGATGCAGAGCTTGCGGCTTATACCGCACAGGGCGAGGTGCTCCCCGTGGCTTCACGTTCCTTTGGTGCCATAGGCGTGTTTGCCATAAAGGAAATGGGAAGATTCTACCGTCACGTGCTCATCGAGGGACGCTTCCCCCACCACGGCGCAGTAGTGTTCGCTCACAAGGGTAAGGAGCTGTACAACGTTCTGAGATATCTCGGTGTAAAGAAGATAGGCTTCAATCAGCCTGCGGGAATGCTTTACCCCACAGAAAACCCCTTTGCCTGATTTTTTGAATGGATAGTGATAATTGATGAAAAGATTTTTAGGAGTTCTTTTTTCCGTTTTCGGATTTGTTTTCAACGCAATTCTTCTCTGCGGACTTATGATACTGGGAATTGACCTTTACAACCGCAGCGAAGAGGAGAAAAAGGCACGTTCGGGCGGAGCGGAGAAGTAATGTTTTCCATAGATGAGATAAACGGCGGCTGGCTGAACGTTACCTTTGATCTCGGCGATGATGTTTACTGCATTATGGGCACGGACATCTGGGGAACGGACAGCGGCTTGCAGATAGTTAAAATGTGCGCCGATGCACTGAGCGGAAAAAACGGCTGCTATGCTGTGCTTGACAATGAGCCTGGAGCCTGGGTGACAGAGCTTTCACCGGAGGGACGGCTGTGCATTTACCTGAGCCGTGAGGATCTTAAGGGAAAGCCCGATATGTCGCAGTGCGAAAAGGCTTTTGAGACAGACATTGATATTTCCGCTTTTGCAAGGGCTGTCTGTGGCGCATTTTCGGAATATTCCGAGGGTGATGGACGGAGCTTTTATGAAAGGGAAAGTCATATGGCATTTCCCGCAGATGAATTTGAGCGGCTCAGAACGCTCTTGAAAGAAGGAGAATGACTATGGTGATCCTCGCATCGGCATCGCCCCGCCGACAGGAGCTTTTAAAGCTTGCTGTGCAGGACTTTTCCGTGTGCCCTGCGGATATTGACGAAACGCTCCCCGAGGATATCGCTTCGGAAAATGCAGCGGAATATCTTGCGGTGAAAAAGGCATCGGCAGTGGCGGACACCTCCGAGCATATGTATGACACGGTCATTGGCTGCGATACGGTTGTCGTTCTGGACGGCGAAATAATGGGCAAGCCCCGTGACATCAACCACGCCCGTGAAATGCTCACAAAGCTTTCGGGCAGGGTACACAAGGTCATAACGGGGGTCTGCATTTGCAGCAGGGGAAAGCGGACAAGCTTTTCCGAGACCACCGAGGTGGAGTTTTATCCCCTGACACCCAGGGAGATCGAGGACTATATCAGCACAGGCGACCCGATGGACAAGGCAGGCGGTTACGGCATTCAGTCTCAGGGCTGTATGCTTGAG
>CAKSPU010000004.1 GCA_934486875.1 uncultured Oscillospiraceae bacterium
ACAGCTTTATTATATTACCACACTTTTTCTCCCCTGTCAATACTTTTTCGACAGGTTTTTTAGGTTTGGTAGTTTTGTACACACGCTTCTTATATTTCAAATAGCATTATGTGCATATTCACCTTGATTTTACATCAATCCAGCGTTACCAGAAAATCCACGAGCTGTCTTGCAGCCTTTTCGTGGGTCGCCACAGACGGGTGATAGTCCCCCCCATAGCCGTCCTCTTCGCTCTGATAGTCAAATTTCATCGTAAAAATATGCTCATCAGAGTTATCCGCAGAGTAATCCTCCGCCGCCTTTTCGATCTGCCCGAACAGCTCCGCCCCCATTATTCCCATAGTACAAACAATATCCGCCTCGGGATTATGCTCCCTCACATCTCCCAAAAAGTCATAATACGCCTCGTAAAATTCATACTGCCTGTCCTCGTCCTTGCCTGTGTAGCTGTAATCATTCGTGCCGATGTTAATAACAATGATGTCACTTCCACCGCCGAAATCCCACTCAGACAGCGGCTCAATACCTCTTCTCTGCTCAAAATTCGTGTCAGTATAGTCATACACCTCACCCAGCAGCAGATAATCTTCTTTCTCACCCACGTATTCCGTGTAGTTGGAAATAAGCCCAAGCCCGCTTATGCACACAAGGCTGTAGTCGGCATCAAGCTCCTTTGCCGCAAGATAGCCATACGTTGCCGCACCGTTCTCGTAATCGCAGTTAAATCCGTACTCAGGACCGTCAGCCTCATTTGAATAGCCGCAGGTTATTGAATCCCCTATGACCTCAATAGACCTGTCCTTTTCAGCGGCAGGAGCCAGCCTGCTTGCATTGCAGGTCACAGACTTCACGCCTGTGTTCGTCATCTGATTTTCGGTCAGCTTCACAATTCCTATCTCAGCATTTTTCAGCTCTTCACCCTCGTACAGCACATAGCTCTGCTCTCCGTCATCAAGACGTATTCTTTTGGTCAGCTCGCCGTTTATCTCAACACCAATCCACCCCTGCTGCCTGTCCGAATAAGCACCGCCGTTGGAAACAAGTACAGCCTCGACCCTGTCACCTGTCATATTGAACCGCACAGCCGAACCCGTATATGAAAGATACTCAATATCATTATGCAGAATATGCCTGCCGCTGAACTTGACATTTTCCTCCGAGGGAACAAAAGTGACCTCCTCCGACCGTGACGAAAAGAAATACGGCACACCCTCAAGACCCTTTCTCTCAGCCTCGGGGTCAATATCGTGGACAGCTTCAGCCGATGTTTCCGAGGCTGAAGCCGCAGATGACTCCGAATTGTCCGCATAGGAAGTCACAGGCTCACCCGAATTTGTATTTCCGCAGGCTGTCAGGCATAATACCGCTGCAATCATCATAATTTTTTTATTCATTTTCTCATCTCCCTCATAATTCTATTATTCCACGCTCAGCCGTGATTATCTCTTCACTTTAGAATAATCCACCAAGCTCATATTAAGGTCAACTTCCCCCTCAATACCGTTCACGTGCCCGTCGGAAGCATACTGCCACATAGTAAAAAGGTAAGGATATTCAGGGATATCCCTGTACTCCGCAAGCCAGAAATCAAAGCCTGCAAGCCTGCTCATATCAAACTTTGTCAACGCCATTCTCTTGACGCTGTACACCATAGGAATATACCCGCCCTTTGCGATACGGTTGCAGAAAGCCGCCGCACATTCATTCAGCACGTCCGCCGAAACAACATTTGTCCGTGCGCTTTCTTCCCCCACGATCTCCCAGTCGAACACCACAGGGTACATTATCTCATAATCGCCGATCTCGTTTAAAACAGCCTCAGCCTCTTCCACAGCCTTCTCCGCAGTAACAGCCTGTGAGTAGAAATATACACCGATGTCAAGCCCCGCACCGAGAGCGCCGTCAGCATATTCGTGAAACCGCTCATCAACGTTTATCTGCCCCGATTCATAGCCCCTGTAGCCAAGTCTCAGCATAGCAAAATCAATGCCGTCAGCCTTCACAGCCTCCCAGTCGATGTCCCCCTGATGATACGAAACATCAATTCCCGTCTTATTTGCCTTAACGCCGTCTATGTAATAATTCTTGAACCCGTTTTCAAGCCGAACATTGTCGAAATCCATCTCGTGACGGGGCACGTCCGACAGCGCCGCAAGCCACGTATCGCCGTATGTGGGGTCGGCAAGATTAATAACATCTTTCTCGCCGTAATATTCAAACACCCTCGAAGCCTCAGCGGAAATATACTCCTCGTCCTCCGTAAGCGCCTTGTCAAGCTCAGATGCCTTTACGCCGAGAACGGCAAGAGAAATTCCCATAGCAAGAATAATGAGATTTCTCGGGTCAAATTTTATCTTCCTCCGTGGCTTTGCATTCGTGCGGAAGCCGCTTTCATTTTTCATATCCATATCATCACACCGAGCCTAACATTACCGTAAGCGGCAGCGTCACAGCCGAAAGCAGAGTCGTCACCGCAAAAATGACCGCCGCCTTTTCGGGGCATTTTTTGTATCTTATAGCGAACATCGTACCCGTAGCCGCCGCAGGACAGCCCGCCGCCGCCAGAACAACCATAAAGACCGTATCGGGAATGGGGAACCACCTGAAAACGAGCCAGAACAAAACAGGGCAGGCAATAAGTCTCAGAAACGCCGCACGGTATATCCCCTTATTTCTGATATGCTCCCCGATAACCGTTCCGCTTATTGTAACGCCTGCGCAGAGCATAGCAAGAGGTGTGTTCATACCGCCCACATGATCCGCCGCCGAAAGCACCGCATCGACTGCCGCCGTAACGAATGCGGGAAACGGTATCATACCAAGCACAGGACGGAGCAGGAACGTAACAAGTCCCAGCAGCGTCGCAATGATCGCAGGAGAGGAAAGCACCTTTTTAAGAGAAGTTTTCTGCCCCTTTCCGCCGAAGGATATAACGCCGTGGGTCCAGACCATAATGTTAAAGACCGTCACATATCCCGTAAGGTAAAAAACGCCCTCAGCGCCGAAAAGCCCGTTGATAAGGGGTATTCCCATAAATCCGCAGTTTGAATATACCGCCGCAAACTTCTCCACAGCCCCCTCATCGGACGGGTCTTTTCTGTAAAGGAAATTCACAAGGAGTATCGTCATTGCGTAGGAAAGGAAAGCAAGCCCCACGGAAAGTCCAAGTCCAAGCAGGAGCTTAGTATCAAAAGCCTGCTGATAGGACATAAAAATGAGCACAGGGTTTACCACCTCAAGCACAAAGCTTGAAAGCTTTGAATTTGTCTCCTTGTCAATAAGCTTTATCCTGCCGCAGAGAAAGCCCAGCGCCACAAGAATAAACATAACAGCGATCTGCCTCACGCAGATAAGGGAAAGCTCCATTTAAAATACCGCCTTTATTTTAGATATACTGCCTTTATACTAAAAACCAATTGTTCTATAGATAAAGCCGACAGATGAAATAAGCCCAGTCTAGGAAAGCGACCGCAGGCGGGCTTGCCGCCCTCCAAGGGAGCTTGACGACGAATGGGCTTATTTCAGCCGAGGATTTGTCTATAGGTTAATTGGTTATTAGTATTATATTTCCATATTCTTTTCTTTCTTTTTTCTCTCGCCATACATTTCAAGATACATCGCAAGCCCGCACAGCACCGCCATAATAAGCGCCGTAACATCGGTAAAAAAGCTTCTGCCTCCACGGGTAAATGTCTCCGCAAGCTGCGACACAAGGCTGTAGGCAAATATGAACATCACCGCCGAGCGCACATCGCCAAGCTGCAAGATGAGCATACCCGCCGCCGCCCCTATCACAGCATAATATGCCGCCGCAGGGACAAGGATATTGTAATTGATAAGTCCCCGGGACACACCGTAGGAGCAAAGCAGTCCGAAAGCTACCGACGAAATTATCACCGCAGACACAGCCCCGATATCATATCTTATTATGTGAAAAAAGTACCCGAAAATGATAACGGCATAAAGCGTCCCCGATGAAAGAGTGTCAAACAGAATGCCGTTTATGTCAGGGTCAGGATTCGGGTAAAAATAACGTATACCAAAAGCAAGCCCTATCAGCGGACCGGACACAGCACAGCCAAGTCCCCACAGACCGCCCACCACCGCATTTTCAAGCAAATATCCCTTTGCAAAAAAGGAGCGCCTGTTATGTTCCACCGCCAAAAGAAATACCGTCGTTATAACAAAAGCCGAAGCAAAGGTCACTATCCTGTCAAAGGGATAGGGCAAAAAACGACCCGAAGCATAATATGCCCCGCCGCAAAGCCCCAGAAATACCGCCAGCTTTAAAACAGTGCCTGTAATAAGCTTAGCATATTGCCTGTCAGTCAAAAGCAAACCCCTCACTTTCTTTTTTTCTTTTTTCCGCTTCCCTTTTTCACTGTCTGAGAGCTTAAAGCAAGCCGCAGACGGTTCACCTCGGCAGTGATATCGCCCTTTCCCGAGTACCGCCCGAAGCCAAGCTCCGCAATCTCCGCCGCCCTGTCCCTCATATCGAGCTTAAGCATCGCCCTTACGATGCAGATATCCGCCATAAGGGTGCATCTCGGGTCAGGCTCGCTGAGAAGCTTCACAAAAACCGTCACCGCATTTTCATACCGCTTTTCGATGTACTCCTTTATGCCGATAGTCCTGCGCATAAAAAGTGAACCATCCGAAAGAGCAAGCTTGTTCTGCTCCTCGTAAACAGCCCTTATCCTCTCGGGCTTGTTTAAAAGAAACAGGCAGAATATATAGTTGTTCACGAAAACGTGTCCCACAGACCTGTTCAGCTTTGAAACATCGGTTTCCTCAAAGGCCTTGAGTGCGTCACGAAGCTGCCCCCTGAACAAAAGCCCCTGAGCCGTGAGAGCCATACCCTCCGCCTGCTCCTTGGGGCTGCCCGCACTTTCGCATTCAGCCCCAAGCAGTCTCATATATTCGTCATCATAGCCGTGCTCGGCAAGATAGATCGCCGAATCCGCAAAATGACCCGTCATTTTCAGAAAGCCCTTCACGGACTCTTTCAGACTTTTTACCGCTCTCATTTCTTCTCATACCTTCTCGAATATTTCACCTTGATGACCAGTGACACCACAGCGTCGGCAATGAGCAGTACACCCATTACTGCGTGTATCAGCGTAGTTGCCGTGTCATATCCGTAGGTAAATGCCACCAGCAGGAAAAATCCTCCCGCAAACAGCAGCATAATTATTTTAAGGTACTTCACACACAGCGCAGCATATTCCGCCAGTGCCTCTTTTCCGTCCTTAAAGCTCCTGACAATGCCCACGCAGTCCAGCGCCGCCACCGCAAACAGCATCAGCAGCACAGCGTCATATATCCACCCATAGCTGAATATATCTATCTTATTCATATGCAAAAAATTCCTTTCCCGTCACATTACTGAGCCGTGTCCTTGGGCACAGTGACTTCAAGCGCCTTTATAAGCTGAGAATCCGTCAGCACCGCCGCCTCGTCGGATATGGTGTTCAGGTCAACATCGGAGGGCAGTGTGACATCAAATTCAGGCTTTAAGCCCACGCCGTTGAAGTCCCCGCTCTTTTCCGTGCGCAGTATCGCCGTTGACAGCATAACGACCGAGCCGTCCGAGCAGGTGTAAGCGGTCTGCAAATAGCCCTTTCCCGCCGAAGTCTTGCCCACCGTGTGAGCGCCGCACTTGTCCGCAAGAGCGAATGCGAAAAGCTCGGAGGTGCCTGCCGTGTTCTGATTGACTATCACCGACATCGGCATCTTTATCTCCTCAGACTCGGTGCATACCACTGTATTTTCAACGTTTCCGTTTTTGTATTCCGCCGTCACAACTACCCCTGCCCCGATAATGTGGTCAAGGCTTTTTTGCAGCATATCCATACTGCCGCCCTTGTTGTTTCTCAGGTCAAAAACAAGTCCCATAGCGCCTGCGGAAATAAGCTCATCAAGCTTGGATTTAAGCTGGCTCTCCGTTTTGTCGGTAAATGCGGATATTTTGATGTAGCCGATATTTTCTATAATTCTGCCCGTAACAGTGACCTGCTCCGAGCGCTGTGCAGTGACGTTGTATGTGATAAAATCGCTTTTCCCGTCATCATCGGTGCGCTTCACATACAGCTTCACACGGGTACCCTCCTCGCAGTTGAAAAGGGACACCGCCTCATCGTAACCGCCCTCAAAAGCGATAACGTCCGTGTTGTTCACCGCCGTGATGATATCCCCTGCCAGCAGACCCGATTCCTCCGCAGATGTGCCGGGGTGAACCTCGGTTATCCTGATGTATCCGCCCGGCTCCTTTTCATAGTTGAACCCCAGCCATACGGAAACGCCCGTCTGCTCGTTCAGCCTTTTTGCATAATCATCAGCCGTGAGATATTCCGCATAGCTGTCCCCCACACCGCCGATATAGCCCTGCACCATACCCTCAATGAGCTTGGTCTCGTCTATCTCACCGATGTAATGGGTGCGGCTGTAGGTGTCTATCTCGGAAAGCTTGCTGTAAAATTCCTGCTTCTCGCTGACGCTTTTTATCTTGTTGTTGAACATATCCAGCGTCACATTGCTTGTTATCATAAAGGTAACGGCGGCAGTTATCGCCATAAGACCTATAGTAATTCCCAGTGAAACTTTTATCTTCATCTCTTTCTTATCCTTTTAACGCAAAATACCCGCTGCCTGCAAAGGCAGCGGGGCAGGCAGCTTATCCCAGACTTACATAATTCAGCGGATCCGTATGCTGACCGTTTACTCTGACCTCAAAGTGGCAGTGATTTCCGTATGCATAGCCTGTACAGCCTATGTATCCGATAGTCTGACCCTGCTTTACCTCATCGCCGACGCTAACGACCGTACTTGACATATGACCGTAAAGAGTAGCTATCTTGTCGCCGTGGTCAATGACAACGTGTATTCCGTAGCCGTTGCCTGTGTTGGAGGCGGTAATGACAGTGCCCGAAGCGGCAGCCACGATAGGCTCGCCCGCACAGCCGGGCTTGTTGATGTCGATACCCTTGTGGAAATCGCTGGAACCGCCCTCCTCGGCAATGGTTCTGTAGCCGTATGTATCCGTCATATTGAGAACAGTGGGGCAGGGCCATATAAAGCCCTGAGACGCACCTGTAACATACTGCTCGGTGTCCTCGGAGGTGTCCTCCTCAGGCTCGGGGTCAGCTTCAACAGGCTCGGGAACATACTCAACACCCTGTGCCTCAGCTTCAAGGCGCTTCTGCTCCTCTTCCTGACGGCGGCGTTCCTCTTCCTCCTGACGCTTTCTTTCTTCCTCTTCCTTACGCTTGCGCTCCTCTTCTTCCTTGCGCCTGCGCTCTTCCTCACGCTTTCTTTCAAGCTCCTCCTGCTGCTTTCTGATAAAATTCTGGAGCTCGACCTCCGCATCAGCCTGCTCCTGCTCTATTTCGGCAGTACGGTTCCTGCTGTACTCCGCCTGAGCCTCGTACCACTGCTTTGTTTCCTCGTGATCGGCATAGGTCTGCTGGAGCTCTGCAAGAACAGTCTCAGCCTCAGCCTTTTTCTGTTCGGTCTCGGTCTTGGTGGCTTCAAGAGCCTCCTTGTCATTATTAAGGGAGGTTATCTTATCATTGAGCCCGTCTATCATTTCCTTGTCGTGGCGTGACATTCTCTCCATAAGCTCAGTTCTTGCAAGGATATCGTAAAAATCCACAGAGCCTGCCAGCATAGAAGCAATGCTGTCGTTTCCGTTCATATACATAGCACGGATACGTGCCTTGAACTCCTCAATGCCCTGGGCAACTTCATCTTCCTTGCCCTTTATCTGAGTTTCAAGATCGGCAATATCATCATTCAGAAGAGATATCTGCTCCTTGATATTGGCAATTTCCTCTTCCTGCACCTTCATCTTTTCATCATAAAGCTCAAGGTATTTTTCCTGATCCTCAGCACCCGATTCATAGCTGCCGAGGGAATCCTCAAGCTGTTTTTTCTCATCTGCAAGAGCCGCCTGTTTTCTCTGAAGCTCGGCAATATCGCTCTCATAATCGGCAGTAACGGCAGAGCCCGTCATCACCGAAAGAGCCATTACGCCTGCCGCAAAAACGGCACCTGCACTGCGAAAAAGCTTCTTCACCGATTTCCTTTTCATTTTATTTGTCCTTTCAGAATCTGTTTCTTTTTTATACTGTTATCAGACCTTAACGTGCTTCTTGACGCTTCCGACCGTGCCGATAGAAGCAAGCAGCGCTCCTGCCGCAACGTAGATAACAGCGAGCTTCCACATAAAGGTGCTCAGAGGGATAAATCCCGAGCTGCCCATTGCGGAGAAAAGTGTTGTTTCCGTGGAAAGCAGGGCAATAAGCCTGTCATATCCCACAAAGGTAAGAAGTGACGCAAGCACGCCCGCAAGAATACCGAGTGTCATACCCTCAATAAAGAAGGGCACCTTGATAAAGCCGTCGGTAGCGCCCACGTATTTCATAATGGTTATCTCCCTGTGACGCATCTCAACGCTTGCACGGGTGATGTTCGATATCATAACGAAGCATACCAGCATCAGCGAAATGAAAATAATGCCGCAGACGACCATTATAGCGCTTTTAAGCCCTGTAAGGATATTCACGAAATCATAAGGAGCCTTCACCTTTTCGATGTGGCTGTAGGAGTTTATCGCATAAAGAGTGGAGCTCATCTGAGTGATGTCCTTTATCTTTATCCGGTACGCATCGGGAAGAGGGTTCTCGTCTATGTAGCCGAAAATATCCTCAGCATCGGGCATACTGCTCTTAAGGTCGTCAAAAGCTTCTTCCTTTGACCAGAACACCACATCGGAAATGTTGCTGTCAGCCCGAAGCTTGTTTCCAAGCTCCTCGATATAGTTGTCATCAGCATCATCAGTGAGGAAAATAACGACCTCGTTCTTGTCCTCAACACCGCTGATGAAAGAGTTTATGTTAAACGTAAAAAGTGCCGTGAAGCCAACAATAAGGAGCGAAACCGTCAGAACGCAGAAGGTTGCGACGGAAGCGATATTGTTGTTCAGGATATTTCTCACGCCCTGTTTGATAAGATAGCCTGCACCGCTGAGTCTCATTTAAAACCTGCATTCCTTTCTTTATATCCTGTCGTCAAAGGAAATTTCGCCTTTTCGGATATTAATAAGTCTGCCGCCCATACGCTTTACGAGCTCGTGCTCGTGGGTGACCATAAGCACCGTAGTGCCTCTGTCGTTTATCTCCTTAAGGAGCTTTACGATCTCCACCGAGGTCCTCGGGTCAAGATTACCCGTAGGCTCATCGGCAATTATAAGCTGGGGATTGTTGACAAGCGCCCTTGCCAGAGCAACACGCTGCTGCTCGCCGCCCGAAAGCTGACCGGGATAGCGGTTCGCCTTGTCCTGGAGACCGAGGAGACCTATTACCTGCGGCACTCTTTTTCTGATATACTTTGTGGGAGCGTCAATGCATCTGAGCACGAACGCCACATTGTCATAGACCGTCATTGAATCAATGAGCATAAAGTTCTGGAACACAAAGCCGATAGTGCGTCTGAGCTTGTGAACATCACGCTGCTTCATCTTCATAAGGTCAAAGCCGTTTACTCTGAGAACGCTTTTGACATCAGCCCTTTCATCAGCCTTGACCTCTCTTGTAAGAAGCCTGATAAGGGTACTTTTTCCTGCGCCCGACTCGCCTACCACAAAGGCAAACTCGCCGTCGTTTATCTTAAGGGACACATCATTCAGAGCGTCAACTCCGTTTTTGTATGTCACCGATACATTTCTTAGTTCGATCAAATTAAATTCACCGCCTGAGTATATAAAAAAGCAGATAAAAGGGCAGTAGAGATCCCCGACTGCCCCCTTAAATACTATTGAATTGTTTTATATTATTTGTTTATATGTCCGCCTATGTGTCCGTCCTGAGCCGCAAGGATCAGAACTTGGTGGGATTGGCGGAAAGATACTTCTTGACCATAAGAGCGATCTTGAAGATGATAGCGTGGTCAAATTCTCTGAGGTCAAGACCTGTGAGCTTCTTTATCTTTTCAAGTCTGTAAACCAGAGTGTTTCTGTGAACGAAGAGCTTTCTTGAAGTCTCGGAAACGTTCAGGTTGTTCTCAAAGAACTTCTGAATGGTAAAGAGAGTTTCGTGGTCGAGTGACTCGATAGAGCCTTTCTTGAACACCTCCTGGAGGAATGTCTCGCAGAGGGTCGTGGGGAGATGATAGATAAGCCTTGCGATACCGAGGTTATCGTAGGAAACGATGACCTTGTCGGTGTCGAACACCTTGCCGACCTCAAGAGCTATCTGAGCCTCCTTGAAAGAGCGTGCAAGATCCTTAACCCCAACAACGGCAGTACCGATACCAACATTGACACGGGTGTAGAACTCGCCCGAAAGGGTGTCGGAAATGGAGCGTGCAAGCTTTTCGAGGTCCTTGGACTCAACATTGCTCTTAATTTCCTTGACAAGCACAATGTCGCTTTCAGTGATGTTGAAAACGAAGTCCTTAGTCTTGTCGGGGAAAAGGTTCTGGATAACATCATAAGCGGAAACATCGTTTGAGGAGATTATCCTGATAAGGAAAACCACCCTGCTCACGTCCGCATTGAAGTGAAGCTCTCTCGCCTTGACAACGATATCTCCGGGGAGAACGTTATCGAGAACAACATTCTTGATGAAGTTGTTGCGGTCATATTTTTCATCGTAATACTGCTTGATGCTTGAAAGGGTGATAGCCATAATATTGGCATACTTGGCGGCATTCTCATCGGAGCCCTCCACAAAGACCGCATAATCGGGCTTGATGTGGGAGCCGAAAGGCTTGTAGGTATAGCCGTCCCTTACAAAAATATCGTGGGAATCGCTGAGGTCAAGAGAAACAAATTCGTTTGTAGTACCGATTTTGGTAAGCTCGCTGCAGGCGATAATGGTGGCTGTGGAGTCAACTACGCCGATAACGCAGTCCATTGTATCTCTCATCTGATGTATGAGTCCTTGAAACAGTCTGTTTGACATTTGCAGTCTTCCTTTCATTTTCTCCGCCGAAGCTGCGGGATCGGTGTGCCGATCTGCGGTCTGCTGCGGGCAAAGCCCCTTTGACCGATGATCTGCCGAAAACGCTGCGTTTTGACGGCACGGATCACCCTTGACCGCTTCCTATATAGATTAATCTTATCACATTATCCGTTATTTTGTGTTAAGTTTTTATGAACATTAGTCAAATATCACAATTTTTTTCAAAAAAACAAAGGGAGCATATTCAACAGAACATACTCCCTGACATTTCAAAATGAAAATATGCTTATCTGGACTCCTCTGCAAAGCCGCTGTCAACGAGCTCGATAAGTGCGGTAACAGCTTCCTGCTCGTCAGCACCGTCAGCAATAATTCTGATCTGAGTGCCGCCAACGATACCGAGTGAGAGAATACCGAGAAGGCTCTTGGCATTTACTCTTCTCTCTTCCTTTTCGATCCAGATGGAGGACTTGAACTCATTAGCCTTCTGAATGAAAAAAGTTGCGGGACGTGCGTGTAAGCCAACCTGATTCTGAACCATTACATCTTTAACAAACATAACACTCTCTCCTATCCGTTAAGTAGCTATTTCTGAATTTAATAAAAAATAACCATAACTTGCTTTAAGCTATAATTAAATTATACATTGCATTCCTGCCTTAGTCAACAGAAAAATATGATAATTTTCCGTTTTCGGGGAATTTTCTGCCTTTTGATAAACAGAATTGAGAAAACTCCTTTTTGATTTGTGGATTTTCACTAATTTTATGCCACCTGTACAATTTTCAACAGAGTTTTATATGCAAATGTACAGGAATTTGTTCATCAAACGCATTATATATCCGAACTATTTGTTAATATACATACATTTTATGAACATCATCTATGAAAATATGAGCTTATTCGTCAGACTTCTCCAGCATATCGGGCCGCCTTTCGGCAGTAATTCTGAGAGCCTGCTCGTGTCTCCAGGCAGCAATATTCTTGTGATGACCCGTGAGCAGCACAGGGGGCACTTCCATTCCCTCCCACACCTCGGGACGGGTGTAATGGGGATATTCCAGCAGCCCCGAATAATGGCTCTCGTCCATAAAGCACTCGTCAGCGGCAAGCACTCCCGGCACAAGCCTTGCAGCAGCGTCACATATCACCATAGCAGGCAGCTCGCCGCCTGTGAGAACATAGTCACCTATAGAAATTTCCTCATCGACTATCTTGTCGATGATACGCTGGTCCACACCCTCATAATGCCCGCAAATCACGAAAATATTCTTTTTTTCGGAAAGCTCTGCGGCTTTTTTCTGGCTGAAAACATTTCCCTTCGGCGACATATAAATAACATAAGGCTTCTCGTCAAGCTCAGCGCACACCGCCTGATAGCAGCGGTAAATAGGCTCCGCCTGCATCACCATTCCCTTGCCGCCGCCGTAAGGGGAATCATCGACCCTGTGGTGCTTGTCAAGGGTGTAATCACGTATCTGGTGGCAGTAAAGTCGTATGAGCCCCGCCATACGTGCCCTGCCGATTATGCTCTCTCCCAGAACAGCCTCGCACATTTCGGGAAAAAGCGTTGCTATGTCAAATCGCAAAATATCATTCCTTTCAGAATTTGGGAAGCCCGGGTTCCCATACTCCCCTGCTCACAATGCCCGAAGCGTCCGCAAGCCCTTCAAGGCGTGCCGCCTCATCATCGGTCAGTGCCACAGAAGCACTTCCCGCAAGCTCTGCCGCCTGCTCGGGCTTGGTAATGCCCACAATTGGTATCGTTCCCTTTGACCTTGCCCAGGCAACAGATATCTGAGCGGGAGAAACGCTGTATTTCACGCCCAGCTCTCTCAGGCAGTCAATGAGCGGACGGAGCTTTTTCATAACGTTCCTGTTATATTCGAGACTGCGGAGAGACAGTCCCTTTATGGGGTGCTCATCGTCATATTTACCGCTGAGAGCCCCCTGCTCCAGCACCATATACGCAAAGTACGGAACATCGTTTTTCCTGCACCAATCAAGTATTCTGAGCTGTTCGGGGTCACGGCGTATAAGACTGAAATGGTTCTGCACAGCACCCACTCTCAGCCCCTTTTCCCGAAGCAGCATATCCGCCTTATCTATCTGCTCTGCGTTATAATTTGAAAGCCCGATAAGTCCTATCTTTCCCTCTTTTGCAAGCTCGGCGCACTCATTTATGTTCTGCCCGATGTTAAAAGGCAGGTGCAGCCAGTAAATGTCAGCGCGATCTGCCCCGAGACGTTCAAGGCTGCCCAGAAGCGCAGTCCTCACCTCGCCCGAGGAATACCTTTTCTTAGGCATATGCTTGGTTGAAATAAGAATTTTTTCGCCGCATTCCTCAATGCATTCCCGCAAAAGCCTTTCAGACGAGCCCATTCCGTAGACCTCGGCAGTGTCCCAGAGAGTAAAGCCCTCGGAGACTGCCGTTCTGAAAGCAGCTTTCAGCCTTTCGGTGTCACGCTTTTCCCCGAAGATCATCTGAGAACCGGCAGTGCCATTTCCCCACGCCCAGGTACCGATAGCGTATGCAGGGAATTTTACCTCACTCACAGGTCGAACAGTCCTTCCATTTTTCTGATAATAAGCTTGCCGTTTTCGATGTCGGTCCTGACGATAACATCGGGGATAGCAGGGATAAGATACTCCTTATCACCGTCCTTGATGTGATAAACGTCATTTGCGCCCGTGGCAGTCACCTGAGAAAGCCTGCCGTAAACAGTGCCGTCATCAGCGTCTGTAACCTCAAGTCCCACAAGATCCTGAACGAAGTAGCAGCCCTCTTCAAGCTCAACATCTTCCCTGTCCATATAAAGTATCTTTCCACGGAGCTTCTGAGCCTCCTCGGGAGTGTCAACGCCCTCAATTTTCATCAGAACTATGTTCTTGTGGGGGCGGGCACGGACAATGTTCACGGGAGTTTCGCCCTTGTTGAAGTAAAGGAGGTCAAACTCGCAGAGAAATTCGGGACTGTCGCACCACGGCTCCACCCTTATCTCGCCCTTCAGCCCCTGCACAGCCACGATTTTTCCAATTTCAAGAAATCTTTTCATATCAGCTCAGCCTTTCATTTTCAGTGATCATCTTGACCTTAAGCCACTCGATATATGGCTTGTAGAGAACATCTTTTATCCGCTGAAATCTTGCTTCCTCTTCCTCGGTGATGTCCTCGTCCTCTTTGTGGAGATCGTAGTAATATCGGTAAGGGAGCATTACCTTGCCGTCCCTCATTGCCTCAGATGCGGGGTCTGCCCCTGCATTCACAAGCATTTCCACGATATCCGCAGAATATTCCTTATCATTTGCGGCACACAGATGCAGGGCGGGAACAAACTCACCCTTGCCGAAATCGGGATCAGCGCCCGCATCAAGGAGCAGCTTCACCATTTTAGCCGAATGATTTTCCGCAGCCGCACCGAGGATCGTTTTCTGCTCTCCTGCGGCGGAATTTGGGTCAGCACCCTTTTCAAGAAACAGCTGCATCATTTCAACGTCATCACGCTCGGCACACCGTGCAACGGCGGTCTTTCCGTAACGGTTGTCACCGTCAGGCTCTGCGCCCTGCTCCAGAAATTCCCTTGCCGCCGAGAAATTCTTGTTCTCCGCCGCAAGATACAGCCTGTCATTTATCGAAAAATCATCAAGGTCATAGCGAATGTCCGCATAGATAAAAATTATCATCGGGATACACATAAGTATGCCCGCAAAAATCGCCCCGTTTCTTATCTTCCGCAGTCCGTCGCCCTTTGTTTTGCTTATTTTGTATAAAAAAATCGGCAGGGCTGTAACAGCAATGCCGATAGCAAACAATATCCGAACTGCAGTCACGTGCGAAAGAAGAGTAAGAATCATAAAATCCACCGTCTTTCCGCCTGTGGGGACAGTCCGGCATACACAGAAAGCCCCGCAGTCTGAAAATGCATACAAACAGGAGGAAGATCAGTCGATCTCCACCATAATTTTTTCGTTTATCCTGCCAGCGCCTGCACGCATAACAGTTCTTATAGCCTTGGCGATCCTGCCCTGCTTGCCGATAACTCTGCCCATATCCTCGGGAGCAACGTGGAGATGATAGACCACAATTCCCTCATCGTTGGGCTCATCACGGTCAACAGCAACAGCGTCCTTGTTTTCAACAAGACCCGAAGCGATCGTAATAAGGAGCTTTTCCATAGACAGCCTGCCTTTCATAAGTTTATTTATAACAACGCTCTGCACACAGGCAGAGCAGCTTGGATTTTTCACGCAAAATATCAGTATATTCGGACACCTCGCTCAGAGGTGTCCCGATCAACTGACGGATCCAAAAAGCGGATTACTTAGTGATACCGTTCTTCTCAAAGAGCTTCTTAACGGTGTCGGTAGGCTGTGCGCCGTTTGCCATCCACTTCTTAGCCTTCTCAGCGTCAACCTTTAAGGTGCTGGGCTCTGTTGTGGAATCATAATAACCGATCTCCTCGATAAATCTGCCGTCTCTGGGATATCTGGAATCAGCAACAACGATTCTGTAGAAAGGGTTCTTCTTAGCGCCCATTCTTCTGAGTCTGATCTTTACTGCCATTGTATTCACCTCTTAAAATCAAAATATATATCAAAGTGCTTTGGCACATTTTAATGCCCCGCACATTGAATGCGTAATAAATGCTTATCAGAACCTCATCCCGGGGATACGGAGCCTGTTCTTTTTGCCCTTCTGGTTCCTGCCCATAACGCCGAACTGCTTCATCATCTTCTGCATCTCATCGAACTGCTTAAGGAGCCTGTTCACGTCCGCAACGCTGTTTCCGCTTCCTGCGGCGATACGCTTCTTGCGGCTGGGATTGATGATAGAGGGCTTTGCTCTCTCCGCAGGGGTCATTGAGGTTATGAGAGCCTCTATCCTGAGAAGCTGCCTGTCGTCGATGTCAACATCTTTGAGCTTGTCGCCAACTCCGGGGAGCATTCCCATTATCTGCTTCAAAGGACCCATTTTCTTGATCTGCTTCATCTGGTCGAGAAGATCGTCAAGGTCAAAGGTCTGTTCCTCTTTGAGCTTGTTGGCAAGCTTCATTGCCTCCTGCTCGTCAATGGTGCTCTGGGCACGTTCGATAAGTGTGAGCATATCGCCCATTCCCAGTATTCTCGAAGCCATTCTTTCGGGGTGGAAGGGCTCGAAATCATCAAGCTTTTCGCCTGTTCCCACGAACTTGATAGGCTTGCCTGTAACGGCGAGGACGGAAAGTGCCGCACCGCCACGTGTATCGGAATCGAGCTTTGACATAAGAACGCCCGTGATGCCCAGAGCGTCATCAAACGCCTTGGCTACGTTTACTGCGTCCTGACCGGTCATTGCATCGACAACCAGCATAATCTCATTTGGCTCAGTTTCCGCCTTGATGTTCTTGAGCTCGTCCATAAGCTCCTCATCAATGTGCAGACGGCCTGCGGTATCGAGGATAACAATATCATTGCCGTGATCCTCGGCGTGCTTGACAGCCTCCCTGGCAATGACAACGGGATTTATCTGTCCCATCTCGAACACCTTTACGCCTGCCTTGTCGCCTACTACCCGAAGCTGATTGATAGCCGCAGGACGGTAAACGTCACAGGCTGCCAGCAAGGGTCTCTTGCCCATTTCCTTGAAATGCTTGGCAAGCTTTGCGGCGTGGGTGGTTTTACCCGAGCCCTGCAAGCCCACCATCATAATAACACAGGGACCCTTTGCGGGAAATTCTATCCGGGCATTTTCGTTGCCCATAAGAGCGATAAGCTCTTCGTTAACTATCTTTATGACCTGCTGTGCGGGAGTAAGGCTTGCAAGAACATCGGTTCCCACAGCTCTTTCAGTGACCCTGCCCACAAAATCCTTAACGACCTTGTAGCTCACGTCCGCTTCAAGAAGAGCCATCTTGACCTCTCTCATAGCCTCTCTTACATCGGCTTCGGTAAGAACGCCTCTGCCTTTCAGACGCTTGAAAACAGCATTGAGCTTTTCGGAAAGACCCTCAAAAGCCACAGCAAACCCTCCCTTTCAGTTTATGTCAAAGAATATTTCGTATTTCATCGGCGGCGGCACGGATATCCTCCGCAGAAAGCTTTTCGGGAGCTTCGGAAAGCCTGCCCGCAATGCTTCGGAGCTTCTTTGATTTTTCAGCCAGCTTAAGAGCCGCCTCCATTTCAAAAAGCACCTGCTCACCACGCTTGATGCTGTCCCTGACACCCTGTCTCGTAATATTTTCGCACTCGGCTATCTCGCCCAGAGAAAGATCTTCGTTATAGTAAAGATCAATAACATCACGCTGCTTGTCGGTGAGGAGCCCTGAATAATGATCCAGCAGCACAGCCACCTCAAGATTTTTTTCGCCGTTCAAAGGACATACACCTCAATATTTCGTGCTGTAAAGTCATCGACCTTTACAATTATAACATATATACTAAATTTGTCAAGGGGAAACGGTAAATTTGCTGTATTAATTTTTTATGAACGCAATTCTTGTTGATTTCTACAATATGAAAACTCATATTTTGTAGAAAGTGTTGTGTGATTTTTCGGATTAACTATTGCAAGCCGCTCACATTTCTGTTATAATTATATTATCTGTTATAATGCTCTGATGATGAAAACATATATACTATAATATTGCGGGGTAATCTTCCTCCTGCGGAAATGGAGTCGGTCAGGAAAAATGATAAACAAAGATAAGATCCAGAGAGTGGATATTTATGACGAAAGCGGCAAGAGAGTCCTTTCCACAAAATCCTTTCTGTTCCCAAGAGACTTTTTCAAGATAAAGGGCTACGAGCTTGTGGCGATAAAGGGAAACAATCTCCCCCAGCTTTCAAAAAACGAACAGATCACCGTTATATTTGAATATCTGAACGGCACACGCATCGAATGCCGCACCAAGGCAGACCTCAGCACCGATCTCCAGCTCAATTTCCACGTTGACGACGGTATGATACTTGAGGAGCGCAGAGGCTCATACAAGGTCACCACCCCCGATGCAGTGGCAAAGATACTGCACATCGAGCGTGGAGAGGACGAGATCATCGACCCCGAAGAGCCGTATATCGCGTCCATAATAAACATAAATCTGACAGGCGTGCTAATGAAGTGCGACTTTGAATTTGCCGAGGGCGACATTGTGAGAATGAGTCTCCTTGATGACCCCATTGAAATAAATTCCGAAGTGCTCCGTCGTCAGCTTGACGATAACGGCGGACTTGTGGGCTACGGCTGTCATTTCCTTGACGTTGCCCCCTCACAGGAGGAAAAAATAGCACGATTCATCTTCAATTGTCAGCTTGCCGAAAGAGAACGCAGGAAGAACGAGGGACGGTAAGAAATGAGCAAAGTCATTGCGGTCACAAATCAGAAAGGCGGCGTGGGAAAGACAACGACCTGTGCCGCCTTTGCAGGCATATTCAGAAAAAACGGCAGGTCTGTCCTTGCCATTGACCTTGACCCTCAGGGAAATCTTTCCTTTTCCCTTGGGGCAGAGGACACAGGCTTTACCGTCCACGATGTTATGAAAGGCAGATGCACTCTTGAAGCTGCGGTAAAGCACACTGATATATGCGATGTTCTCACATCGAACATTCTCCTGTCGGGAACGGAGCTGGAGCTTGACGGCAAGGACAGGGAATTTGTCTTAAAGCGTGCCCTGGAGCAGGCTCAGAGCAAATATGACGCAATAATCATCGACACGCCCCCCGCACTTTCCATTCTCACCATAAACGCATACACCGCCGCAGACGACCTTATTATCCCTATGACCCCCGAGGTGCTTTCATTGCAGGGGATATCGCAGGTCAAGGACACAATTCTTGCGGTGAAGAAATACTATAACAAAGGGCTTGACGTAAGGGGCATTCTCCTTACACGGTACAGCTCAAAATATCTTCTCAGCGAAGAAGTCGCTGAAATGGCGGAAATTATCGCAGACCAGCTTGGCACAAAAATTTTCGACACAAAAATATCCGCCTGCATAGCCGCCGCCGAAGCCCCCGCACATCAGCAGACCATCGTGGAATATTCCCCGAAATGCCGTGCGGCGAGAGAATATACAAAGCTTGCCCGTGAGCTTTATCCCGAGCTTGCGGGAGGAGTATGAATTGGTCTGACCTGTCTTTGAAAGGAGACTGCCTATGCCGCCAAAGACTCACAAAACGCCTCAGCTTATGAAGCTTGTAACGGGCGGGTCAAAGGTGTCAAACCCTCTTCTTGACGAGAATTTCAAGGAAGAGATGATACGCTCACGGAACAACCCCGCCCCCGTGAAGCCCGTCCCATCAGATGACGGCGGAACGGAGATAAACGTGACCTCCGAGCTTATTTCACAGTGGCTCCCTCTTGTAATGAAGCGGTTCAACGTATGCTCCTGCGAGAAATGCTCCGCAGACGCAATGGTAGATGCATTTGAACAGATCCGCCCCGTTATCGTCAAGGTAAAAAGCGAAGCCGACCTTGAAAGAGCGCAGAAAATAAAGCTTGACAGGGAACAATCCGTGCTGATGCAGCTGATAAGGATAATTGTGAAGCGGAAAGCTCTCCCGAGGCACGATATTAAAAGGTGATGCAAATGGACAAAATAAATGAGATGAATGCGGACGGGCTCATAAAAATGCTTGACGCATATATGGAAAGCGGCGGAAGCTACCTTAAAGCCGCCGATGGAAAAATACTTACGGATATGTCAAGCGGCAAAAGCGGAGGCGAGCGCACCGACACCGCCATACTTACCGACAAAGAAAGCCTTGTGTGTCCCACCTGCGCCGATATACCCAACATTATGAGCAGCCGCCCCGATAACGAATAAGGAGAATTATGCCCACAAAAAAGCAGATAGCAGAGCAGGTGGTAAACGGGCTGGAGCTTATTTATCCCGATGCAAGATGCTCTCTTGAATACGCCCACCCCTATGAGCTGATGATAGCGGGCAGGCTTTCCGCCCAGTGTACCGATGCACGGGTGAACATTGTAACAAAAGACCTCTTCGCAAAATTTCCCACTCTCAAAAGCTTTGCGGACGCAGACCCCGGGGATATCGCAGAAATTATCCGTCCCTGCGGTCTGTACAAGACCAAAGCAAAGAGCATTCACGAAATGGCGCATCAGCTTTACTATGACCTTGACGGCAACATCCCCGACAGCATTGAGGAGCTGACAAAGCTTTCGGGCATCGGCAGAAAGACCGCCAACCTTATTATGGGTGATGTCCACGGAAAGCCCGCAATAGTTGCGGACACCCACTGTATCCGTATAACGGGACGTTTCGGGCTCACCGATTCAAAGAATCCGAAAAAGGTGGAGGCTGACCTAAAAAAGCTTATCCCTCCCGAAAAAAGCTCGGACTTCTGCCACAGGCTGGTGCTTTTCGGCAGAGATACCTGCTCTGCAAGAAAGCCCGACTGCGAGCATTGCAGGCTGAGGGTTTATATGGACGAAAATCTCAACAGCTTTAAGTGCAGGGTATGATAAGCATACAGCTCCTCCGACTTTCGGTCGGAGGAGCTGTAGTTTTATTTCACAGCTATCTGCGCCTTTTCGCTCTTTTTGTATTTGAGTCTCAGATTATCGGTGATAAGTGCGATAAACTCGCTGTTTGTGGGCTTGCCCTTGCCAACGCTGACTGTGTAGCCGAAAAGGTTCTGAATGGTGTCAAGGTCTCCCCTGTCCCAGGCTGTCTCAATGGCGTGGCGGATAGCCCTCTCCACCCTTGAAGCGGTAGTGTTGAAGCGCTTTGCAACGGTGGGATAAAGAAGCTTTGTGACGCTCTCCAGCATCTCCTCGTCCTCAAGGCTCAGAAGTATGGCTTCCCTCAGATAATGATACCCCTTGATGTGGGCGGGAATGCCTATCTGGTGGATAATTTCGGTGACCACCACCTTCATATCCTCCTTAAGTCTCGGGTCATCGGGAGGCAGCTCCATCTGAACAGCGCTTCTTATCACATTTGTAAGCATATCGCAGTCAAAGGGCTTTAACATAAAATATGCATTCTCCATTGACATTATCTGTCTTTCCGCAAACATATTCCTGTATGATGATGTCACGATGAAAAAGGGCTTATGTACAAAGCTGTCGCAGCGCTTTATGAGCTCGGCTGCGTCTATCCCGGGGATAATGCTGTCAACGATGACCACATCGGGCTCCTCGCTGCGGATAGCTTCAAGGAGCAGAAGCCCGTCGCTGTCCCTCGTTACGGCAAAAAATCCTCTTCCTCTCAGTGAATTTGCCAGCATACAGCCAAATTCCTTGCTTTCGTCCCCGATAATTACCTTGATCTTGTCGTTCATTGTCATTCTTCCTTCCCAATGTTTGTTTTTATTTTAAATTTGATATCTACGATTAACCGTTGACATAATATTATCACGTATTTTTTAAATTTGCAATAGTTTTTGCGGTTTTTTGGATAGAGATAATCCCCTATATACCCTGTTATTTACCGTATTTTAATCTAAAGTCGGATAAGTTTACACCGACCGCCATCGTTCCGCATTTTTAATCAACGATTTTTTAACGTTTGCTTAACATATTTACAGTATTATTTTTTGACTTTGCCGTCTGCCGAAACCGTATCCGCCATATTTCGCCATTATTTTACATATAATAATGGTACTGTGGGAAAAATGCAATTTTTTGCAGTCAAAATCCTGCAATCCTGCAAAATTTCATTGACATAAGCATTTGTGTGATGTATAATGAAATGTAAGAATAACCCCCGCATTAAACTGACATAATAAGTATATTATGAATTGCGGGAGGTTTTTTCTGTGAGGGATAAAAATTTCAGTCAGAGTGCCGATGAAAATGAAAACTCGGCTTCTTCCGAGCTTATTGACAGGGCGGAGCTTATCGAACGGACGGGACAGGCAGTTTCGGAAAATTCAAAGCATCTTATCCACTGTCTCACGGTCATCGGGCAGGTGGAGGGTCACTACGCCGCCCCTGCCGGCACAAAGACCACAAAATATGAACACATTATGCCTGCACTTGTCGCCATTGAGCAGGACCGTTCCATTGAGGGGCTGCTCATTATCCTGAACACGGTGGGCGGCGATGTTGAAGCAGGGCTTGCGATAGCAGAGCTCATCTCGGGTATGAAAACGCCTACGGTGTCGGTGGTGCTTGGGGGCGGTCATTCTATCGGCGTGCCGCTGGCGGTATCGGCAAAGCTTTCCTTTATCGTGCCCAGCGCCACAATGACCATTCACCCCGTGCGAATGAACGGGCTCGTGCTGGGAGTCCCCCAGACACTTTCCTATTTCGAAGCGATGCAGAAGCGCATAACGGGCTTTGTCTGCTCAAACAGCCGAATCTCTCCCGAGAGATTTTCCGAGCTGATGATGAACACGGGTGAGCTCGTTCTCGATATGGGCACGGTCATTGACGGCGAAACGGCGGTGAAAGAGGGACTTATCGACAGGCTTGGCGGTCTTTCCGACGCTATCGAAGCGCTGTATGAGCTCATTGAAACGAGTGAGCCGAGATATCCCGACAATGATGAAAAATAACTGCATATCACCTGCATTTCTTCGCAGCGCTGCGGAGAAATGCAGCTTTTAATACATACAAATACAGAAAAAAATTTTTGAAAGGAAACAACACATATGACAATTTCTGAAGCTATCATTCAGGGCATAATTCAGGGCGCAACGGAATTTCTGCCCGTTTCAAGCTCGGGTCATCTTTCCCTTTTCCAGCACTTCACAGGCGTTACTGGTGACGAGGCGGTTTTTACCACCATTGCCCTCCACATCGGCACACTCGCTGCCGTGTTCATTGCGTTCAGAAAAAAGATATGGGCGCTCATACTTGAATTTTTTGCGATGATAAAGGATATTTTTACGGGCAAATTTTCGTTCAAGGTGGGCAGCGGAAACAGGCGTATGATACTTATGATAATCGTGTCGATACTGCCGCTGTTTGTTTTCTACATATTCAAGGATTTCTTCACGGCGGTGTCCTCGGACAGCGACATTATCGCTGAGGGGATCTGCTTCCTTTACACCGCTGTTATCCTGACTATCGGTGACAGGACGGCTAAGAGAAATGCCGAAAAGGGCATTGAAAAAACTGCGGGCGAGACCACTGCGGCTGATGCGCTGGTCATCGGATTTTTTCAGGGCGTAGCGCTCCTCCCCGGCGTTTCAAGATCGGGCTCCACCATTTCCGCAGGTATGATGACGGGGCTCAAAAGGGAGGACGCTGTGGAATACAGCTTTATCCTGGGCATTCCCGTTATACTTGCAGGCGCACTGTCGGAGCTTCTTGACATAAACGGCGGCGACACGACATTTGAAGCAGGACCCCTGCTTATCGGAATGGCGGTTGCGGCTGTGACGGGATATTTCGCTATCAGGCTCATAAACTGGCTGATGAAAACTGACAGGTTCCGCATTTTTGCGGTGTACACATTCATTCTCGGAATTGCTGTTATCGGTGCGGGGATTTATGAGCACGTTACGGGTGCGCCTATTGTTTTCGCAGGCTGAACCTGCACTGCTCGTTTTACTGTTTGAAAGCGGCGATGATTTAAATCTTTCAATATAGGTGACGGGTTTGCATACTCTTCAACAAACCCAAGCTAAACATATAGCGAAGCGATAAGCCTTTCCCTGCAAAAGGCATTTCCATATCAGGCAGCATAGGCTGATGCTGTTTAAGCAAAACATCGGAAAAATCTTCGTGTAATTTGTCAATTGACATTTTGGAACGATTGTGCTATAATATAATTTATGCTTATTTTTTAAAAGACACAAAAAGAAAGGAAGATACAACAGTGGCAGCTCCCAAAAAGGCTTCATCATCGGGCAGAAAAACCGCTTCAAAGGGGAAAAGCTCGGGCACTAAAATGACCAAGGCGCAGGCTGAGGCAAAGCGTGCAAACGACAGGGTCTTATGGTCAACGGTGATGTTTGCGTCCGCTATACTTCTGCTCACCTTTTTGCTCTTTGAGGGCGAGTCGGCGTGGCTGGCGATACATAATATTTTTCTCGGACTGTTCGGAGTGGGCGCAGTGCTTGTGCCTGCTATCCTTTTATATTTATCCATTCTCATTTCTAACGATGAGGAGCGCACCACAATTTCGGGCAGGCTTGCTCAGGGCATCATTTTAGTGCTGATTTGCTGTGCGGTGATACAGATATTTTTCTCTGACCCCATTGACCCCGATATCACTCTCGGAAAGCTGTTCACCGACCTTTTCGAGAACGGCAAGGCTATGCACGGCGGCGGTCTTTTCAGCGCTGTTGTGGCACTCCCCCTCTTAAAGCTGTTCGGCAAGACGGGTGCGGCTATTATCGTTATCATTCTTGCGTTCGTGTTCGTTATGCTCCTTGCCAACAAGACTGTTGTTGACATTTTCAGGACGATAAAAAATGTTTTTGCGGCGGCGGACGCTGCCCGTCCCGAATATGAAGAAGTGGAGGATTTCGTTCCTCCTCCGGGAGCAAAAAAGCAGATCAGGGAGGCTAAACAAACAAAGGTTCCCGCTCCCAAGGTGCAAAATTCTCAGAAAAATTATCCCAATGCTGATGTGCCCGAGGAGGCTGCGGAGGAGAAGCGGAGAGAATTCAACATCGACATTCCCCTGCCCTTCGGTAAGAAAAAGGCGGAGGCTCAGGCGGCACAGACCGCTCCCGAGCAGCCTGCGGAGCCCGAAAAGCCCAAGAGTGCTGTTGAGCTTGAGGCTGATGCCATTGCAAAGACAGTGGAGCAGAACGAAGCTCAGAGACAGGCGGCAAAGGCTGCTGCGGCTGCCCCTGCGGAAAATAAGGCTGAAAAATCGGACGACCTTGCTTCTATCATAAAAAAGGCGGTAACAAAGCCTTTGGGACAGTCTGCAAACGGAGTCGGGGACAATTCTGCGGCAAATGCGGCTGCTCCTGCCGAGACAAAGGGCGGCTCTGTTTTCAAGAGGAACGAAAAGGCAAAGGGCTCTACTCTTGCATCTAACAAGATAGGTGACGACGAGGATCTTGATATGCCCGAAACAACGGCGCAGGACATTCAGAACGAGATCGCTGAGAATGTTCCCGCTCCTGCGGAATATGTGATACCCCCTATGGAGCTTCTGAAAAAATCCGCAAACGAACTGAATGCGGAAGAGGCTGAGGCGGAGATGAAGCAGAATGCGGACACTCTTGTTGAGACTCTTAAGAGCTTCGGCGTTATGACGAGGATAGTTGACATTCACAGAGGTCCTACGGTAACAAGATACGAATTACAGCCCAATGCAGGCGTTAAGATATCCAGGATAACGGGTCTGGCGGACGACATTGCGCTTAATCTTGCGGCGGCGGGTGTCAGGATACAGGCTCCTATCCCCGGCAAGGCGGCGGTGGGCATTGAAGTTCCCAACAGGGTCAAGGATATCGTTACGCTGAGAGATGTGCTGGACACTGAGGAGTTCAGGAATGCTGAGAGCAAGCTCACATTTGCGGTGGGCAAGAACATTGACGGCGAAACTATTCTCGGTGACATCGCAAAGCTCCCCCACGTTATCATTGCGGGTACTACGGGCTCGGGTAAATCCGTATGCACAAACGGAATCATTATGAGCATTCTTTACAACGCCACTCCCGACGAGGTAAGGCTTGTGCTTATTGACCCGAAGGTGGTGGAGTTCAAGATATATGACGGCATTCCGCATCTGCTGATACCTGTTGTCACAGACCCCCGAAAGGCGGCGGGTGCCCTTGCCTGGGCGGTGCAGGAGATGCTGAAGCGATACAAGCTTTTTGCGGACAACAATGTCCGTGACCTTAAGGGCTACAACGAAATGGCAGCGGAGACTGAGGGCGTTGAACCCCTCCCCCGCATTGTCATCGTTATTGATGAGCTTGCCGACCTGATGATGGCGGCGGCAGGCGAGGTCGAGGACAGCATTTGCCGTCTGGCTCAGATGGCACGTGCGGCAGGTATGCACCTTATCATTGCTACCCAGCGTCCTACCGTTGATGTAATCACGGGTCTTATCAAGGCTAACATTCCCTCACGAATTGCCCTTAAGGTGGCTTCGGGTATCGACTCACGCTCTATCATCAATGAGATCGGTGCGGAGAAGCTTCTCGGAAACGGAGACCTGCTTTATTTCCCCACGGGTTATGCAAAGCCTGTCCGTGTTCAGAACTGCTTCACTTCCGACAAGGAGGTAACGGCGGTGGTGAACTTCATCAAGAACGGTGCGGGCGATGTTACATACAGTGATGACATTATGAAGGAGATCGAACAGAACATTCCGCAGCCCAAGGGCGAAAAGGAGAAGCCTGCGGACAACGGCAAGAGCTATGAGGGCTCCGACGAGGACGTTATTGACAGAGCCATTGAATGTGCGGTGGACGCAGGAGGTGCGGGTGTTTCCGTTTCCTATTTCCAGAGAAAATTAAAGCTTGGATATGCGAGAGCCGCACGAATTATGGACGAGCTTGAAGAGCTTGGGGTAGTTGGTCCTTTCGAGGGTGCAAAGCCGAGACAGGTGCTTATGACCAGAGAGATGTTTTTGCAGAGGAAGCTTTCGGGGAACGGCAATACCGCTCCCGAAGAAAATGCTTCAGAGGACGTTCCTTTTGATGAATGACGGGGGTGAGCTGCTATGGCTGAACTCTTTGAGGGAAAAAAGCTGTATATAACACTGAATGTTATAATGCTTATCACAACGGCTGCGCTGCTTCTGTTTTATCCGACAGCGTGGGTCGGCTTTCTGGTAAGCTGCCTATATGTTTCTTTTGCGGCAAGGTCATTTGCGGTAATTCTGACAGCTGCCATAATTACAAACCTTTTGGCTTTCCTGCTTGCCGCCGCCAATGACCGCAAGGCTGTTGGATTTTCGGTCGCACTGGGCTTCATCGGCGGGTTGGCAGGTTCGTTTGCACCGAATTGTGACGGATTTCTTTCCAGGTCTCTCAGATGCATATTTATTATTATGATATGGGTGACTGCCATTGCTCCCACAGCTAATATTCTGCTTCATCAGTATGATGTACTGCCTATGCTGATGTGACTGATTCGGAGGAAATGATATGATAAAAAAAGCACTCATAAGATTTCGGGTCATTGCTCTTGCGGGGCTGCCATTTGTGCTCCTGCTTTCGGCGGTGATGACGATAATGTTTCTCTGCGGCGTTATCAGAAATGAAAGCGTTCCTTATCTGTGTTTTGCGGTCTCGATGCTTGTGAACACTGTGGGGCTTATCGTTAACTTTTATGTCAAAAATGAGGATATGCGGGAGGCTATGCCGAAATGGATACAGGGCAGGGGCTTTCCTACTTTCGTTATTGCAAGCGTTGTTTTATGGTTTGTGAGCTTTCTGATGTTTATTATTTTTAAGTAACTTTTTAACAGGTGATATTATGCCATTTTTACCCATTTCAAAAAAAGATATGCAGGAGAGAGGGATAGACCGGCTTGACTTTATCTGCATCACGGGGGACAGCTATGTTGACCACCCCTCTTTCGGCATTGCCATTATTTCCCGTATGATAGAGGATATCGGCTTTACTGTCGGAATCATCGCTCAGCCTGACTGGAGGAGCGATGCCGATTTCAAAAAGCTTGGCGTTCCCAGATACGCTTTCCTCATTACGGGGGGAAACATCGACTCAATGGTGGCGCATTACACAAGCGCAAAGAAAAAGCGCTCCGATGACGCTTACACTGCGGGGGGAAAGGCGGGCAAGCGCCCTGACCGTGCAACTATCGTTTACACTCAGGCGGTAAAGCGGATATTCGGCAAGGATATGCCTGTGGCTATCGGCGGTCTTGAAGCGTCTCTCAGGCGCTTTGCCCATTACGATTACTGGGACGAGGCTGTGCGCCCCTCTATTCTCGAGGACAGCGGCGCTGACCTGCTTATGTACGGAATGAGCGAGCATCAGATCGTTGAGATATGCACAAGACTTGCTAAGGGCGAGAAAATATCACAGCTTCGTGACATACGGGGCACGGCGTATTTATGCGACCCGAGAGAAACGCCTTACGGTGCGGCGGAATGTCCCTCCCTTGCGCAGGTAAGAGAGCACAAGGAAGAATATGCCAAGGCTTGCAGGATACAATATGACTGGCAGGACGAGGTATACGGCAAGACTGTTATCCAGAGACAGACAAGCAAGATGCTGGTCCAGCTTCCCCCTGCATATTCCCTGAACACTCCCGAGCTTGACCACGTTTACGAGCTCCCTTATATGAGGACGTATCACCCGATATATGAAAAAGAGGGAGGCGTTCCCGGCATCAAGGAAGTGGAATTTTCCATTACCCACAACAGAGGCTGCTTCGGAAACTGCAACTTCTGCTCAATTGCGCTTCATCAGGGCAGGAGGATCTCCGTGAGAAGCAGGGAGAGCATTCTGAGAGAGGCTGAGCTCCTTACCACCCTGCCCAATTTCAAGGGGTATATCCACGATGTGGGAGGCCCTACGGCGAATTTCCGTGCTCCCTCCTGCACTCATCAGCTGACCCACGGGCTTTGCAAGGGAAGAAAATGTCTTGCTCCCGAGCCTTGCAGAAATCTTGAAGTCGATCACACGGAATATCTGAGCATTCTCAGGGATATACGAAAGATAAAGGGCATCAAAAAGGTATTTATCCGAAGCGGCATACGCTACGATTATCTTATTGAGGACAAGAACGAGGAATTTATGCGTGAGCTTATCGAGTATCACGTGAGCGGTCAGCTGAAGGTCGCTCCCGAACACTGCTCGGCGGCTGTTCTTGATCTTATGGGCAAGCCCCATATCGAGGCTTACAAGAAATTTCAGGACAAGTTCTACAAGATGACGGGGCGCATCGGAAAGGAACAGTATCTTGTGCCGTATCTGATGTCATCTCACCCGGGAAGTACGCTGAACGAGGCTGTTGAGCTGGCGCTGTTTTTAAAGAGCCTGAAAATGCGCCCCGAACAGGTGCAGGACTTTTATCCCACACCCGGCACTATTTCCACCTGTATGTTCTACACGGGTCTTGACCCTTACACGATGAAAAAAGTGTATGTGCCGAGGACTGCGGAGGAAAAGGGTATGCAGAGGGCGCTGTTACAGTATTTCCGTCCCCAGAATCAGAGAAAATGCATTGAGGCGCTTATCAGGGCGCACCGCACCGACCTTATCGGAAACGGAAAGGAATGCCTTGTAAAGCCCGATGAGCAGTACACTGCTTATATGAGGGAAAAGGCTGCGGCAGGCAGGGCAAAGGGCGGAAAGAACAGTACACATTCAAATCACGGGGCACACAATAACCGCTCAGGTCAGAAATATAATTCAAACAGTCCAAAAGGCAGGAATGACAGATGGCAAAAAGAAAAGGGCAGGAAGGGCAGATAAAACGGCTTCTTAAGGTTCTGCCAACAGCTATTCTTGTGATGATAATATGCGTGGGCGTTCTTCTCGGCGTGCTTATTGAGACGGGGCGGCTTTCACTGTCTGATGTTCAGCAGACTATGGGATTTACCCAAAAGGAAAGCCCGGCGGCAAGTAACACTATCCCCGAGGCGGCAAAGGATTTTGCTGTTTACGTCATTGACGTGGGGCAGGGCGACAGCATTCTTATCACGGCGGGCGGCAAAAGCATTCTTATTGATGCGGGCGAAAAGGAATACGGCAGCAAGGTTGTCTCTTTTATCAGAGACAAGGGTATCAAGCGGCTTGATTACATCATCGCCACTCACCCCCACGCCGACCACATAGGCGGTATGGCAGAGGTCGTATCGGAGATTGGTGCGGATAAGATAATCGTGCCGAAGCTGCCTGATGATATGGTGCCCACAACGAGAGTGTATGAGAATTTCCTGAAGGCTGTGAAAAACGGCGGTATGAAGCTGACGGCGGCTAAGGCGGGAACGGTATATGACATTTCCGACATCGGCGGCATTCCTGTGAGAATGACGGTGCTTGCTCCCGATGACAATGCGGATTTTGATGACCTGAACGACTTTTCCGTATGCGTAAGAATCGATTTTGACCGCATTTCCTGGCTGCTGACGGGAGACCTTTCCGAGGACGGGGAGGCTGCTCTTGTAAACAGCGGCAGGGATATTGATGTTACGGCGTACAAGGTGGGACACCACGGAAGTGCCACATCTTCTACGGATAAATTTCTTAAAAAGGTTACTCCAAGGCTTTGCGTCATCTCCTGCGGGGAGGGTAATTCCTACGGGCACCCCACCCAGGCGGCTCTTGACAGACTTCTGGAATACACAAGCAGAATTTACCGCACGGATATAAATTCCACCGTTTCCGTTTACTCGGACGGGCAGCGGCTTTATGTGACAAAAACGGAACAGGGGGGCGGCTGATATGCTGATACTTGAAAGAATAAAGGGCAGCGTGGCTGTTATTTCGGGTGAGGATTCGGAATTTACCGTTTCCTCCGAAATGATAACAGGCTGCCGTGAGGGCGATGTTATCGTTCTTTCGGGTGACAGGTACATCACCGACAGGGCTGCGACGGGAAAAAGGCGACGTGAAATTATTTCGCTTCAGGATTCCCTTTGGGAAGATTAATTTGAAAGAGGGGCTTAAGATGCAGAACAATCTGCCTGCTATGCTTACGGAGAGACTTCCGAAATTATCCAAGGGTCACAAAAAAATTGCCGAATATATTCTCGGTCACTACGACAAGGCTGCCTTTATGACGGCTTCAAAGCTGGGAAATATCGTTGGCGTAAGCGAATCCACCGTTGTAAGATTTGCAACTGAGCTGGGCTTTGAGGGTTATCCCGAGATGCAGAAGGCGCTTAAGGAATTTACCAGCAACAAGCTCACAACCGTTCAGCGTATGAGCGTTATGAACGATCAGATGGCAGGTGAGGACGTTCTGAACAGAGTCCTCAATTTCGACATCGAACAGATCAGGAAAACTATGGAGGAGACCGACAAGGAGAGCTTTTACACCACTGTTGACGCTCTTGCGGACGCTAAGAACATTTACGTTATCGGCGCAAGGTCGGCTTCGGTGCTTGCACGTTTCATTGTTTTCTACTTCAACATTATGTTTGATAATGTTAAGATAATCCACACCACAAGTACAAGCGAAATGTTTGAGCAGATACTGAACATCGGTGCGGGAGACATTATGATAGGAGTAAGCTTCCCCCGCTACTCAAAGCACACGGTGAAGGCTTTCAGATACGCTCACGAGAACGGCGCAAAGGTCATTGCGATCACTGACAGCAAGGCTTCCCCTCTGGCACAGTATGCGGATCATTTACTGCTGGCTCACAGTGATATGGCTTCCTTTGCGGACTCTCTTGTTGCCCCTATGAGCCTGATAAATGCCCTTATCTGTGCGGTGGGTATGAAGAAGCAGGAATATGTTTCCAAGAACTTTGAGAGACTTGAACAGATCTGGGAAAAATATGATGTTTACGAAAAGACTGATGACAAGGATTTCAGTCTTTGACGGGAAAGGCTGCATTTTATGACAGACTGCATTATTATCGGCGGCGGTGCGGCGGGGCTTATGGCGGCTGTTACGGCGGCTGATCACGGCAAGACCGTTATACTGTTTGAGAAAAACAGCCGTGTGGGCAGAAAGCTCCTCATTACGGGAAAGGGTCGCTGCAACGTTACAAACAACTGCACCAAAGAGGATTTTTTTGATAATATCCCCTGCAACGGCAGATTTTTATATTCCTCCTATGCCGCTTTTGAATCAAGCGACACTATGGCTTTTTTTGAAAACCTTGGAGTTCCTCTCAAGACCGAAAGGGGCAACAGGGTATTTCCCGTAAGCGACAGGGCGGAGGACATCGTTATCGCTTTTGAGCGTGCTGTCAGAGAACGGTCGGACAGGATAACGGTAAAAAACGCAAAGGTCTCCAAGATACTGACGGAAGAGGGCAGGGTATCGGGCGTTATTGCGGACGGCATTGCTTATCACGCTCCCTCGGTGCTCATTGCCACGGGTGGACGGTCTTATCCAAAGACGGGCTCGGACGGCGACGGGTACAGATTTGCAAAGGAGCTGGGACACAAAGTCGTTCCTCTCCGTCCCTCTCTTGTTCCTATGGTGAGCGAGGAGGAATGGTGCGGGGAGGCTATGGGGTTATCCCTGAAAAATGTGACACTGACCCTTATTGACACGGCTGACGGCAAAAAGCTTTTCTCCGAAATGGGAGAGATGCTTTTTACCCATTTCGGCGTTTCGGGTCCTCTTATTTTATCCGCTTCGGGGCACATACGGAAAATGGAGCGGGACAGATACAAGCTTATAATTGACCTTAAGCCCGCTCTTGATGAAAAAACGCTTGATGCAA
Source organism: uncultured Oscillospiraceae bacterium (assembly GCA_934486875.1). Lineage (GTDB taxonomy): Bacteria > Bacillota > Clostridia > Oscillospirales > Ruminococcaceae > Huintestinicola. The sequence continues at coordinate 32,202 of CAKSPU010000004.1, forward strand.
GGCTCCAAAGGGATTTTTCCGAAAATGCCAACAGGGATTTTATAAACAGTCTGGGAAAGCTGCTTCCCGCAAAGCTTATACCCGTTATCGCAAGGCTTTCGGGGATACCTGCGGACAAGAAGGTAAATCAGATATCAAAAAAAGAACGCACCGAGCTTATGCGGCTGCTTAAAAATCTCACGGTGACGATAAAGGATTTCCGCTCCATTGACGAGGCTATCGTTACGGGGGGCGGTGTGAGCATAAGCGGGATAAACCCGAAAACTATGGAATCAAAGCTTGTGGACGGGCTCTATTTTGCGGGCGAGGTAATTGATGTTGACGCATACACGGGCGGATTTAATTTGCAGATCGCTTTTTCCACGGGGTATGCGGCGGGGGTAAATATGTGACGGAAATCGACACAAAGTGCAGGCTGTGTTGTTCATTTTTTCGGCGGCTTCCTTTATAATTAAAGCATAAGAAAAAAAGGAGGCTGTGAATTATGAACACAGATAAAATTTATGCGGAGCAGCTTGCAAATGAATATGCTCCCAAAGACACTTCAAAGGTAACTGCTCTGAGAAAGCTTGACAGAAAGGCAAAGCTCCCTGCCACGGTTTTCACATACACCTTCGGCATTATCGCTTCGCTTATAGCGGGCGTGGGTATGTGCCTTTCTATGAAGGTCATCGGCGGCGGCAGTGACGTAATGTTTATTTTCGGCATCATTCTTGGAATTATCGGCTTTATCGCTATGGGTGTAAATTACCCTATTTACAAAAGGCTCATTGAGATAGGCAAGCAGAAATATGCTTTTGAGATAATCCAGCTTGCTAAAGAAATAAGCGACAAGTAAAGCTATGAAAGGGCTGCTTGAAAGGATATTATATCCCCCAAGGCTTGTTTTGCTTATTGTTCTGACAGCTTCTTTCGCCGCTCTTGCATATATCTTTCAGGCAGGGCTCTCTGAGAGTGCGGCGGCATACAAAGTTTATTGTATGTCGGCGTACTCTCTTTTTATTATCATTACAACAGTGATAAGAGGGCGAAAAAAGCTTCGGGAAAGAATAAAAAGTTCTCCCCTCATTGTCAGTATAATGTCAAACAAAGCTGTTCGCAGATATATGGACGATATGCATTTTCGGGGCGGCGTGGGCATTTATCAGGGTATGGCGGTGAATTTCCTTTATGTCGCTTTCCGCACGGTAACGGGGATAATGTACTCGTCGGTATGGTTTATTTCTATGGCTGTTTATCATATGGTGCTGGGGTGTATGAGGGCTGTGCTCATATACGGCTACAGGCGGCGGGACGGGAAAGACTATGAGTATGAGTACCGATTTTACCGCATCTGTGCTTATATGCTGTTCGGGCTGAATATTCCTATGGGCGGTATGATATTGCTGATGATACGGACGGACACAAGCGTATCATATTCCGAATATGTGATATATCTTTCTGCGATGTTTACCTTTTACACGATGATAATTTCGGTGGCGAATATGGTGAAATACCGCAGGGCGGGCAGTCCTGTACTGTCGGCGGCAAAGGTCATAAGCTTCGTTTCGGCTATGATGTCAGTGCTGGGACTTCAGACAGCTATGATATCAAAGTTTTCGGAGAAGTCGGACAGCTTTCGTACAATGATGAACGGTATCACGGGCGGGGTCATTTACGGCATTGTTATAATCACGGCGGTTCTTATGCTTATTAAAGGAAAGAGGGCTTCGGAAAATGAATAAGTCGGAAAGCAGATATTTCAGCACAGCGGTGAAAATGGACAGGGCTTTTCTGGAGCTTCTTGATAAAAAAGACCTGCCGTTCATCACTGTAAAGGAAATTTGCGAAAAGGCAGGTGTAAACCGCTCTACCTTTTATCTCCATTACGAAAATATCGGTGATCTTCTGACGGAAAGTGCCGAACAGATGATAAACGATTTTTTAAGCCATATAAAAACCGATTCGGGTGAGTTCATCACAAAGCTGAACACCTGCCCCATTGAGGAGCTTTATCTCATTACGCCGCAGTATCTTACCCCTTATCTTACGTACATAAGGGACAACAGAAGACTTTTCGGAACATTCCTTGAAAATGCTGAGACGCTTCGGCTTAACGAAAGCTACGAAAAGATGATGCGGCACATTATTATGCCGATATTTAAAAGATTCGGCGTTCCCGAGAGGGACAGGGGCTATATAATGGTTTTTTACATTCACGGGATAATGGCGCTGATAGGCGAATGGCTGCGGCACGACTGCTCCGACAGCATTGAATATGTTTCGGGAATGATACAGGGGCTTGTTAAAAAATACAAGGAGGACGGCAAAAAAGATGTTCTGATATCAAAATGACATAAAAGCACACCGCAGAACGGTTCATTTCAGAATTGTTCTGCGGTGCTTTTTTACTTGAAATTCAAAGATGCAACGGAGTCCTTGAAAACTATCCTGCCCTTGACCTGTATCATTCCGATGTTCTCGGAGGGGGTGTTTATTTTGGAAAGGAGGGCTTCTACGGCTATGGCTGACATCTTTTCCGTATTTACCTCAAAGGTGGTTATGTTCGGGACGGTGATGCTGCTGTAGACAGAATTATCAAAGCCTGTTACGGAAATGTCCTCGGGGACACGGTAGCCCTTTTCCGAAAGCACTGCCATAAGTCTGCCTGCGGCTTCATCACAGTTGCAGACAAATGCGGTGGGCATAATCACGGGAAGCTCCAAGGGGATAAACTCGCCTGTGTCCGCTTTTCGATCGCTTATAAGATAGTATTCGGAAGGACGGATATTATGCTCAATGAGGGATTTGGCATAGCCAAGATATCTGTCCTGAATACTGCTGGTGGCGTGGATATTGCCCACAAAGGCTATTTCACGGTGTCCGTTGTCGATAAGATAATTCGTAAGCTCATAGGCAGCGTAGAAGCTGTCGCCCACCACGCAGCTCTCGGCGGTGAGCTGATTGTAGAAATCGAGGAACACCACGGGGATACCTGTATCAAGGACAGCTCTGATATATTTGTCGGCTATCTGACCGAGGATTATTATGCCGTCGACACGCTGGTGAAAGAAAATGTCGGGAAGCACCGCTTTTTCCTCATTTGCAGAGGTGAGGGTGTGGAAAAAGGCGTAGTGCCGCTTCTGCTGGAGGGCTGTGGATATGCCGCGCATAAACTTAAAGTAAAAAGAATTTTCGGACATATATCTTTCCGCCACGATTATACCGATATTTCCGCTGAGTGTCTTTTTCTTTTTCACTTCCGTTCCGTATTTGTAGCCCATTGTTTCGGCGGTCTTGAGGATCTTTCTCCTGAGCTCCGGGCTAACTCCCCGCTGACCCGAAAAGGCTTTGGACACGGACACCACGCTTATGCCGAGCTTTGCGGCTATATCACGCATTGTAACTTTTTTTGCCAAGCTGTTCAACTCCTGCATTCAAGATAACAATAAAGATAACGTTCAAGCTAATTTTAGCATATATCATAAGCTTTTTCAAGCTTTATTTTTAACTTAATTAATCGGTTCCGATTCAGGCTAAAAAGATTGATTTTTGTATTCTGTTAGCTTTATTTTAAAGGTAATTTAGTCTTGTATTCTTAATATTTTGTAACGCATATATTTCTTAATATAATAATTGTATTCTGCAAACGTTTTCTAATTTTTTCTTACAATTAATTTTTTATAAACGCAGTTAATAATTTCAGATAAATTGCACAAGCTATATGCAGTGTAATTGTCACGATAGACAAAGATTTGTGATAGCTTTTTGAAAATTGTGAAAAATTAACAAAGCTAACAAAACCCTACTGTACGAATTGCCGCTATTTACTTTTTTCCTTGACTTTGGGCGGGAAACAAATATAATTGACTTATCGCAGAAAACACAGGCAATGAATAACACATCAATGCTGAAAATTAATGATTAATGGAGGTCATTAACAATGAACACAAAGCTTAAAAGAACTGCGGCTATGTGCGCCGCACTCGTAATGGCAGGTACAGTTCTTACCGCTTGCGGCGGCTCTTCCGACAACAGCGGAGACACTACTGCTGCTCAGGGCGGCGACACTACTGCTGCTGCCGATGCAGGCAATGCTGAGGGCGGCGACACCCAGGCTCCTGCTTCAAACGACGGTCTCAGCGGAACCATCAAGGTTCTCCACCACCGTACCGACAGGGATCAGGACGGCACAATGGCTAAGCTCACTGAGGGCTTCAACGCTCTTTATCCTAATGTAACTGTTGAGTATCAGTCCTTCACAAACTATGCTGATGACATCGCTACAATGATGCAGTCCGATAACTACGGCGACGTTGTTATGACTCCTCAGGCTCTTAAGCAGGCTGACCTTCCTAACTTCTTCGCTTCCTTCGGTTCATATGATGAGCTTTCCCAGAAGTACTACTGGCTCGAAAACTACAGCGTTGACGGTCAGGTCTATGCACTTCCTACAGGCGGTACTGCTTCCGGTATCCTCTACAACAAGAAGGTATGGGCTGACGCAGGCATCACTTCTCTTCCCACTACTACAGAAGAGTTCCTTAACTGCCTCAAGCAGATCAAGGAAAACACTGATGCTATCCCCTACTACACAAACTACAACGCAGGCTGGTGCATCACTCAGTGGCAGTCCCTCGTAGTTGGTGCTTCCGGAGATCCCGATTACAACACCAAGCTTCTCACTGAGAAGAATGACCTCTTCTCCGCAGGCAGCCCTTATGACGCTGTTTACGGCACACTCTTTGACATCTACGCTGATCCTTCCCTCCACGAGGAAGATCCTATGACAACTGACTGGGAAGGCTGCAAGCCCGCTTTCGCACAGGGCAAGATCGCTACTATGGTCCTCGGTTCCTGGGCTATCAGCCAGTTCCAAGAGGCTGCTGAGCAGGTTGGCACCGATCCTGCTGATGTTGGATATATGCCTTTCCCCAACAGCATTGACGGCAAGATCTACTCCGTTTCTTCCAACGACTATATGATGAGCGTTAACAAGAACTCCGCAAACCTCGACGCTGCTATGGCTTATGCTGAGTGGTTCTGCACAGATTCCGGCTTTGCTCAGAACGAGGGCGAAATTTCCGGTCTTAAGGGTGCCGCAATGCCTGAGACACTTTCTTCCTTCGACGAGCTGGGCGTTCAGCTCTTCGTTGAGAACCCCACACCTGCTGACCTTATCGGCAAGTGGGACGAGATCGCTAAGGCTTCCGAAGTTGATCCCTGGGGCGATGCTTCCACAAACTTCAAGTTCAGAATGGCTGAGGCTGCTTTCAACGGCAAGGGCAGAGACGAGTATGACAAGATCGCTGCTGACGTTAACACTGCCTGGGCTGCTTCCAGAGACGAGATCCTCGGCTGATTAACTTTTACCAATCCTCTTTAATTTTTCTTTCTCTCCACGTACTGTATTCTTCTGCGGTGCATCTTCACGCCGCAGAATGATACGGTATCTTTATACTCAGCAATTTATACTAATAACCAATTAACCTATAGACAAATCCTCGGCTGAAATAAGCCCATTCTGCGTCAAGCTTCCTTGCCGGGCGCAAAGCCCGCCTGCGGTCGCTTTCCTTGACTGGGATTATTTCATCTGTCGGCTTTATCTATAGAACAATTGGTTATTAGTATTAAACCATAAATACATTCTACCCGAAAACGAGGGATATGCTTTGACTACCAAATCCGTAAAAACCCCTAAACCTATAAACGGCAGACTGTCAAGATCATATATAGACAAAATGGTCACGGTATGCCTTTTCCTGCTTATCCCCACTGTGCTTCTCGTTATTTTCACCTACATTCCTGCGGCTGAAATGGTAAAATTCAGCTTCGAGGAAAGAGATCAGTTCGGTGTTGACGTTAAGTATGTGGGTCTTCAGAACTACAAGACAGTTTTTGAAACTCCCGAATATTTTGCTGCTTTCAAAAACAGCATCTACTATCTTTTCGGCTCCTTTATCCAGCTCGGACTGGCACTTTTCCTTGCGACAATCCTCTGTTCTAAGATCAGATTTTCTAATTTCTTCAAGGGCGTTCTCTTTTTCCCGTATATGATAAATACGGTTGCGGTGGCTCTTATCTTCCGCAGGTTTTTCCAGAAGGGCGATGGTATCACCAACACTGACGGTACTCTGAACTCTATAATCACGCTCCTTGGCGGCGACCCTGTGAAGTTCCTTTCCACTGAGGGACTTGTAAACATCTGTCTCGTGTTTGTTTCAATATGGAGATACATCGGTTTTGACCTTGTTATGTTCATCGGCGCTATCCAGTCCGTTTCTCCTGACATCTATGAGGCTGCTGAGCTTGACGGCGCTAACCGCTTCCAGGTATTCAGATACATCATCGCTCCCAGCATCAGACCCATTATCCTTTTACAGATGATACTTGCGGTCAAGGGCGCTATCAGCGTTTACGAAATTCCCTTTATCATCACAGGCGGACGCTTCGGCTCCAGCACATTCGTTATCCAGACAACAGAAACGGCGTTCAAGTTCCAGAAGGTCGGACTTGCTTCGGCTATGGCTGTGGTGCTGTTTTTGATAATCGTGGTGGTAACGATAATCCAGAAGCTTGTTTTCAAGGAGGATAAGTAATATGGCAGCAGAAGCTATCAAGAGAGAAACCGGTAATTTTACTGCAAAGCTCTTTACTTTCTTAAAATATTTTATTCTCGTGTTTGCCTGCCTTATCGTTTTTATCCCACTTATCGTTGTTTTTCTCGGCTCTCTCAAGAACAACACCGAGTTCCTTTCCTCCAATGTTTTCGCTCTTCCCACTGAGTTTGAATGGTCAAACTACAAGACCGCTTTCATTGACGGCAAGGTGCTCCTCGGTCTGAGAAATACTGCGATAATCATTCTTATTTCCTGCACAGGCACTATCATCACGGGTACAATGACCGCTTATGTTCTCCAGCGTTTCAAGACTGTTTTCGGCAAAATTCTGAAGGCTGCGTTCCTCCTTGCTACACTTTTCCCTGCTATTTCAATGCAGGTAACTGTTTACCGCATAATGAACAGCTTCGGTCTTGTGGGCACTATGGCGGCTCCCATTATCCTCTACATCGGCACTGATATTATCTCCATTTACATCTTTATGCAGTTTCTGGATAATATCTCCTATTCTCTCGATGAGAGCGCTATCATTGACGGTGCAAACTACTTCACGGTTTTCTTCAAGATCATTCTTCCCCTGCTTCGTCCTGCAATTGCGACTGTCCTTATAATCAAGGTCATCAGCATTTACAACGACTTCTACACCCCTCAGCTTTATATGCCCAGCGAAGAGCTGTCGGTGGTATCCACATCGCTTTACCGCTTTATGGGTCCTTACGGTGCTAAGTGGGAGATAATCTTTGCAGGTATCGTTATCTGTATCATTCCTACGCTCATCATTTTCCTTGCTCTCCAGAAGCAGATCTATGCAGGTCTTGTTAACGGCTCGGTAAAGGAATAATATCAACAACTTCCAATAAAAAAATAACGGCATCACCCGTCAGGTGGGTTTCATCTGACGGGTGATGCTTTTATAGATTGTCTTATTTTTATAGATTTGGAAATATTAAATATACACTTTAGAAACATTATAATGATATAATTTATGCATAATAAATACTTTAGGGTGGAGCTTTTTGAGGTTGGTGGAAATATAATGAGAAAAAAGATTATGGCAATAGCTTTGCTGTCGGCAGTAATCGGAACTTCGTTTTCAGGCTGTGGACAAAATGACCCAACAAATGAATCGACAGAAGTAAAAATATCTTTGGCTGAACCAAAGACAGCCGCTGTTCAAGATCTAAATGGAGCTAATCAGAAAAATGATTTTTGTCTCCCTCCAAACCTGTCTATGGACGATTTGCTTAATATGCTCCAAATTGATGGGAAAACACTTTCTATGCCCACAACGCTTGAAGATATTTTGGCTTTGAATGACAATTTCACTTGCGAAATGGCTTTTTCTGAGCTTTATTCTACCCCTGAAAAATGTATAGAGAATATGGGCGGGGTGTTTTTTGATATAAAATATAAAGATGAAAAATTATTTCAGGCTGCCATTTCGGAAAATGATTATAACGGAGATCACCTGTCATCAAAAATATATAAATTTTCAAGTTTATTTAATTATGAAAACTTTGAAAAAGCTGATTTGAAATTCAATATCATAAATGGTATTGGATTTGATAGTTCATTTGATAAGGTAATAAAGACATTTGGAGAACCAAATGCACATACTAATGCTACAAATAGCTGCGCATATAAATTCTATGATAAAGATATAATATACAGAATAGAATTTTTATGCTATTTAAATGAAGAAGAAAATGAGTATGATAACAAACACGTTTGTTCAATAAATATACAATCTGAGAGAGTATAAATAAATTCAGTCAATAAAACTTTGCTCGCATTTATACAGCAAGATCCCCGTCGGCAAACCGCTGACGGGGATCTTTATTATATCACATAATCATAATCGGTGCCGCTTTGGATAAGGCTTGCAATGGTGATGCCGTCGAAATAATCGTTGGTCATTTTGTAGAAATCCTGCCACATCTTCATTGTCCTGCTGTCATCGGGCTGTGTGCCGTCGGTCTCTCCGCTTTCCCTCATTGATGAAACGGGGACAAGGTCGCCCTCGGCTATGCGCAGTATCTCGCCCACATTGTAGCTCTCGGGGGGCCTTTTGAGTCGGTATCCGCCGTTCTTTCCGTGGACTCCGAACACAAGGTCTCCCTTTGTGAGCACAGGCATTATCTGTTCAAGATATTTCACAGACAGCTTCTGTCTCCCCGCTATGTCCTTTACGGGTATGCATTTGCTGCTGTAATGCTCGGCAAGGTCTATCATTACCTGCAAAGCATATCTTCCCTTTGTTGTGACGAGCATTGCTTTCACCTCAGTTTATTTTCCCGATTTTACGATTACCTTTCTGTACTTGTCAAAGCGCACCCATTTTTCAAAGAAGCCGCTCTGATCCTTTTCATCTGTCTCGGCATATTCCTTAAGGAACTGCTTTACTTCGCTGTCGGAGGACGCATTTACGCCGAAGCCTCTGCCGTTTATCACGGGCACGCCGCTGTAGGAATAGTCCGATGCGGGGAGAATTTCGGTTATCTTTCTGTCACGCACCTTTACAGCCACGCTGTCTCTCAGCACGATGATGTCGAAGCTATCGGGGTATGTATAGCTCTCGCCCGATACGGGTATCTCGTCCCCTACTGTATAAGCTGTCTTTACGGGCTGATATTTCAGGACGTTAAGACTGCTTGTGTCGTAGTAAAATTCCTCGAAAATGTCTCCTCTTGCGGTAAGGTCGCCATAGACAAATGATGCCTTGTCTGCCGATGTGCCGCCCTTTTCACTGAGCTCCTCGACTACTCCGCAGGCGGAGGTCATATTGGTTACACGGTCGATAAGTATAAGCTCGCCAAGGGTCTTATGGGACTTGAACTTATCTGCCACAATTGCGTCGGTGAGGAGGATATCGCAGAGGGCGATGCCGTTTTTGCTGAGCTTATCGGTCTTTATATGCTCGCCTGTATTCACGTCAACGGCGTAGTCGATGCCTGTGAGTATTCCGGGGATAGTCTTTGTGCCAAGCTTTACAAGATAGTCCTTGCCGATAACAAGGTCTTCATCGTCCATCCAGAGGACTGATGCCTTGATGCGCTTGTAAACGCCGATGTCGGTGTCCTTTATGAGGACGCAGCCACGGGACACGTCCACTTCCTTATCAAGGGAAATTGTCACGGGCTGACCCTTGTGTGCGGTATCAGACTGCTTATCGGTGACAAGAATGCCCTTAACGGCTGCCTTTTCGCCGCTGGGGAGGGCGGTTATAACATCGCCCACGCTTATGCTGCTCGATTCGATCTGTCCCTGAAAGCCTCTGAATGTGCGGTCGGGGCGGCACACTCTCTGAACGGGCATATAAAAGCCCTGCTCATCGTCGGCGGAGATGTCTGCGTTTTCAAGATATTCAAGAAGTGCGGGGCCATTGTACCAGCTGATATTGTCGGAGCGCTTTGTTACGTTGTCGCCCTCGGTGGCGGAGAGGGGTATTATCCGGATATTTTCAAGGGAAAGCTCCGATGTAAGCTCGGATATCTGCTTTTCGATCTCCTTGAATCTTGCTTCGCTGTAGTCAACAAGGTCCATTTTGTTTACGGCGAAAACGAAATATTTGATGCCCATAAGGCTGCATATCCTTGCGTGTCGTCTTGTCTGGACAAGCACGCCCTGAGATGCATCTACCAGGATAACGGCGAGGTCGGCAAATGATGCGCCTACTGCCATATTACGGGTGTATTCCTCGTGACCCGGAGTGTCGGCAACGATAAAGCTGCGGTTGTCGGTGGTGAAATATCTGTAGGCAACGTCTATGGTGATGCCCTGCTCACGCTCTGCCATAAGTCCGTCAAGGAGAAGGGAATAGTCTATCTTTCCGCTTCTGCTGCCCACCTTGCTGTCCAGCTCCAGCGCCTTTTCCTGATCGGCATAGAGGAGCTTTGAGTCGTAGAGGATATGTCCGATAAGCGTTGATTTTCCGTCATCTACGCTTCCGCAGGTGATAAATTTAAGTAAGCCTTTCATTAAAAATAGCCCTCCCTTTTACGGCGTTCCATACTTCCTGCCGCTTCGTTGTCGATAACTCTCGATGTTCGCTCAGAGGATACTGCACTGAGGGTCTCAGCAATTATCTCATCAAGAGTATGGGCGGTGGATTCCACGCCGCCTGTGAGCGGATAGCAGCCCAGCGTTCTGAAACGGACTGACTTCATCTGAGGCACTTCGCCCTCCTTAAGGGGGAAGCGGTCATCGTCCACCATTATAAGATTGCCGTCACGCTCGACTACGGGGCGCTCCGCTGCGAAATAAAGGGGCACGATGTCGATATTCTCACGCTTTATGTACTGCCAGATATCCATTTCAGTCCAGTTGGAAATGGGGAATACACGAATGCTCTCGCCCTTGTTTATCCTGGGGTTGTAGAGCTTCCACATTTCGGGTCGCTGATTTTTGGGATCCCAGGCGTGTGCCGCATTTCTGAATGAGAATATCCTCTCCTTGGCACGGGACTTTTCCTCATCACGTCTGCCGCCGCCGAATGCTGCGGTGAAGCCGTATTTGTTCAGAGCCTGCTTGAGTGCCTGAGTTTTCATAATGTCGGTGTATGCGGAGCCGTGGTCAAAGGGATTTATGCCCTGCTTTACGCCGTCCTCGTTTATGTACTCGATCATTTCAATGCCGAGCTTCTTTGCGGTCTTGTCACGGAAATCTATCATTTCCCTGAACTTCCACGTGGTATTTACGTGGAGGAATGGGAAGGGGGGCTTTTCGGGATAGAACGCTTTCATCGCAAGATGAAGCATTACGGAGCTGTCCTTTCCGATGGAGTAGAGCATTACGGGCTTTTCGCACTCAGCCGCAACCTCTCGGATTATATATATAGCCTCAGCTTCAAGCTCGTCGAGATGAGAAAGATCACTCACGCTTATTACCTGCCTTTCTTATTTTGAAAAATCAGAAACAGCTGTCAATTATGACCGCACATTCTTAGTATTTATTCGACTCCTTGGGGTCGATGTCGATATTCGTGACATTTCCGTCGGGGCTTTCTATGACCCAGCGGAGAAGTCCGTCACGCTTTTCGGTATGCACCATACTGCCGCAGCCGCCCATATCTGCGCCGAGAAAAAAGCTTATGGCGTAAACGGGACATTCCTTTATGCAGGAGGTGCAGCCCCAGCAGTCCTTGGGATATTTTATATAGGCTTTGCCCGAATCATCAAGCTTTATGAGAGTTCCGGGACATACATTCCGACATTTGCCGCAGCCTATGCATTTGCTCTTATTTATGGCTATGCTCATAAGCTCTCTGTCCCTCCTCCGTAAGCTCTCTGAGAATTATTTTTATCTCACCGTTTTCAAGGCGGGAATTGACATATTTTCTCCAGTTTTTGTCGTCCTTTTCGGGATAGTCGAGATTTTCCGCAAAGCAGTGCCACCTTGTTTCGTGGCGGGCTTTCAGATGTGCGATAACGCTTCGGCATACCGTAAGGCGCTCCCTCAGCTCATAGATGTACATAAGTTCCTGAAAATCATCGGCGTGTAGAGAGTCGGACAGTTTTTCTATCCGGCGTATCTTCATATCCGCTATGTCCAGCTGCTTTTCGTTGAACCGGTAATTGGTCTTTATGCCGCCTGCATATGCGTCCATTGCGGTCTGCATCGCTTCTTCAAGCTGCTCGGTGGAATAAACGCTTCTGTTCTCTCCGAGGAAGCCTTCGGTCTCGGAGATATGCGCCTTTATCTCGGCTTCGGGAATGGGTGTGGACTTATTCTCAGAGATATATCTCAGTGCGGAGAGGGCTGCTATCTCCCCCTCGGCAAGTGCGCCTGTGACATATTTCTGAGGACAGCCCCCTGCCACATCTCCTGCGGCGAAAAGTCCGCTTATTGTGGTGGCACGGTCTGTATCCACCCAGTATCCGCAGGCGGTATGACCGCCCACTATGTAGGGCTCTGTACCCTCTATCTCAACATTCTGCTCGGAAATTTTCTTTCCGCTCTCTATCCACTTTACAGTCTGAGAGGGTGCCATATTGAGGTAGGCATTGATAAGGGATTTTTCCTTTTCGGGGGAAATGCCCTCAGTCTTAAGGTAGCAGGGACCTCTGCCCTCCAGATTTTCGTTTACTGTTCCGTAAACACGTTCGGAGGTGGTGAGACCGTATTTTGTTTCATAGACCTCGCCGAGAGAATTTATCTGCTTTGCACCTGCGCCCTGTGCAAGAGTTCCTGTGGGAGCTATGGTATCCTTGCATCGCAGGGCGATAAAGCGCATTTCAAGGGAGGTCATCTCTGCGCCGTGCTTTATGCCCATTGCGTAGCCTGCACCTGTGTTGAAGGGGGGATACCACATTTTATGGCGGGAAAATCCGGGGTTATTGGGACGGTAAAGTCCTGCCGCTCCGCCTGTGGCTATCATAACGGCTTTGGCTTCGATGGCATAGAATGTATCATTCTCAATACCAATGGCGAATGCGCCGTTTATTTTGTTATCGGTAACGGAAATATCGATGACGTTCACTCTGTTGAGCACCGTTACATCGGGGAGCTTTTCAACCGCCGCCGCAAGGATGGGCTTGATGTTCTCGCCGTTTATCTTGATGTTTCGGTTCCCACGGGCTACGTATTTTCCGTTTTCGTCCTTGAGGATAACAAGTCCCATATTCTCAAGCTGCTTTGTGACCTTGTTGAGCCGCTCGGACATTGAATAAAGCAGGTCGTCACGAACTATCCCGTCTGCGTCCTTTCTGGCATATTCGACATAGTCTTTTGGGGTGTGTCCCTCGGTAATGTAGGCATTGAGGGCATTCACTCCCGCTGCAAGACAGCCGCTTCGTTTGATATGTGCCTTTTCGCAGATGAGTATTTTTATATCGGAGCTTTCACGGGCGGTTATGGCTGCCTGACAGCCTGCCGTTCCGCCGCCGATTATAAGCAGATCGGTGGTCAGCTTTTCATATTTCACTGCTCTGCCCTCCCTGTTTCTCTCAGATATTTTTCAGCAAAGTAAACACTGTTTGCGCCGTCGGCTGCTGCGGTTATGACCTGTCTCAGGGGCTTTTCACGGACATCTCCTGCGGCGAAAATGCCCTTGTCGGAGGTGATGCAGTCCTCCCCTGCCACGATATAGCCGCCGTCGTTCATTTTTACAACACCGTCAAGGGGCGATGATGCGGGGGCTGTTCCCACGGCTACGAAAACGCCGTCTGTATCAAGCTTTTTCACATTGCCGTCAATTGATACCACAATGCCGTCAACATGGCTCTCGCCTGTTATTTCTTCGGGCACTGCGCTCATTACCGTTTCGATATTCTCCTTTGCGGCAACACGGCTGCAAAGGGATCTGTTTCCACGGAACTCATCTCTGCGGTGGATAAGGTACACCTTTTCGGCAATGTCCGAAAGGTAAAGGGCTTCACCGAGGGCGGTATCGCCGCCGCCTATGACGGCAACGGTCTTTCCCTTGTAAAAGGCTCCGTCGCATACTGCGCAGTAGGAAACTCCCCTGCCCGCAAGCTCTTCCTCGCCCTTTATGCCAAGCTTTCTGTGAGACGCTCCTGCGGCGTATATCACCGTTTTTGCTTCATATTCCGCTTCATCGGTGATGAGCCTATATATGCCGTTTTCGGGAACGATTTTTTTAACATCGCCCTCGATAAATTCGGTCCCCAGAGCTTCGGCGTGACTGCGGAATTTCTCGCCAAGGTCAAAGCCGTTCTCGCCGTAAAGTCCAAGGTAATTATCCACACGCTCGCTTTCGGCTATCTGACCCGTGCCCATATAAATTTTCTCGATAACGATGAATTTAAGCTCCGCACGGGCTGCATATACCGCCGCAGAAAGTCCTGCCGCTCCGCTGCCTACTATTATGGTATCATATATCATTGACATCATTCCCCGTATAAATCAATCTTCGATTATTATACCCTCATTTTCCGCAATATCCCCTGTTATCTTGAAGGAATTGAGGACGGGAGCTGCTCTGTCCATAAGGGAAAGGATAAGATAGCTTGCCTTGCTGTCATAGGCAAGGCGCTTGTCCTCGTCGGAGGGTCGTGAGGGGGATTCGGGGTGAGAATGCCAGTTGCCCAGAGGAACAAGTCCGTTTGCACGCATATCCTTTACCGCCGCAAGCTGCTCCTTTGGGTCAAGGGAAAAATGCTCGTTGGAATGGTCGGTATTTGTAAGGAGATATACCTTTTTTATCTCCTTGCCGTCGGGAGTGATCTCCCCTGCGATAAGTCCGCAGGCTTCCTCGGGGAGAACGCTCTCGGCGTGTCTGAGTATCTTATCAAAATCAGCTTTTTTCAGTTTAACCATAAGATTTCATTCCTCATTTGTAAGATGAACATCGTCGCACTCGTGCTGCTCGTAGTCGATAAGCTCGGTGATGGTGGGGTGGTCGCCGCAGACTGCGCATTTTGATGTGTCTGTGGGGAGCTTTATCTTTCTGAACTCCATTGTAAGTGCGTCATAGGTGAGGAGGTAGCCTGTGAGAAGCTCGCCCTGACCGATGATGTACTTGATAGCTTCCATTGCCTGCAAGCTGCCGATAACGCCGCCCATTGCACCGATAACGCCTGCCTGCTTGCAGGTGGGAACAGCGTCCTTCGGGGGAGGATTCTTGAATACGCAGCGGTAGCAGGGTCCCTGTCCCGGAACATAGGTCATAAGCTGACCCTTGAAGCGGATTATTCCTGCGTGGGAGAAAGGCTTCTTCGCCATTACGCAGGCATCGTTTATGAGGAACTTTGCAGGGAAATTATCGGTTCCGTCGATAATGAAATCATAGTCTGCGATAAGCTCGTTTATGTTCTCACTGGTAACAAAGGTGCGGTAGGTCTTAACGGTGACATCGGGGTTTATCGCTTCCATTGTCTCCTTGGCGGACTGCACCTTTGCCTTGCCGATATCGGCGGTGGAGTGGATTATCTGACGCTGGAGATTGGAGAGGTCTACCTCGTCCGCATCAGCGATACCGATAGTTCCCACGCCTGCTGCCGCAAGATACATCGCCGCAGGTGCGCCAAGACCGCCTGCACCGATTATGAGCACCTTGGCGTTGAGGAGCTTCTTCTGTCCCTTTGCGCCGACTTCCTTGAGTATGATGTGTCTTGAATATCTTTCAAGCTGTTCATTTGTAAATGCCATTGTTCACATATCCTTTCCGTAAGTTATAAGCACTTTGAATCAGAGTGAACCGCCACCCATAAAATACAGAAATTCAACGCTGTCGCCGTCCTTTAAAACGGTGGACTCAAATGCGCCGCTCTCAACAAATTCATCGTTGATAGTTACGGTAACATACTCGGGGGTCTCTACCTTTTCGTCAACAACGAGCTGTGCAACGGTAAGACCGTCCTTTACCTCTTTCTTTTCGCCTGCAACTGTGATCTTCATAGTGATATTCTCCTTACTGTTATAATTTTTCGATCTCAGAAATGATATCCGCTTTTTTTACTGCGCCTGTGAGCCTTGACTTTTCCTCGCCGCCCTTTATAAAAAGGAGGGTGGGAACGGACATTACGCCGTATTTTTCGGCAAGTGCCGCATCAAAATTTATGTTTATCTTCACAAGCTTTATCTTGTCACCAAGCTCGTCCTCGATGTCTGCAAGAACGGGTGAGAGCCTTTTGCAGGGAATGCAGCTGTCAGAGTAAAAATCCGCAACAACTGCGCCCTCAGCCTTTAATACCTCGGCTTCAAATGTGTCGCCGCTTACTCTCACTGCCATATCAGTCACCCACCTTTTTTACGATGAGTGTGAATGTGCCGTCCTCGTTGTTTATGAGCTTCAGTATCCTGTGACCCTCTTCCTTGATGCTTCTGGGCACGTTCCGGACAGGCTCGCCGTCATTCATCTTTACCGCAAGTATCTGTCCGTCGTCAAGCTCTTCAAGCGCCACCTTTGCCTTTACGAATGTGGTTGGGCACACAACATCGGTTATATCAACATTATCGTCGATTTCAAATTCTATCTCAGCCATTGTAAACCTCCATAATTTTCTTTTCAAATTTGTCTCTGCCCACTCTGTCCAGAGTGAACTTGAAGCGCTCGCCTGCCTTTGCATTTTCAGCAAAGAACTCTATTGCCGCATCACATATCTTCATAAGCTTTTCCTTGTCCTCGATGAACGGGATAATAGCTTCACCTTTGCTGATGCTGTTTCCGAAAAGTCCGCCGAAGGAAACTATGTAGCCGTGAACGGTGTCCCACGCTTCTGTAGGACAGGCCTTGAAGCATCTTCCGCAGAAGTTGCACTTTGCTTCATCAACGATGACCTTGCCGTTTTCTATCTTTACTGCTCCCGAGCGGCAGGCTTTTTCGCACACGCCGCAGCCGATGCAGTCGCTCTCACGCCATTTTACCTTTATGCCGCCCTTTATTCCAAGATCGTTTTCCTCGGATTTAAGACAGTTGTTCTGACAGCCTGTAATGCCGAATTTGAACTTGTGGGGAAGCTCTCTTGCGAAGTATCTGTCGTCAAGCTCCTTTGCAAGGGAATATGTATCTATGCAGCCTGAGGGGCATATCCCAGCGCCCTGACAGGCGGTTATCGTTCTTACTCTCGGTCCGCACACGCCCGGCTCAACGCCGCCCTCCCCGAGAGCTGCCTTTACCTCGTCGATATCATCAAGCTTGATAAAGGGTATCTCAACGCTCTGGCGGGAGGTCAGATGAACGTGACCGTCACCGAATTTCTCGGCTACCTCCGCTATTTTAGCAAGCTGCACGGAGGTCAGGTTTCCTCCGACGACACGAAGTCTCAGGGAGAAATTGTTCTTCTGCTTCTGCCTCATAAATCCGCCCTTTTTAAGAGCTGCATAATCTGCTGCCATATCTTTATTCGTCCTTTCGGTTTAGTTATAAAAATCTCAGACCAATTATAAATCAGCATCAAAAGCTTTGTCAAGTGCCTGTCTGAAATCTTCGGTAAGATCTTCGATATCCTCAATGCCCACGCTTATACGGATACTGTCATCATAAACACCTGCGTTTACCTTCTGGGCTTCGGTGCTGTGGGTGTAAATGGTGCTGGCGGGGTGGATAACAAGAGTTCTCACGTCGCCGATATTCGTTGCTATACAGGCATATTTGAGATTATTTATGAGGCTGAATGCCCTTTCCTTGCTGCCTGCACGGATAGTTATTATTGCGCCGCCCTTTCCGCCAAGCTCCCTTTCGGTGAGGTCATAATAGGGGCTTGACTTAAGTGCGGGATAGTTGACGGTCACTCTGCCGTCCTCCTCGAAAAACTCCGCAAGCTTTTTGGCATTGCTGCAAAGGCGCTCCATTCTGAGTCCCAGAGTTTCAAGTCCTATTGAGTTCATAAACGCATTCATCGGTGAGAGGCAGGCTCCGATATTTCTCCATATGCCGTTTCTGAGCTTTGCAAGGTAGGCAAATTTTCCGAATTTTTTGTATTCGGCAAAGCCCCTGTAGCGCTCGGGATCCCACTTGAAGCTGCCGCTGTCGATTATCACGCCGCTTATGGCGTTTCCGCTGCCGTTTATGTATTTCGATGAAGAGTGAACGATGATATCGGCACCGTATTCAAAGGGATTTACAAGATAGGGTGTTGCTGTGGTGCTGTCGATTATGAGGGGGAAGCCGTGGGCGTGCGCCGCATCGGCAACTGCCTTTATATCGGTAACATTGAGCTTGGGGTTTCCGATAAGCTCGGTAAACACTGCCTTGGTCTTATCCGTTGCAAGCCTTTCAACGCTTTCAGCCGTTACCTCATCGGCAAAGACTGTTTTTACACCAAAGGCTTCAAGGTCTCCGAAAAGATCTATCGTGCCGCCGAAAAGTGCTGAGCCTGCGATTATCTCGTCACCCGCTTCAAGGATATTGAGAAGCGACATCGTTACCGCTGCCATTCCAGATGAACAGGCTATTGCGCCGATGCCCTTTTCCATTGCCGCTGCACGTCTTTCAAAGGAATCCACCGTGGGATTGCTTATCCTTGTGTATGCAAAGCCAGCAGCCTTGTTGTTAAAGACCGCTTCAAGCTTTTCTGCCGATCCCTGGGCGAATGCACCGGTCTGATATATGGGGGAAAGGGTGGAGCCTGTGGCTTTTTCCTCCCCGAAGCCGTTATGCAGGAGTGCCGTATTGAATTTCATAATTACCGATCTCCTTACTTAGATAAATACGGATTCTTCCGTGAGTGCCTTGTTTTCGAGGAGCTGTGCTCTTCCTCCCGATGTTACGAACATTCGGTAAACAAAGACATTCACCTTTTCGCCCACCGATATCTTTTCTTCGTCAAAGCTTCGTCTTGCGGTAAGAACAACGCCGTTTACCCTGACAGTGACCTCAACGCTGCTTCCTCGGAATGCTGTGCGCTCCACAACTCCCTCGGATACGGAGCTTCTGAATTTGAGAGGCTCGCTTTTCTTGAATATCTTCACAAATTCGGGACGGACGATCGCTTTGTCCGCTCCCTCAACGGTGTCAAAGGTGTGGAAGCTGCTGTAATCCTCAAATATTGCAGGCTGACCGAAAAATGTCGCCGCAAATTCAGTTTCGGGTGAGCGGTATATCTGCTCGGGTGTTCCCGACTGCTCGATATGCCCCTTGTTGGTGATGATTATTTCATCGGCTACCTCAATGGCTTCGTCCTGATCGTGAGTTACGAAAATGCTGGTTATGCCAAGCTGGGTTATCATATCCTTAAGTCTGCTGCGAAGCTCCTGCCTTACCTTTGCATCTATTGCGGCAAAGGGCTCGTCAAGGAGCAGCAGGTGCGGATTCGGTGCAAGAGCTCTTGCAAATGCCACTCTCTGGCGCTGACCGCCCGAAAGCTGGCTCGGGAAACGCTTTTCAAGTCCCTCGAGACCTGTGAGCTTCAAAAGCTCCGTCACTCTTTCACGTATCTGTTCCTTATCCTGCTTTAACACCTTAAGACCGAATGCGATATTGTCATACACGGTCATATAGCGGAAAAGTGCGTAGCTCTGGAACACAAAGCCTATTCCTCTTTCGGCGGCGGGGACGTTGTTCACTACCCTGCCGTCAATGATTATATCGCCGCTGTCAGGCTCTTCAAGGCCCGCTATCATTCGGAGAATGGTGGTCTTGCCGCTTCCGCTGGGTCCTAAAAGTCCGATAAGCTTTCCCTTTTCGATGCCGAAGCTCACATTGTCGGACGCTTTGAAGCTGCCGAAGCTTTTGTTGATATTTTTAAGCTCAATGTACATTCTCCGACTCTCTCTTTCCTATGTATTCCACAACGCTTCTTATAACAAGTATCACTATGGCGGTCATTACAAGTATGGACGAGACCGCAAAGGCGGGAACATATTTAAATTCGTTGAAAAGTATCTCCACGTGGAGGGGAAGCGTATTGGTCTTTCCTCTCAGATGTCCCGAAAGGACGGAGACCGCTCCGAACTCTCCCATAGCTCTTGCTGCGCAGAGCACAACGCCGTAGAGGAATGCCCATTTTATATGGGGAAAGGTTATCTTTCTGAAAATGGTGAAGCCCCCTGCGCCCATAAGCGCCGCCGCTTCCTCCTCGTCTGTTCCCTCGGCTTCAAGGACGGGGATAAGCTCTCTCGATATGAAAGGGAATGTTACAAATACCGTTGCAAGGATAATTCCGGGAACTGCGAAAACTATCTTTATATCAAGCTTTTCAAGGAGAGGATATACAGCGCTCTGTCTGCCGAATGTAAGGACGAATATGAGACCTGCGATTATGGGGGAAACCGTTACGGGCAGGTCGATAAGAGAACCTAAGAGCTTTTTTCCTCTGAACCGGAATTTTGTCAGGAGCCACGCCGCAAAAAGTCCGAATACAGTGTTTATGACGGTCGCTGTGACTGCGGCTTCAAGGGTGAGGAGAAGTGCCTTTACGGTGTATTTATCCGTTATAGCTTCGGCATATACCGCAAAGCCCTGCTTTAATGCTTCCGTTATTACCGTTACAAGAGGCAGCACCAGCATTACGAAGATGAACAGAAAGCTTATGCCGATAAGAAGCCATTTTACAAGCTTTGATTCCTTACGCACCTTTGCCGCCTCCCCTGAGTATTTTTGAGTTTCTCACCTGAATGAGATTTACAAGAAAAAGTATGAGAAATGATGCCGCAAGCATTACAAGGGCAATTGCCGTTGCGCTGGCATAGTCATATTCCTGAAGCTCCGACATTATTATGAGCGGAGTTATCTCTGTTTCAAAGGGCTGATTTCCTGCAATGAAAACCACGCTGCCGTATTCTCCGAGACATCTTCCGAACGCAAGTCCGAAGCCCGTGAACACCGCAGGCATTATCTCGGGGAATATGACCTGCCGGAATGTTCTGCTCCTGCTTGCGCCGAGGGTAGATGCTGCTTCTTCAAGAGAGCCGTCGAGCTTTTCAAGCACGGGCTGAACTGCTCTTACGACAAAGGGAATGCCGATAAAGACAAGTGCCACGGTTATTCCCGCACGGGTGTAGGCTATCTTTATGCCGAATCTTGCAAAGAAGCTTCCGATGATGCCCTTGTCCGCTGTGAGTGATGTGAGGGCGATGCCTGCAACGGCTGTGGGGAGTGCAAAGGGCAGCTCTATCATTCCGTCCAGGATACGCTTGAAGGGGAAATCATATCTTACAAGCACCCACGCAAGTATCACGCCCATAACTGCATTTATAAGAGAGGCAACGAATGCTGTGAGAAAGCTTACCCTGAAGCTTGCAAGCACCCTGTCTCTCGTTATCACCGCAATGATGTCGCCAAGACTCAGCTGTGCGGTGAATATGACCAGGGACGCAAGCGGTATAAGAACTATCACGCTGAGGAGCGTTACGGTCACGCCCATTGAAAGCCCGAAGCCCGGGATTATTCTTTTGTTTGACCTTTTCATAACTGCCTGTGCCCTGCCTTTAAATTATTTTCCCTCGTATATCTCGTCGAACACGCCGCCGTCTGCGAAATGCTTCGACTGAGCTTCGTCCCAGCCGCCGAAATCCGCAATGGTCACAAGCTCAACATTCAGATCGAACACATCTGCATATTCACTGAGGATAGCTTCATTGTACGGTCTGTAGTAATTGTCCCCTGCGATGCGCTGTGCTTCGTCGGAGTAAAGGAAGTTCAGATACTCTTCTGCGGCATCTCTTGTTCCTCTCTTGTCAACTACCTTATCCACCACCGCCACGGAGGGCTGTGCAAGAATGCTTATACTGGGGGTGATCATCTCGTAATCGTCGGGATAGTCTTTGACGGAAAGATACGCTTCGTTTTCCCAGGCAAGGAGCACATCTCCCTGACCGTTCTCAACAAAGGTTGTGGTAGCTCCTCTTGCTCCCGAATCAAGGACAAGGACGTTTTCGTAAAGCTTCTTTATAAATTCCTTGGTCTTTGCTTCATCGCCGCCGTAGGCTCTTTCGGCATATCCCCAGGCTGCAAGATAATTCCACCTTGCGCCGCCCGATGTCTTGGGGTTGGGGGTGATTATTCCCACATCTTCCTTGATAAGATCGTCCCAGTCGTGGATATCCTTGGGGTTGCCCTTTCTTACAAGGAAAACTATTGTAGATGTGTACGGTGAGCTGTCGTTGGGGAACTCGCTCACCCAGCCGTCGTCGATAAGTCCTGCATCTCTTACGGCGTTAACGTCATATTCAAGTGCGAGGGTCACAACATCTGCTTCAAGTCCGTTGGCAACTTCAAGTGCCTGCTTGCCCGAGCCGCCGTGGGACTGTGTTATCTCAATGTCCTGACCGGTAAGCTCATTCCAGTGCTGTGCAAAAATTTCATTGTATGCTTCGTAAAGCTCTCTTGTGGGGTCGTAGGATACATTTGTAAGGGTGACAGTTTCCACGTCCGAGCTGTCAGAGCAGCCCGCAAAGGAAACAAGACCGATGACTGCTGCGGATAATAAAGCGATGGCTCTGATATTCTTTTTCATAATAAATGACCTCTTTTCGTTATTTTGATCGATGTGAACATATCCGAAAAAAGATCACTGACATCGTCCGAAACGAAAATTGGCTCTCACCAGCCTAATAAAAAAGTGCTTCATAATCTCAGCTCCAAAAGGATTTTTACTGTCACCTTTGTGACTGAGATTATTATAGCACTTCAATCCTACTATGTCAATAGGTTTTGTAAGGTTTTAGAAAATTTATACATTTCCTACTTAATTAATATGATATTTTTTCACTTTTTAACAAAATTTTCCTCACGGTCAAAGAAATATCTTCCCGCTTCCGAAGAATACGCTGCCCTTATTCCGAGAGCATCACCCATAACACCGCTTTTTGCGATATTTTCGGGGGTGTCAAGGGCAATGAGCCGTCCCTCTTTCATCACCGCTATCCTGTCGGAGAACTTAAAGGCAAGCTCAGGGTCGTGCATCACGGTTATGACCGTTCTGCCGCTGTCACGGAGAGATACGATAAGGTCGGATATTTCAAGCTTGTGCCTGAAATCAAGATAGGTCATTGGCTCGTCAAGGAGGATAATGTCCGTGTCCTGGGCAAGGGTCATTGCAATGCGAGCTTTCTGCTGCTGTCCTCCCGAAAGCTCGTTCATCATACAGTCGGCAATGTCCGCAGCTCCTGCCATTTCAAGGGCTTTGTCAACGATTTTAATATCCTCGGGGGTGTATCTTCTCGGATAGCCGAGATAGGGAAAACGCCCGTGAGATACAAGGGAGCGGACGGATATGCTGCCGATGCTCTTCATCTGTTCAAGATATGATATCCGCCTTGCAGCGGCGTTTCTGGACATTTTTGAAATATCCTCTCCCCCTGCATATATCCCGCCCGATGTACAGGGGATAAGCCCTGCGCACATAAGGAGGAGGGTACTTTTTCCGCAGCCGTTTGCGCCGATGACAGAGGTTATATTTCCTTTTGGGAACACTGCCGAAACATCTGAAACAACGATCTTTCTGCCATAGCCGCCGCTGACATTTTTAAGCTCAAGCACTGTGTCTCGCCTCCTTTTTTCGGATAAGGAGCCAGAGGAAGAAGGGCACGCCGATGTAGGACACCACTATTCCCAAGGGCATCTCATAGGGGTCAAAAAGGGTCCTTGCCGCCGTGTCGCAGAGGGTCAGGAATATTGCCCCGATAACTGCGCACAGGGGCAGCACGGCGGTATTTTCCGAGCTGCCCGCAATTTTCCGTGATATGTGAGGAACGATAAGCCCCACAAAGCCGATGAGCCCCGAAAAGCTTACCGCCGCTCCCGCAAGCACCGCTGCTGCCGTGAGACAGACAAATCTCACAGCTCCCACGTTCATTCCAAGGCTGCCTGCGGTATTCTCTCCGAGGGAGAGAACATCAAGGTCGTGACTCAGCATAAAGGAGACGATAAGTCCCACAAGTATAAATATCCAGGTGGGGAAAAGGGAGGACATATTCACTCCCGAAACACCCCCTGTTTTGAATGCCGCCGTGCCTGTGAGGACATCGGGATAAAGGGTCGTCACCGTGTCGATGAATGCATTCAAAAGGCTCGACACGCCTATTCCCGTGAGAACTATTGTCATTCGTGAGGCTCCCGTTTTCCGTGCAATGCCGTAAACGAGCATCACGGCGGCAAGGGCTCCGAGGAATGCTGCTGCGGGGCGGAGAGATGGAACTGCGGGAAAAAGGGCGGCGCAGAGGACTGTAAAAAGCCCCGCTCCCGAGTTCACGCCGATTATATTCGGCGCTGCAAGGGGATTTCCAAGAACCGCCTGTATCACCGCTCCCGCCACTGCAAGCGCCGAGCCTGCAAGCACTGCTCCCAGAAGTCTCGGCAGCCTTATGTACAGCACTATCCGCATATCCTGTGAAATGTTTCCGTCAAGCAGATCTATAAAAAGCTCTTTTGGCGATATCCACCGTGAGCCTGCGCAGAGGGCAAGGACTGCTGTAAATACCAGCAGCACCAAGCATATGGCGATCTTGCCCCCACGAGGGATCTTCTTATTCATAAAGAATATCCTCTAAATACTCGTAAGCTTCCGCCCAGCGCTCATTGGGCTTGTAATGGAACATATCCTTGGGGAGAAAATACACCTTGCCGTTTTTCACAGCATCTATTTCCGCCCACGCCTTGTTTGAGCCGAGAACGGCTTCATACTGCGCCTTTGCGGCTTCATCGTCCTCGCCCATAGTGGTGACGAAAACATATTCGGGGTTTGCACGGACAATGGCTTCAAGACTCAGCTCTTCAAGAACAGAGCTGTCGCTGTCGGCAATATTCACGCAGCCCAGCTGTGAAAGCATCTCACCTGTCATATTGTCGCTGCCCCTTGCCTTAACGCCCGAAGAATAGGCTCTGAGCAGCAGAATACTGTGGCTTTCCCTGCCCTCACTGCGGGCAAGGACTTCATCGACCTTCTCACGGACATTCTCGCCGTTTGCAACGTAAAGATCCTCACGTCCTGTTATATCGGTGAATATTTTCAGCACAGAAAGGTAATCATCAAAATTTTCCACATCAAGTACGGCTGTGGTAACGCCTGCGGGGTCAAGGACATCGGTTATCTCTGACTGATCCGCAACCGTTCCCGAAACTATGGCAAAATCAACGCCGTCACCGATGATGTTTTCCGTTGAAAGGCTGTGAACGCCGCCGTAATTCTTCACATCGTCAGGCAGCTCTAGCGTGGGACGGTCAAAGGCATCGCTTGTAACGCCGTAAAGCTCTCCCCCCGCAAGCTGCCATATTTCAGCAAGGCTTCCCGAAAGGACGGCTGTTTTTTCATAGCTTGTCACCTGCACCTCTCTGCCAAGGGCATCGGTAAAGGTGTAAACAGGCTCTTCTGCGGCTTTGTCAGCCGAGCAGCCCGACAGGAAGATAAGCGCCGCAGAAAGTGCGGTCAAAATTACATTCTTTTTCATATATCATTCTCCGTGGAAACAAATTTGCCGAGCCCGCCGATTTTTTTCGGCAGACTCGGCAGATATCATATCGTATTTATCAGAATATTGCTACAACTGCGCCGTTGTATGTATCTTCAATATACTGCTTTACCTTGTCGGTCTTAAGAGCATTTACAAGAGCTGTGGTCTTGGGGCTGTTCTCATCGCCGTTTCTTACTGCAACGATGTTTGCATAGGTCTGAGCCGCATCACCGGAAGCGTCCTCGGAAGCGATAGCATCGGAGATGCTAAGACCTGCTGCAAGAGCATAGTTTCCGTTGATTACTGCGAGAGAGCCTTCATCGCTGTTGCCGAACTGTGCTGCAACGGTATCAGCCTGAACGGTGATGATGTTGTAGCCCTTGTTGTCAACGATGTCGAGAGTTGTTACACCGTCAGCGGCATTTGCGCCCTCGGGAAGTGTGATAAGACCTTCCTGTTCGAGGAGGAGGAGGGCTCTTGTCTCGTTGCTGTCGTCAGCGGGGATAATGATAGTTGCGCCGTCGGGAGTTTCTGCAACGGACTCAACGCCGTTTCCGTAAAGTCCGAAGGGCTCGTAGTGGATAGATGCGGCAGCTACGAGATCTGTTCCGTTAGCCTCGTTGAAGCTGTTAAGGTAGGGTGTGTGCTGGAAGTAGTTAGCGTCGAGGGAGCCCTCGTTAAGAGATGTGTTGGGGAGAACATAATCATCGAAGATAACAACTTCAAGGTCATAGCCTGCTGCTGCAAGGTCATCTCTTACCTGCTCGAGGATCTCGCCGTGAGGTGTGGAGGTTGCGCCTACTACAAGCTTTTCAAGGCCGTCTGAAGTGCTGTCATCGGCAGCAGCGGTGTCCTCAGCGGAAGCATCATCGGCAGCGGACTCGGCAGCGGAAGTATCGGCAGCTGCATCAGCGGCAGATGTCTCGGTGGAGGTGGAGGTAGATGCGCCGCAGCCTGTTACAACGGCGGAAAGTGCGAGGGAGAGAATAAATGCGGAAATTTTCTTGAGATTTTTCATAGTGATAGGTTCCTTTCATATTTAAAAAAGATTTATTTTCAGAGTTTTATTTCGTTCGGGCAACATCGCTGCATTCGCCCGAATCTGAAATTCGCTCTTACAAGCTTGGTAAAAAAACTGTTCATTGCGGTCTCCTTTTATCTGATACGCTTATCTGTCTTTCTTGCGATAAACATACCCGTTTCCTGAATTATCTGAACGATGATTATGGTAAGCAGAACGCATATCCAGATGATGTCATCGTTGAAACGCTGATATCCGAAGCTTACGGCTATCATTCCCAGTCCGCCGCCGCCGATTGTTCCTGCCATTGCGGAGTAGCCGAGAATGGTAACGAGGGAAATAACGCTGCCCACGATAAGGGAGGGCTTTGCTTCGGGGATAAGCACCCGACAGATTATTCTCATATCGGAAGCACCCATTGATTTTGCGGCTTCAATAACTCCGCCGCCCACTTCCTTGAAGGAGGACTCCGCCATTCTCGCAACATACGGAGCTGCGGCGATGACGAGGGTGACTATCATTGCGTTGTTGCCGAGGCTCGTGCCTGTGATGAGCTTTGCCACGGGGAGCATCGCAACCATTAAGATAACAAAGGGAATGCTTCGGAAGATGTTGACAAGCACGCTCACAATGCGGTACAGCCAGGGCATCGGGTGAATGCCGTCCTTGGCGGTGACGTTTAAAAGTATTCCCAGGGGAAGCCCGATAAGGTATGAGAAGAATGCGGAAACAAAGGTCATATAAACGGTTTCCCATATGCCTTTCTGAATGGTTCCCGAATCCCAGAGCTTTATAAGCAGTTCGGACATTTATTCCGCCTCCGTTTCGCTGAATTTTATGCCGTTGTCATCAAGATATTTTGTAACTCTCTCCGCAATGACACTATCATCGGGGAGACCTATGATTATCTGACCGAACGCCTTGCCGCCAACGTCCCGGGTATCCGCTTTCAGGATATTGAGGGGAGCCTGACAGCTGAGAATAAGGTTTGCGATAACAGGCTTGTAGGAGGTCTCGCCGTCAAAGATGATGCGAATGACTCTGCCGCCCTTTATCTCCTCTGCGGTGTTAACGGAGGGGAGAATGAGCTTTCTTGCAATGTCCGACCTGGGATTTGCGAAAAGCTCGCTTACGGGGGCAAGCTCCGCAACATTTCCGCCGTCAAGGACAGCCGCCCTGTCGCATATGCTCTCGATGACCTTCATTTCGTGGGTGATAACGATTATGGTAACTCCAAGTTCCTTGTTTACCTTTTTCAGGAGGTCAAGTATGGAACGGGTGGTGTCGGGGTCAAGGGCGCTTGTTGCCTCGTCGCAGAGGAGATATTTCGTCTCCGCCGCAAGGGCTCTGGCAATTGCCACACGCTGCTTCTGACCGCCCGAAAGCTGTGAGGGATAGGAGCTTTCCTTGTCCGCAAGTCCTACAAGTTCAAGAAGCTCTCTTGCTCTTTTTACTGCCTGCTCCTTGGGAACTTTGGCTATTTCAAGGGGGAAGCAGATGTTTTTCAGGACTGTTCTCTGCTCGAGAAGATTGAAGCCCTGGAATATCATTCCGATGCTTCTGCGCTTTATGAGAAGCTGTTTTTTGGAAAGTGCGCCCATTTCATCGCCGTCAATTATGACCTTGCCCGAGGTGGGGACTTCAAGGAAATTTATGCAGCGCACAAGCGTACTTTTTCCCGCTCCCGAAAGACCGATAATGCCGAAGATCTCGCCGTCATTTATAGTGAGATCCACGTCCGAAAGGGCGGTGAAGCCCCCTGCCGAGGTCTTATAGGTCTTTGAAAGATTTTCTATCTGTATCATATTTTCTTATGACCGTTCCTTTTTTATTATTGTGTCAGGCTGTCACATACTCGGATATTTTGCTGAAAATTGCGTGGGCAAGCTGTTTGTGACCTGCTCTGTCAAGATGCTCCCTGTCCGCACGGGAGGGTGATGCGTGGTCTGATGCCGCAAGGAAATCACAGCCTGTTTTTCTTGCCACATACGAATATGCTTCCTTGAGCTTTCGGGAAACTCTCACGGAGTTTTCGTCAAACTCTTCGTCATAGCCCTTTTCGCCCACGCCGTCGGCAAGATGAATGGGGGAAACCAGAAGTATCTTTACGCTCGGGTCATACCGCCTGACCTGAGCCACAAGCTTTTCAACTCCCTGCGCAATGTCATCGGGAGCGTTTTGGTAGCAGCTCTTGCAGTCGTTTGTGCCAAGCATTATTATAACATAGCCCGGGGTGTGGCTTTCAAGAAGAATGGGAAGAACGTCGCTGCCCTTTCTGCCTGTGCGGTATGTGTCCTCAAAATCCGTAGTTCTTCCGCACAAGCCCTCCTCGTCAACGTGGAAGCCAAGGGGCGAAAGCCTGCTGCTGAGAATGCCCGTCCAGCGCTCGCTGAAATCATATCTCAGCTTTGTTTCGGGGTCATAGCCGTATGTATTTGAGTCTCCGAAGCACAAAAGGTTTTTCATTTTCTTCCCTCCCTGCGATATCTTTTCTGAAATGTCTTTAAATCCTATCGTTTATGTATGTATTATAGCATTCTTTTTCAAACAAGTCAAATTCATCTTTTTTATACTCAGTTATAAAAAAAACTTATAGCTTGTGTTGACTTACATAAAAAAATTCGGTATAATAGAAAACAAATAGGCAGTTTGACTACCAAGCCGCACAATTTGTATCTTATAACCGATAATTTTAAAAATATTTCTCACCAATTTCCAATAAAGTCACACATATGCACAATATTGCAAAAAAATTCCGCACTATTTTTTGACCATATGTTCAACAGACCTAACTGAAAGGAACCGTAAAAATGACCTTACAGCAGATAAAATATGTTATCACAATAGCTGACACAGGCTCGATGAACAAGTCAGCAGAGCAGCTTTTTGTGTCCCAGCCCTCTCTCACAAGCGCCGTGAAGGAGCTTGAAAAGGAGCTTGGGATAATGATATTCCGCCGAACCGCAAAGGGCGTGATGCTCACAAATGAGGGGGCGGATTTTCTTATCGGCGCAAGACAGCTTTATCAGCAGTATGAGCTTCTCACCGACCGCTACTCCGCCGCAGGCAGCTTCAAGCGCAAATTCGGCATCTCCACCCAGCACTATTCCTTTGCGGTGAAAGCCTTTGTGGAGACGGTAAAAAAATACGGAGCCACCAATTTTGAGTTCGCCATAAGGGAGACAAAGACCCTTGAGGTCATTTCCGACGTGGGCAGTCTCCGAAGCGAGATCGGCATTCTTTACAAAAGCGACTACAACCGCAGGATAATCGACAAGCTGCTCCGTGAGAACGAGCTTGACTTTTTTCCTCTCATAAACTGCCGTGCATATGTATATCTCTGGAAAAATCACCCGCTGGCGGAGGAAAGCTCCATTTCACTTGAACAGCTGAGGGATTATCCGAGGCTGTCCTTTGAGCAGGGAGCCCAAAGCTCCGTATATCTTGCGGAGGAAATTCTCAGCGAGAATGAATATCCCCAGACTATCACCGCAAATGACCGTGCCACCCAGCTGAATCTTATGGTTGGGCTGAACGGCTACACCCTCTGCTCGGGCATAATCTGCGAGGAGCTGAACGGTGAAAATTTCATTGCCGTGCCTTTCAGAGAGGACGAGAGCAACCGCAACGTGACTATGGAGATAGGATATCTTGTTAAAAAGCACAGCCGTCTGAGCAGCATTGCCGCCGATTACATTGAAAATGTAAAGGAATATCTAAAGCACGTAAAGGTGTGATATCACTCGTCGTAAAGGCTTTTCGCAAGCTTTTCAAGCCCCTCTGCGCCCACGTAAACGGGGAATTTTCCCGTAAGCTCTGTAGTCTGACCGTTTAGCATTCCCGTGTGGAATGAAATGTGGCGGAACTGGAGGAGCACAAGCTCGAAGCGGGTATAGGGGCATACGGTGGGCTTTTCGTACAGCATTTCATCTGTAAGGGTATTAAGATAGTCCGCTGTTTTCTTCCGAACTGCACTCAAATACACAAGCAGCTCTTCATCGGTAAGCGTGATATCACAAGGGTTGTCGGGGTTATCCATACCGTTTTTGTGAAAGGTTGGCTCGGTGAAAGCTGTGGGGTCAAAGAACCATTTATCCGCCGAATGTATGGTGTGATATGCATATCTCCAGGCGTGTGTGCCGCAGACAGGGGCATTTCGGTCATAGGTTTTTAGGGCAGTTTCAAGGTTTATAAAATTTATCTCAGCCTGCTTTTTTATAAGGGCGCAGAGAGTCGTCATATTATCACTTCCGTTTCAGTTTTTTGGCATTACCATCGCCCCATATTTCTGTTATGCTTTTCATAATAGACCTTTTCAAGCTCTTGGGGTGAAATATCAAAGCACAGCAGCACATCGTTATAATACATCATAGCGTCGCACATTTCCTCAATAAAATGTCGGCGCAATGCTTCATCGGACATAATTTTTCCGCTTCCGTTTTTCTTGATAACATCAGCCGCCTCTCCAAGCTCGCCGTACAGCCAGAGAAGCTTGTCACGAGCCTTTTCGGGAGATAACCCGCCCCATTTATCATAATATTTTTTCTGCAATGCCCTTTGCATATCCTGCATTTTGGCAAGCTCCAAGCCGCTTTTTACTGTTGGAAAATTCCTGACCTTATCAAACAAAAAGGGCTGTATATCGGGGTATGTAAGCTCTTCGGGCAGATCATCAAAAAGTCGGATACACTCAATCTCGCTGTGAAGCTCAGCTTCAAGCTCATAAATTTCCGCAAAATAAAGCATACCGAAGGTCTCTGTGCCGTCTATATCCACCGAATAAACGCAGACGGGGAAAATATCATACCTCACCGCCCCCGTTTCCTCATAAAGCTCACGCCGTGCGGTATCGGATATATTTTCCCCAACTTCACGATGTCCCCCGGGTATCTCAAAGGTCGCACGCTCCCTATGCCTGCACCATACCCATTTGCCGTTATACCTTGCGGCAATGACTGCGTATTTCAGTCTGCCGTCCGAAACGCTTTCGTAAAAATTCACCTTGATTCCGCTCATAAAACGCTCCTCCGTTCCTCATATACAAAAAGGCGCAAAGTCAGAAACTCTGCGCCTTTATTTTCAAAAAATGCGACTAAGCCGATAAGCCGGGTTTTGTCGTGTGCGGAAATCTATCTGAGCGAATCGTCGCCGAAACGCTTTAGCCGTCATTACGGTACGTCTGCCGAGCAGACATTGACGTACACGTACCAATAGACGTTGCATCGGATAGGGTTTACACGGCAGCGGTGTCTCCACCGCTCCGGTGAGCTCTTGCCTCACCATTCCACCCTTACCTCTTTGCAGAGGCGGTATATTTTCTGCTGCACTGTCCCTAAGGTCGCCCTCGGCTGCCGTTAGCAGCTATCCTGCTCTGTGATGCCCGGACTTTCCTAACACATATGAAATGTGTTCAACCGCATAGCTTACTCGCAAAGCTTATTGTACCACATTTGCGGATTTATGTCAAGCATTATAACAGTTTTATACTAAAAACAAATTGTTCTATAGATAAAGCCGACAGATGAAATAAGACCAGTCAAGGAAAGCGACCGCAGGCGGGCTTTGCGCCCTCCAAAGGAGCTTGACGCAGAATGGGCTTATTTCAGCCGAGGATTTGTCTATAGGTTAATTGGTTTTTAGTATCAATTCATAATTGTCGATGCTCTGATATTTTCCGTGCTTGAAGCCCACCTCGTGAAGAGTTCCGCAGAATGTGAAGCCGAATTTGTCGTGAAGCGCCTCGCTGGCAGCATTTCCCGATGTGATGACCGAAACTATGAGATGAAACCGTCCACGCTCACGTGCCATATCCAGTATTGCTCCCATAAGTGCGGAGGCTGCGCCCTGTCGGCGGCATTCGGGTGCAATGTAAACAGACAGCTCGGCGGTGGATCTGTAGGCTTCCTTGTCACGATAGGGCGACAATGTGGCATAGCCCATCACAACGCCGTCTTTTTCCGCAACGATAAGGGGGTGATCCTCGGTCTGATGCGCACAAAACCACTGCTCCCTGTCCGCAAGCTCCTTGGGATTAAGGTCGAGGGTGGAGACCCCGTTTATTACCTCGTAATTATAGATATCAAGCAGCCTTGGGATATCCTTTTTTTCACCTTTTCTGATAAGCATAAACATCTTCCTTTGGCTTTTTTCTGATTATACACCCATTTGCATCATACTTTTTCTTGATTTTGTAAAATAATTGTTGCAATATGATTGTTTTTATGCTATAATGTTTATAAATCTATATTAGGGGGATATTACTATGAATACAATTTTCAAAAAAATCGGGGCGGCACTTTGCGGAATTATGGTGGCGGCAGGGCTTTCGGGCTGTATGCGCATCGGCGTGGGTGTGGAGATGAAAAGCAACGGCACGGCTTCTCTTTCCGCAATGTACGCAATGTCTGCGGATTACTGCACTGAGGAGGATTTTAAGGACGAGGGTCACGAGGTCAAGACCTTTAACATTGACGGCAAGGATTACATCGGCTACGAATACACCGAGGATTACAGCAGCTATGATGAACTGAGCGCAAATCTTACCACCCTCAGCGAGGACGGCACAAGCCTTTTCACATCTGCAAAGGCTGAGAAAAAGGGCGGACTTTTCACATCTGTCTACACCTTTGATGCTGTTATGCCGCCGCTTCTCGGTGATGATGCCTCTGAATACGGGGATATGGCTTCAAGTATGATAGCTGTGGATTTCACCCTGAAAATGCCCGGAGCTGTGAAATACTGTGAGGGCGGCACAATTAATGATGACGGCAGCATAAGATTTACCGTTGACCCATCAAAGGAATGCACCTTTTCCTGTGAATCAAGCGAAACAAATTTCGTGAACATTTTCATTATCGTTGCTGTGGTTATCGTTGTTATCGGCGTGCTGATTGTCACCGCTTCAAAGAAGAAAAACAACTGATGATACACAAAAAGCTCCTCTGCATCTTGTTTGCAGAGGAGCTTTTTTGTGTAAAAAGCGCTCCGAGCTTAATTGACCCGGAGCGCAAATTATTTATTCAGCCTGATATGAACCGAATCAGCCAAGATCAGCGTCGATCTGATCGAGCTTCTTGTAGAGAGCCTCAGGAATGTTAGCACCCTTGGACTTGAGGTCGTTGTAGTACTCTCTCATACCTGCGATCTCCTTCTTCCAGAGATCCTTGTCTACATCAAGGAGAGCCTGAATGTCAGCAACAGTCATAGGCTTGCCCTCGTTCTCGAGACCGTCGATGTTGATGTCCTCAGCCTTGGGAAGGAAACCGATAGCAGTTTCCTTAGCGTCAACAGTGCCTTCGCATCTCTTGACGATCCAGTCGAGAACTCTCATATTGTCGCCGAAGCCGGGCCACATAAAGTTGCCTTCAGCGTCCTTTCTGAACCAGTTAACGTTGAAGATCTTAGGAGCCTTGTCGCCGAGCTTCTCGCCCATTTCGAGCCAGTGTGCCCAGTAGTCACCAACATTGTAGCCGATGAAGGGCTTCATAGCCATAGGATCGTGACGGAGAACGCCTACTGCACCTGTAGCTGCTGCGGTTGTCTCGGAAGAAACAGCAGAGCCCATATATGTGCCGTGTGTCCAGTCCTTAGCCTGGTATACGAGAGGAGTTGTGCTCTCTCTTCTTCCGCCGAAGATGATAGCGGAAACGGGAACACCCTTAGGATTGTTGAACTCGGGAGATACGCAGGGGCAGTTAACAGCGGGAGCTGTAAATCTGGAGTTGGGGTGAGCGAGCTTCTGAGGCTTGCCGTCAGGACCGATAACGGAAGTAAATTCCTTGCCGTTTACCTTAGCACCCTTCCACTCGGTTGCGTCCTCGGGAGGATTCTTGTCAAGACCTTCCCACCAAACTGTGTTATCAGCATTGTTGAGAGCAACGTTTGTGAAGATAGTGTTCTTGGAAGTGGAAGCAAGAGCGTTGAAGTTGGACTTTGCGTTTGTACCGGGAGCAACGCCGAAGAAGCCGTTCTCGGGGTTGATAGCGTAAAGTCTGCCGTCCTCGCCGGGCTTCATCCAAGCGATATCATCACCAACGGTGAATATCTCATAGCCCTTATCCTTGTAAGCCTTGGGAGGAATGAGCATTGCAAGGTTGGTCTTACCGCAGGCAGAGGGGAATGCAGCTGTGATATACTTGATGTCACCGTCGGGCTTCTTAACGCCGAGGATAAGCATATGTTCAGCCATCCAGCCTTCGTTCTTGCCCTGGAAGGAAGCGATACGGAGAGCGAAGCACTTCTTGCCGAGGAGAACGTTTCCGCCGTATGCGGAGTTGATGGACCAGATTGTATTCTCTTCAGGGAACTGAACGATGTATCTCTTCTCGGGATCAACGTCAGCCTTGGAGTGGAGACCTCTTACGAAGTCATTGGAGGTGTCGCCCAGGTTCTCAAAAGCCTGAACGCCCATTCTTGTCATAATGTTCATATTGAGAACAACGTAGATAGAGTCGGTGAGCTCAACGCCTACCTTAGCGAGAGGAGAACCGATGGGTCCCATAGAATAAGGGATAACATACATTGTTCTGCCCTTCATAACGCCGTCATAAAGAGGAGTGAGCATTGCCTTCATCTCAGCGGGATCCATCCAGTTGTTTGTAGGACCTGCGCCTTCCTTGGTCTTTGTGCAGATAAAGGTTCTGTCCTCAACACGTGCAACGTCGTTGGGGAGAGTTCTGTGATACAGACAGCCGGGAAGCTTCTCGGGGTTAAGTCTGTACATCTTGTCTCTGTTGCCCTCGGGGAGAGAGCAAACCTCATCGGTAAGAGCATCGAGCTGCTCCTTGGAGCCGTCGATCCATACTACCTTATCAGGCTTTGTGAGAGCCACCATTTCATCGACCCACTTGAGTACGTTGGGATTTTTTGTAAGTGCCATACTTCAAAACTCCTTTACTAAGATTTAATTTTCAACAAAAACACGTCCAAAATGAATAATTATCTGAGACAGCTTGCAAAAAATGCTTAAAAAAAACAATATACATTGTGATTTTTTTAACAAACTGCAATCCAGCTGTCCGTAATAATCATTTAAACAGCATCGGAGTATTTCTGATAAAAATTTATTCCATAATAGTATTATAACCTATAAATCCACGGCTGTCAAGCCCATTTTGATATTAGCAATTGTTAAAAAATTGTTTATGAAATCACATAATCCCCCGGGCGGTCAGGCAGCATATGTCAGACTGCCCGGGGGATCATAATACACGCTTATTCCTTCTTTGAAGCAGGAGCGTTTTCAACGGCAGATACCGCATCGGCAAGCCATTTATCCTCTACACTCTCCACCTCTCCCCTGTCGCAGGCGGAGGAGATAGCGGGGTCAATGGGCAGTCTGCCAAGGACTTTGAGACCATATCCCGCAGCCACCTCATCAATATGGCTCTCGCCGTAAAGATAAAGCTTCTTTCCGCAGTCGGGGCACTGAGCATAGCTCATATTCTCGACGATACCGAGAATGGGAATATTCATCATATTCGCCATACCAACAGCCTTGCCCACGATCATTGAAACAAGGTCCTGGGGCGATGTAACGATGATAACGCCGTCAAGTGGGATAGACTGGAAAACTGTAAGAGGCACGTCGCCTGTTCCCGGAGGCATATCCACGAACATATAGTCAACATCATTCCAGATGACCTCGTTCCAGAACTGCTTTACAACACCCGCAATAACGGGACCTCTCCAGATAACAGGGTCTGAGGGGTTTTCAAGGAGCAGGTTTATGCTCATAATGTCAACGCCGCCCTTGCTGCGGACGGGGATAAGACCCTTGTCGCTTCCTGTTGCTCTCTCGGTAGTTCCGAACATCTTTGGGATAGAGGGACCTGTAATATCCGCATCAAGCACAGCAGTGTGTACGCCTTTTTTTGCAAATTCGGAAGCAAGCAGACCTGTTACCAGTGATTTTCCAACGCCGCCCTTTCCGCTGACGATGCCGATCACCTTTTTAACGCTACTGCCTTCGCCAAGCTTCTCAAGAAAACTCCGGGGAGTTTTACTGCTCTGAGGGGATCTTCTCTCAGCGCATTCCGAGCCGCAGGACGAACAGTTGTGTGAACATTCGCTCATTTATGATAACTTCCTTTCGGTATATTATGATTATCTTTATTATACCCCAAACTATAGAAAATGTCAAATATATAGTATAAATTTACAGAAGTTTTGTTGACAATCCAAAATCTGTCAAAAATAAGGGTGTATAATTATAGCTACAAAGTATAAATCCGAAAGGAGCTCTTGGGAAATGCGCACCGCACCCGAAAAAATTATAGATTTTCATACCCACATAATTCCTGCCTTTGATGACGGCCCCACCGACTGCAAAACCGCCGCTCAGATGCTTGTGAAGCTATACGAACAGGGTGTGACCCACGCAGTATCCACCTCCCATTTCTACCGCTATGACGAAAGCATATCCGACTTCATCGCACGCCGTGACAAGGCTTACAGCGAGCTTTGCTCATATCTTTCCTCCGAAAGGATAACCCATATCCCCGAGATTATTATGGGCGCTGAGGTGTATTTCACCACTGCCCTTGCAAATGATCCCGACCTTGAAAAGCTCTGCATAAGCGGCACCGACTATATCCTCATCGAGCTGCCCTATACTCAGCTTACCCAAAATGTCACCGACAGCTTCAGGAGCCTTGCCGCCTGCGGACGTGTGCGCCCCGTGCTTGCACATCTTGAAAGATATGCGGCATATGCTGGAGAGGAGACCCTTTTTGAGCTTCTTGACATTGCCCCCGCACAGATAAACTGCGAATCAATAATGTCCGCTCCATCATTCCGCCTTGCATCGAAGCTTTTGAAAAGCGGCGGCATTGCGGCGCTGGGAAGTGACTGCCACAATCTCGGAAGCCGTGTACCGAGATTCTCCGAAGCACGGAAAAAGCTTTCACGAAAAATTGGTGCAGGGGTTTTTAATGATCTTATGGAAACATCGGCGGCGATACTTGAAAATAAGGATATATGACAGATAAAAATGCGATGTGTACAGCACTGAAGGCGTTAGTGTAAAAAGTAAAATATGTCCCCGCTCATTGTTCAGAATGAGCGGGGATTTTTTCACCCATTATCCTCCAAAAGCTTCTTATAAGTACAGTCAATACCGATAGCTCCGAGGGGTGCTGTTATGATTATCCCGAGCACCGACACGGACAGCACAATATTTCCGCAGGGCAACCCCATTGCAAGAGGCACCGAGCCCATAGCCGCCTGCACCGTGGCTTTCGGCAGATATGCGATAACGCAGAAAAGCCGTTCCTTTGCTGTGAGCTTTGTTCCCGCAAGGCAGACGAGCACGCCTGCGGAGCGGAATATAAGCGCCGCAAATATCATTATCACCGAAGGAATGCCCGCAGCAAGGGTGTAGCGGATATCCACAGCCGCTCCCACCAGCACAAAAAGCAGCACCTCTGCCGCCATCCACAGCTGTCCATAGCTTGCCCCAAGCCGTCCCCACACGCTCTCATCGGTTCTGAGCTTTACAGCACACGCCATTGCGGTCACGGCAAGAAGTCCCGAAAATGCCGCATAGCCTTTGAGTGCCGTTTCGGTATACATCAGCACAAATGCCACGGAAAGCAGGACGATGAGCTTAACCGTATTGCCCATATCCTGCCCCTTTTTCCGTGAAATGTCAAAGAGCAGATACAGAAGATATCCGCAGACAGCTCCACCCAGAACACCGATGATAATTGACACAGGCACATTGAGCATACCTGAAATATCCGCACTTTCCCCCTGCGCCATTGCAGCAAATGCCGAGAAAAGTGTGATGACGAAGATATCATCACAGGACGCACCTGCAAGTATCATCTGGGGAATGCTCTTTTCCGTGCCTCGCTTTTCCTCCATTAGCTTCACCATTCGGGGCACTACCACCGCAGGAGATACCGCCGCCAGCACCGCTCCCATAACTGCCGCCTCGGAGCGGCTTATGTCAAAGAGCAGCGGAGCAAGGCAGACATATCCGAGTATCTCAAAGCTTGCGGGGACAAAGGACATCATCACCGCAGGTCTGCCGACCTTTTTCAGGTCGGACAGATTCAGCGACAGTCCCGCTTTTATAAGTATGATGATAAGGGCGATCTGCCGCAGTTCAGAGGATATTCCGAGCACCGTGGGGTCGATAAGGTCAAGGACATATGGTCCTATCACAATTCCTGCGGCAAGCATACCGATAATTCTCGGGAGTTTTAAGCGCCTGATAATTTCGGCTGCGGAAAGTCCTGCAAGAAAAATAATGCCAAGTGAAAAAAGCATAAAAACACTTCCTTAAAAAAATAAAAAAAGCCGACAGCATCTGCGTAAAAAATGCAGATGTCATCAGCTTTGCAAGCGGTTCGGAGATATGTAATCTCACAGGGAGAACGTCATTCCCTTTTATTCTGTTTTTATTATAGCTGAGTTTTTTTGATTTGTCAAGGCTTATTTAAGCAGATTTTTGCAAGCCTCGTGCATCTCCTCGAGCCTGAATCTCTGCTCGCTGCCCTCGGGGATATTCTCCTCGACCTTTTTGCAGGGAAATTCCTTGCATTCCGCACAGAGCGCAACGTGCTTTTCCTTGCAGCATTTTCTTACCTTGCATTTTTTGCCGAACTTGTTGCAGTCGGCGGAAACCGTGCGGCAGCCGCAGCAGGATATGTCCTTGGGGTAAAATTTTCTTTCGCCGTCGGAAAATTCAAGAGCGAGAAATCTTCTCATACTGTCGTCGTCCCTCTCGGTGGCGATAAAAACGGGACATTCGTTGCACATTATCCCGCAGCAGGAAACTGTTTCCATATTATTCTATCCTTTCAGTTAAAAAGTGCTCTGCCAAACGGAGCACTTTTTATTTTATCATATAAGACATCATACGTCAACTGTCAGAATCTTTCTCTGATAAGCTCCTGCACCTCTTCTATGGGCAGACTTTTTATCCTGTGGCTGCCGATATGTTCGGAGCTTGTGAAGATGTGAACATCGCAGGAGCGGTTCATTCGCTGAAAAATATTCTGGGTTATCCGTATCTGTGAAACTCTTTCAAGAGGCACTGTCACGGTGTGGAACGCATACCATTTGCAGTATTTGGCGCACACGCTGTCGGCAGTGATGTTAACGCCGCTGGTGCAGTAGGCGCACGCCTTTACAAACAGCAGCCACACCGCAGGTATCTCGCAGAGTATCGTCATAAACACGATAAGCTCCTGCCATACGGGAAACATCATCAGTATAACAAGTCCTGCCGCCTGTATGCCGAAAATAAGGGCTGTGGGCGGACCGATAAAGCGCATAATGTAGGTGAGTCTGGGATTGATGTACGTTTCGCTTCGTGAAAATCCAGTCAGCAGCTTTTCCATAATGCCGTCAAGACCTCTCACGCCGCCGCTTTCCGTGCCTCTTACACCGCACACCGGAATGAACACGGGAAACTCGTTTTTCCGCTTGCCATAGCCTGTGCAGTTGACGTGAACGGAGGTCACGCCGAACAGCTTCATCAGCAGGTTCTGCCGCATATCCGCAATATTTATCTTCCTGCTGTTAAGGCAGTACATTCGCTTTACGATAAGTCCGCCTGTAATGATTATGCATTTTCCCCGCCTGCTGACTGTAAAATTGATATGCCTGCACACGTTTGCGGCAAAGGATATCACAAAGCCCAGACCGATTATCACGGAAACTGCCACGCCTGCGGGAGATATGCCCGAAATGAGCCTGCCCGCAATGGTCGTAACGGCATCGGAAACATCGTTCACCGCCTTAAAGAAGTCCCTTTCAAGCCTGTCCCCTATGATGTCTGTGCTTCCCGAAAGTGCCGTCATAAGGAGCGCTACGCCCGAAAGTGCGGAGGAAAAAAGAACTGAAAAGGCAATAAGGCTCCCTGCCGATGCCTTGTAGGTAAAGTTCATTCCGCTGCCCGTCTTTTCACGCTTGTCTCCCCTGTTTTCGGGGCTTCGGAAAGCGGCTGACAGGATATTGAAAAGCTTTGCCCTGTCCTCCTTATACACCATAAGACTAACGTCCGCATTCGCCTTTCCTCCCGATGCTGCGTCCGTGTCGATATACACCTTCACCGCACCGAACCTTGACAGAACAGGGTTTTCCTCCCCCGTGACCGCACTGACGTTAAGGCAGGGTATCTTCGTTTCATATTTCATCACCATTCCCGTTTTCACGGAAATGCCGTCCTCCGAAAATTCATACAGCGTGAAGTACCACCGTATCACCGCAATGGCTATCATCGCCGTCACCGCAAGGATATCCCAACCTGCGCCCCGGGACCACCTGTAAAAATCAAATTTCAGCGCCGCAAGACCTCTTATAAGAGGAATGAGCAGCAGCCAGAAGTTCTTTGTGGTATATCCGAGAAGTGCAGCGGGGTGCTGTCTTTTCAAGCCGCTCCCCCCTTATCTATCATCGTTTTTGCCGTCAATCTGTTTGTCCGTATCCGTAAAGCTCAGCTGGTCTGAGGACATATCGTCGAAGCTCAGCTGAGTAACATTGTCAAAATTCTCCGCAATATCGCTTATCTCCCCTGAGGTCAGTATCCGTGAGCTGTCGGTATAAACATAGCCGCTTTCCGCCGATGAATATTCCACGAAATATTTTCCTTTTGGTTTCTCGGGAACAGGCTTATCCTCATATTTTTTCTGAAACAGCTCCATTATATCTGTGCAGTCCTTGTCGGAAAGAAAAAGAACAGGCATATTGCTGCCAAGGGCATTTAAGATAATAAAGTTAAAGCCCGTGTATCCTGACAGGGGCAGAGACACCCTGACTGCGTGCTGAACGGAGGATATTTTCATTATCCTGTAGGTGCGGGTGAAAATTCCTGTGTAGGAGATTATCTCGTCATCGTTTATCACATATCTTATGGACTTGTACCACATCGGCAGGAGTATCACGATAAAAACCACGTACACTGCCGCAAAGATTATCATAAGTGCGCTTATGACCCTGACGGGCAGCGCCTGAGTATTGGGCATATACTGCGGAAATTTATCCATAGCATAGAGCCGCAGGATATTCAGCAGCACAAGCAGCACTATTGTCAGCAGAAAGGCTGTAACGGATATGAATTTTCTTCCCTTGGGGTCAGAGCTGTAATTCCTGCTCACGGCGGCTCTCCTTTCAGATAATAATATTTATATTATACCATATTTGTTATGATTTGGCAAGTGTTTCAGACAGAATGAAAGCCGCCCGAAAATTGGGCGGCTCATAAGGCTTATATTATCATTTCCACTCATTTATAGCTTTGGTGATACACTTTTCAATATCTATTCTCGTCTGCCTGCACTCATCGGGGTGCTCCTTGGCGGATCTGAACAACATTTTCAGAGCAGGCTCCGCCAAAAAGGACAGCAGCTTTTTGAAAAGCGACTCGGGAAATACATAATGCGTGCCGTATTTATAAATGTGTACCTCATAGCTGCACTCGTGGGGCTTTGCTTTCAGTCTTTCGTCCATTCGCCTTATGTACTTGGCTGTATCCCAGAGAGTGTCGTCCTCGGCACCGATAAGCACAAGCTTTCCCTTTATGTTTTCCACCTTTATCATCATATCCTCTTTGAGCAGACCCGCAGCCTCGGAATCATCAAATATGATACGTGAGCAAAGATGGTTTCCCGTACCCTTGGTGGATTCCTGCATCTTGTGCCAGTAGTC
Source organism: uncultured Oscillospiraceae bacterium (assembly GCA_934486875.1). Classification (GTDB taxonomy): domain Bacteria; phylum Bacillota; class Clostridia; order Oscillospirales; family Ruminococcaceae; genus Huintestinicola. Next base: position 74,271 of record CAKSPU010000004.1, read on the forward strand.
GGGGTGCTGGTAGACAAAGGGCATATATGGCAGGGGCTTGCCGTCCTTGGAAATGGTGGACTCGCCCTTAACGGGCCATTCTCTGCAGCCGTCCCTTTTGCCCTGCCTGAAGCCCTGCCAGATAAAGTCGCTGGGGGTAAGGGCAAGGGTCAGGGTTATGTCGCTGTAATATGATGCTGCCGTCAGCGCAAGCATACCCGTGGTCGATGCGCCCACAATGCCTATCTTCTTCATTCCCCTTGATTTAAGATAGGCAATAGCCTTTTCTATCCTTTCAAGAGGATAATTGTGATGACCGTAATCCTTTTTTGCAGGTGACATCGTCAAAACATTTACACCGTAGGCGTGCAGCCATTTTACCGCACCTTTTGCCATATAGTCCTCGGGATCATCGCCTATCATTGCTATCATCGCCGCATCTGCCGCCCTGCCGCAGTCCCAGTATGCGCCGTAAAAGCCTGCTGTTTCAACATCAAAATGAATCTTATCCATACTATTTTTCTCCTCCCGTTAGCTTTCGCTAACCATATTATAACCGCATTTTGCAGATTTGTCAAGAGAAAGATCAGCTCCACCTTAATACTAATCTTCAATCAATCTATAGAACGATCAAAGATCAGTATTAAAAGGCAGAGCTGACAATATCATATCAGAATTTTATTTCGGTACAAACGCAGTCATTTCCGCAAAGTCTGCTGCTTATCTCATCGGGCTGGTGTGTGCCCGCATAAAGGGTAAAGCTGTCCCCATAACGCTTTCTTTCGCCGTTTTCACCCACAGCGGTAAAGGCTCTGTCAGAAACGGGGAGCTCCACAGTCACCCTCTCACCCGCATCAAGCTTTATTCGCTCAAATCCGCAAAGGCTCACGTTTCTCACCGCATATTCGCAGCAGTCCCTGATATAAAGCTCTATAACGTCCTCGCAGGAAGCATCTCCCCTGTTTTCGGCGGTGACAAAGGCGGTGTTGTCCCTGTACTCCACCGACGTGCATATGATATTTCCATAGGTAAGACCGAAGCCGAAAGGATAAAGCACATTGTTTTCGGCATAGCGGTAGGTGCGGTTCTTCATCGAATAATCGGTAAATTCGGGGAGGAGCTCGGATTTTTCGTAGAATGTAACGGGGAGCTTGCCCGAGGGGCTCACATCACCGAAAAGTATTTCCGCCAGAGCCTTTCCGCCCTCAGAGCCGGGATACCAGGCGTGAATAAGAGCGTCGGGTCCGCACTCGGTATTGACCGAGCTTCCCGCTGCGCAGACCACAACAGCAGGCTTGCCCGTTTCCATAATTTTATCAATGAGGATACGCTGGCTTTCGGGGAGCCTGATATCGGTCTTGTCCCCCGAGGAGAACTCATTTCCCGTGCCGCCCTCTTCACCCTCGATAGCTGCGTCAAGTCCGACGCAGAGGATAACAACATCTGCTGCCTCCGCAGCTGCAACAGCTTCCGCATATCTGTCCCCTGCCTTGGCAAGATTTGAGCTTCTGTCCTTATAAAGATGACAGCCCTCGGCATATATTACCCTGCCCTCAAATCTGTCCTCTATGCCCTCAAGGAATGTGATATATCTGTCGGCAGTGCCGTTGTAATTGCCCTCAAGAGCCGTTCTGCTGTCGCTGTTGGGGCCGATGACGGCGATCGTGCGGAGCTTTTTCTCATCAAGAGGAAGTATACCGTTATTTTTCAGCAGCACCATTGACTTTTCCGCACATTCAAGGGACACAGCCTTGTGCTCGGGGCAGGATACTATGTCATAGGGAATATCGTCATACTCGGTCTTTTCATCGAACATTCCCAGCCTTATCCGTGTGCGCATAAGATGAACGCAGGCGTTCCTGATATCCTCCTTTGTCACAAGCCCATCATCAAGGGCGGCAAGCACATTGGCATATGTACAGCCGCAGTTTACGTCACAGCCTTTTGTAAGGGCAAGTGCGGCAGACTCCACGGCATTGGCTGTAATATGATGATTTTCGTGAAAATCCCTTATAGCCCAGCAGTCGGAAACGAAATAGCCGTCAAAGCCCCATTCCCTGAGCTTTGACATAAGGCGGTCGCTTGCGCAGGAGGCTTCACCGTTAACACGGTTGTATGCGCCCATAACGCCCTCTGCCTTTGCGTCCTTCACAAGGGCTTCAAAGGCGGGGAGATATGTTTCTTCAAGCTCCTTTTCGGACACACGGGCATCAAACTCGTGGCGGAGCGCTTCGGGTCCGCTGTGTACCGCAAAATGCTTTGCGCAGGCAGCTGTACGGAGAGTTTTTCCCTCTCCCTGCAAGCCTTTCACATATGCTTTGCCGTTTTCGGCGGTAAGATATGGATCCTCGCCGTAAGTCTCGTGTCCACGTCCCCACCTTGGGTCACGGAAAATGTTGATGTTTGGAGCCCAGTGGGTAAGTCCCTTGTAAATATCCCTGTCGCCGTACTTTGAATAGGCATTGTACTTGGCTCTCGTTTCAATGGAGGTTATCTCCCCTGCCTTTCTGACAAGCCCGGTGTCGAACATTGCGGCAAGGGCTATCGCCTGCGGAAACATTGTGGCTGTACCCGAGCGGGCAAGTCCGTGAAGCCCCTCGTTCCACCAGTTATAGGCGGGAATGCCGAGACGTTCGATGGCAGGAGCGTCAAATCTCAGCTGACCTGCCATTTCCTCGACTGTCATTTCATCGGTAAGTGCCTCCGCCCTTTCCTGCGGGGTCAGGGAGGTATCAAGATATTTTTTCATATGAAGTCCTTTCTGTTTGGGATATATAAATTTTTTTGCTGAAGCATTGCAGCGGAGCGATATTGCTTAATTTTAAATTGTCCCCAAGGTCATCTCTTCTTAAAAGTATAATCGCACATACTTCCGCCCCTGCCTATCTGCTGGGTGTAAATAAACTCCGCACGGGGCAGGTCGCTGTACAGGATATCATCCACCTGACAGAATATTGCCGTCATTTCGGGCATACCGTATTTGCTGAATATCTGCTGATAAATGCACTTGTGGGTTATCATCGTAAATATGCCGCTCCCGCATTTCGGAAACTCCACGTCCCAGCCGTAGCCCAGCGTGTGCCTGAATTTTATGGGCATCGTGAGCTTCAGCATTCCCACGAACCGGGAATTTCCCGCAAGCTTCTGCATTGAGGCTATCATCGGCTCCACAAATTCGTACATTGCCTGTGCCACGGCTTCCTGCGCCTCGCTCCGTGTTCTGCCTCTCTCTTCAAGTGCTGTTTCCATAGCAAGAGAGGTCATCAGATTGCACATATGGGCGTAGTTTTTGTCATCGGCATATTCGGAATTTTCCCGTATCAGCTTTTCCATAATTTCCAGAAGCCGCTTTTGTTCGTCCCCGTTCCATTTGGCATAGTAATCCTTAAATCTGCTTTTTGATATCATTTCTTCGGGTATGTATTTTTTCATAACCAAGCTCCTTTTGTGTTTCTGCTTTTTTAAAGAGAACGCTCCATTTTAAACCGCTTGACATCAGTTCCGTCAGACATTTTTTGTACAGTCTCAGCCGTAATATCAAATCCGCACTTTATATAACATTTCTGTGCTCTTATATTGCTTTGGTTTGTGTAAAGTCCTACAGAAACATATCCACGTCTTTTCAAATCATCTGTGATCTGATCTATGACATATTGACCGATACCGCAATTCTGATATTCGGGCAGCAGCGCTATCATTTTGATATACGCCTTTTTATCTTCCGACAAAAGTCCGTTTATCCCCAGCCAGCCTACAGGAACAGCTCCGTAAAAAATAATATGATCCTCCTCATCATCGTCCTGCTTCCATTCAGCTATTGCATCGACCCATACATCTGCTGTTGTGTGGACTTCATTAAGAGCAGTCATCACCGACTCGTTATTCATAAGCTTGCTTAAAAATTCTGCATCTTTTTCATTCACCTGAACTGTTTTGATTTTTTTATTTGTGCTCACATTCTTCATAGTTCCGCCTCCCGATCTCAGTTGCCATAAATCAACTTATACCATAATAATTATAAATCAAACCCCAAGCAAAGTCAACAATATCCCGAAATAAGAGAAGATCGCCGAAAATTATCCCCTATGCATCACAGCTTAATCTGACAAATCCTGACATTTCCGACAAAATGTGTTAAAGCAGTTAGCGAACGATAACTTGATATGTCAGGGAATATCCCCGATATGTTATTTTACAAAAATAAGGGGGATACGGTATAAGCTTACTGTACATCATTCTGAAGCTATCGTCAGAACAGATCAAGGCTGCTGTCAAGATAACTTTCCTCTCTGACCCGAAGCTGATATTCGGGCTTTGTCATATAATACAGCAGAAATTCCAGAATGACAGCACTGCCGAGACTTCTCCCCTCGATCTTGAAATCGGAAAAGCCCATCGGCAGATAGGTGCTTTGTATATCGTGAATGCCGATAAAGGCAGGATTTTTCATTGCCTTGGAAAACATATATCCGCTGTCGGCATCGGGCGCTGTGCAGCGGTGGTCGGGACAGCTCTCCCCCAGATTTTTCCGACTGACATTTTCGTAGCATTTCTTCCTGTCCCTGCACCCGATATAACAGCATTCGTTGCATAAAAATTCTGTCTTGTCCTTTTGAAGTGATGACAGTGTATCAAGCTTGTCAAAAGCTTTGTTCAGGCGGAAATCCGGTACAGCATATTTAAAATCACTGCGCTTTGTCTCCTCCGAAAAAGCACTGAAATCAGTAAGCACCTTTGTGGTGGAGGAAACAAAATAAAAATTCGGATAATTCTTTTTCAGATATTCAAGAAGCAGCTCCGAACAGATGATGATTCCGTTTTGCGGAGCGGTGCTTTCAAACAAAGCACACAGGGCATTGCATTTTTTGTCCGAAAGATGCTCCTCTCTGAGAAGCAAGTTGCTGAATGTAAGCCTTGCCGAGATGTTATATTCCCGCATCAGCGCAAGCACCTTATGCGGGTCACATTCCCCATAGCCCGCACGTCCGCCGCCCCAGATGCAGTCTGCGGGAGCGCCGTACACAGAGCCGATATCACACCAATCGTAAAAATATTCCCTGTGCTCACGGAAAAGCGGCAGAAAAACACTGTACAGCTCATAAAATTCAAACAAGCCCGGAAGATGATAATGTGCCTTTCCTGTGTGTATTCTCATATACTGCCCCTCCCCTCTTTGGTCTGCCATACATTTATTATATCACATCGGGAGCATATTTACAAGGAAATGATCTTTTGTATAGTTCCGATTGGTTCTTTGTATCAGAAAAAAATGCCGTACAGAAATGGAGAAATTCTGTACGGCATAATTTTCGGATCGTATTCGGTTATTCAAGAACAAGAAGAAGTGACATCTTGAATCTGCCCTTTGCGGTGACGCTGTGGAGACCGTTCTTTTCAAATCTGAAGCTCTGTCCTGCCTCGACCTCGTGATCCTTGCCCTCGTAGCCGATAACAGCCTTGCCCTCAAGAGCGGTCACGATAGCATTACCCGGAGCACGGTGGGGGGTAAGACCTGTTCCCTCGTCAAATGCCATAAGAACGAACTTCATTGTGTTGTTGTGAACAACATCGAGATTTGCGATGCTGCCCTCCTCGTAGGAAATAAGATCCTTAAGAGCGATAGCTTCTCCTGCTTTTACCTTGTCATTCATAATAACTTCCCTTTCTGTTATGATCTCTGTGTAAACAAAATCCTCGGAGCACATTGTGCCGCAAAGAGTTTTGGGCGGTATTATCAGCATTTCATCGGGCTTTAATGTGACATTCTCGGGCTTTTCTCCCACAAGGAACATACCCTTGCCGTATGAGCCGATACAGACAGCTGTACTGTCATAGCTCTCTCTGCTTATACTAATAACCAATTAAAAACTGTACAAAAAACCGAGCATAATCTTGCATATATGGATTATGCGAAGATTTTTTGTCTACAGTTTTATTGGTTATTAGTATTATATCCGTACCTGCGCCCAGCGAAAACCAGCTCACTCCGCATTTACTGCCGAGCTTTGCGTTTCGTGAAACGGTCATTGCAGGCCGTGGGGGGCGCTTTTCTTTTACGGTAAATACATTCTCTGACATAGTTGCCTCACTTTTCGGAAAATATCATTGTACTCTGATTATTTGTAATGATAACATATTTATACGTCATATGTATGTGACTGTGGCAACAAATCGGGATTTGTGCGGCGCTGATTTCAGGGGACGGGTTTCCCGTCCCCTGTCCTTATTTTCTCCCGTCAATAAGCCCCTCAAGTATCATCACCCCCATTGTCAGCGGCAGAGTAAAGCTCACACTGCCCGACATAAAAAACAGTACCGCCCCGCCGATACCGAGAATTATATCCGATATCCGAAAAAGTCCACGTATGTCCCAAAGAGGGCAGAGCCTTTCGGATACCGCCGCAAGTATCCGTCCGCCGTCAAGAGAGGACAGGGGCAGGAGATTGAATAAAAACAGCGATATGTTTATCCCCGCAAAAAGTCTGTTTCCGAAAAAACACCCCGCCGCCCCGAGGAGCAGATTTACCAAAGGTCCCGCCGCCAATACCGATATTTCCCTCAAAGTCCCGCAGAGGGCAAGGCTGTCGCTTTTGAGTCTGACACCGCCGCTGTAAAGAGTCAGACCTCGGATATGTATTCCGAACAGCTTCATTGCCGCGATATGCCCCAGCTCGTGGAGGGCGCAGCAGACAAATGCCATTGCGGCTGTCTCGGAAAATGTGCTTTGAAGCAGCAGAAGCGCCCAGACCGACAGAAATCCGAAGGTCAGCCTGAAATGCACCCCTCCCGCATAAAAATCAACTCCGCAGTCCATAGTTGTATCAGTCCTTTCAAAAAATAATATGGAAATATGCGGCAGAGTATGACTTTACGGCTAATACTAATCTTTAACCAACCTATAGACAAATTCGACAGCTATAACGCAGCCACTCGTCGTCAGGTTGCTTTATAAAGCAACACT
>CAKSPU010000005.1 GCA_934486875.1 uncultured Oscillospiraceae bacterium
ACACCTTCGGGAATAAATATTGCCTCATATAAAAAATCGCTTAATATTTTATATTCAGCTTCTCTTATATTTCTAATCGTATAGTCCATAGATTACCTCTTCAAATTCCGATTTATCGTTTTCACATTCTGAACCGTTACCGAGCCGCCCGTACGATGCCTATATAAATTATAGAACGTCCGGGTGCAGGCTCAGCCTGCCTGTTCATCGAGCCACTTTGTGATATCCTCATAAACCTCAAGCCTGTTCAGCTCATTGAGGAGCTCATGACGGCAGCCATCCCAGAGCTTTAAGCGCACATCTTCAAAGCCGTGAGCATCAAGTCTCCTGTAAAACTGCATAACGCCCTTTCCGTAAGAGCCGATAGGGTCATCAGTGCCGCTCATAATGAGCATAGGCAGGTCTTTTCTCACCTTGCCGAACCACGAGCGGGAGGAGCAGTACATCAGCAGCATAAACAGGTCACGGAAAGCCGAAGCCGTGAATATGAAATTGCACCTCTTGTCGCCGCAGTATTCCGCAACGACCCGATCATCACGGGTGAGCCAGTCAAATTCCGTCCGCCTGTCGGGAATGCGTGCATTGCTCATTCCGAAAAGCAGTCTGTTTATCTTCCTCGAACGGCTCTTCACGCCGTGGAGCATAATTTCCTTGTCAGCCATAATAATTCCTGCGTGAACGGCAGGGTGCGCCCCCACCGTGCCCAGAATAACAGCCCCGTCAAAATCAGAGCTGTACTTTGCCAGCAGACAGCGTGTAACAAGCGAACCCATAGAATGACCGATAACGTACATAGGAATCTTTCCGAACATCTGCCTGCCGATCACCTGAACGTGGCGCATATCCTTGATAAGATATATCCAGCCGTCCTCCAGAGCAAAATATCCCAGATCAGCATCCTCCGCCGCAGAATTTCCGTGACCCAGCTGGTCGTGGATTATCACCGCATAGCCGTTTCTGCAAAGATGTCCGATAAAATGCTCATACCTTGCGGCATATTCGCACATACCGTGGCATATCTGAACCAGAGCCTTTGCCTTGCCCTCCTTCGGGGTGTAAATATAGTATGCTATCCTGTCAACCTTGTTTGAGCTTGTAAAATAGTGTTCCGATCTGATAAAATCCATACTATCAATTCCTTTCACGGCGTTATATTATTTGTGTTTCTTCATCTTGAAGCCCTCGTCCGAAAGGGGATTCGATTCAAGAGCCGTCCTTACATTTTCATTGGTGAGGTGGGTGTAAATTTCCGTGGTGGAAATGCTTGCGTGACCGAGAATTTCCTTTAAAACCATAGGGTCAACATTTCCGTACTGATACATAAGCGTTGCGGCGGTGTGCCTGAGCTTGTGGGTGGAAAGCCCCCTGTTGCCCATACCGATGCGTTCAAGGGCTTCCGTCACTATCTGCTGAACACGCCTGTTTGATATCCGTGTTTTCCGCTTCGAGAGAAAAAGTGCGTCCGTGGGGGCATCGGGTCTCGCCGCAAGATACTGCCTGATAGCCTCCTCGCAGCCGTTGTTTATGTGAACGATGCGCTCCTTGTTGCCTTTTCCGAGGAGACGCAGTGTTCTGTCATCAAGGTCGATGTCCTGAACATTTATGCCCACAAGCTCGGAAAGTCTCATTCCGCAGTTGAGAAACAGCATCAATATGCAGAAGTCACGCTCATAATAATCCTCCGCAGGGCTGATGTTTTCGAGGAGCTTTCTGCTCTCGTCAAGACCCAGATACTTGGGCTGAGCCTTTTTGGGGCTGGGCACATCAAGGGCCTCCACGGGATTGACTTCAAGATGAAAGCTTGTAAGCTTATTATTGCACAGCGCCTTGTAAAAACCCTTTATAGCGGAAATTTTCCTTGCTCTTGTCTTGTCATTGTTTCCCCGCTCCTCGGCGGAATAGTTAAGATATTCGTAAACGTCCGCAAGGGTGACGGCAGATACCTTTGAAAAAGGCACATCGGCTATCCTGTCGATGTCATCGCCCTTTGCATTCATCATATTTTCCTTTATGTACCGCAGGAAAAGCCGCAGATCAATGTAATAGGATTCGATAGTCTTTTCCGAGCGGTTTTTAATAACTCTGAGATAGAAAATATACTCCTTAAGATAAGGGGGACAGTCCTTCATATCCGTCATACAGCACACCTCCCGACCGATAATACTTTTATTTAATTTTATCACAATAACATTTTACTGTCAACCGCAGGAAATAAAAAAAGCCGCCTGACTTAAAAGCAAAGCAGACGGACAAAAAATTTTTCACCCCCCGCCGCAGGCGGGGGGTGAAAAGCAATAATTTACAGACGCAACAAAAAAGACTGACCGCCCAAGTTCGCACCTTGAGCGGTCGGTCTCTAACATCAGGTTAGAGACATAATTCGCATCACGGAGGCACACCGTCTATACGGCTGCTTCTTTATTTTTATTATATCATCTCCCTCTCGGTTTGTCAAGAGGGAGATTTTTATAATCTTATCATTTCGGCATTTCTGCCTCTGTAAGCCGCATAATACTTAAATCCGCAGCTTTTCAGCATCTCACCAGCCATATCAAAGCAAATGCCCACAGTCCCGGGGGAATGAGCATCGGAGCCGAGGGTGACAAGCTCTCCCCCAAGCTCCCTGTACCTCATAAAAACATCCCGTCCGGGGTTCGGCTCAGTCATTCCTCGGGAAAGCGCACCGGTGTTGCATTCAAGTGCAATGCCCTTTCCTATTATGGTTTCAAGAATGGGGTCAATGTAGTCAGCAAACTTTCTGTAGGAATATTCAAGACCGTGCTTTTTTCCGTAGCGGACAATATAATCAAGATGTCCCAGTGAATCAAAACAGCTTATCTTCCTTATTCTTTTGAGCGTTGTCTTGAAAAAGCTTTCGTATGCATTGTCCGGGTGGGTCTCGAAATACTCGTCATAATAAGGGTCGAGCCCGTCAATGAAATGCACCGAGCCGATGATGAAATCAAAGGGATATTCCTTTGAAAGCTCTTCAAGATAATCGGCAATATGGTTCTGCAAACCCATTTCAAGACCGATGCGGATATCAAGCCTGCCCTTGTATTCCTCTCTGAGACTTGTCATTTCCTCAAAGTATTTCGAAAAATCAAGATTGAAATCAATATCCGAAACAACATCATAATCGTGATGATCGGTAAAGCATATCCGCTTCATTCCGAGAGCAATTGCCTTTTCGACCTGCTCTCCCGGAGGAGTTTCGCTGTCCCCCGAAAATGATGTGTGAAGATGACAGTCTGCGTACATTATTGACCTCCGCTTTCCGTAGCATTGTCCGAATTTACAGGCGTATCTGACACAACAGGCTTCAAGCCCGATGCAGGCAGCGTGCTCACGCCGTTATCCTGCACCGCAGCTTCTGCCGATGTAACAGTTGTTGCCGCAGTTGTTTCAGCCGTTGCGTAATATGCCTGTACCTCGGCTATCTTTTCATCGTCAAGAGTGCCGTACTCGTTTGTGTAAAGCTTCTCGATGCCGTCAATAAGGGAGCTTGTGTTTGCAGCAAAGGCATTGTTTATGAAGATAACGTCGGTGATGCCCTTTTCCTTCATATACTCCACAGCGTTCCTGCCGAAGTAGCGGATATCAATAACGTAAATTTCGTCAAAGCTGTCCACAAGATATGGCACGAATGCATTTCCGTAGGATTCCTTGAAAACGCAGACCTTTCTGCCCGTGCTGTTCTCGGTGACTATCCTTGTGTGGACAGCATCGGAGCCGATGAACACGCCGTATGCATAGTTTGCGCTCACGTTATCATAGAAAAGCGTGCCCTCGCCCTTTGGCTTTAAGGTTTCGTAGTCATAATAATAGGTCTTGTAGCTTGACTTCGGCTTGTAGTAGGTGAAAAGCTCGGGGCTGTTTTTCAGTATCGGGTCATTGGTGTAGCCGTAAAGTGAGCCCACATAGCCGTCTATCTCACGGACCTCGTAATCCTTGTCAATATCCTTGGGAGTCTCCCCCATTGCCTTTACAAGAGCGGCATATGCATAGTATGCACCCCTGTGGGACCAGTGGTGATCTGTTCTCAGATAGATATACTCGTCGGTGTGCGCCGCAATTTCGTCATATGCATCAACAGGGATAACATCTGCGGTATAGCTGCTGTAGATATGGTCGATAGCGTCCTTTTCGGAGGAGCTGTACTTTTGGAATTTCTTCGGGAGATAAAACTCCACCGATGTGGGAACAACGATGTTGTAAACATTCACATCACTGCCCATAGCTTCCTTGTAGCGGCTGATAAGCTCCGCATAGCGTGTGCCCATTTTCTTGTTGCCGCCGAAAAGCATAACGCCCGCATTGTCACCGTACATCTTAACTCCGTCAACAACGATTCCGTTGTTGGCAAAGTCCGCAATGTTCTCCACTTCCTCCTCTTCCTCTGTTTCCTCCTCGGAAGCGGAGGTCTCGGGAGCAGTCGTCGTGACAGGCGCTGAAGTGACATCGCCCTCGGGAGCTGCTGTTTCCTCGGGAACAGGCTTAGTAGCGGCAGGCTCTGTGACAGTCACAGCGTCAGTCTCCTCACCGATAAGCTTGCCCTCGTCATCAGCCACCACGTTTACATTGCCGTAAAACTTAGGTGCGCTTATTCCCTTTGCATTGTTGAATTTTGCGCTCATTTCAACGATATTCTCACGGAAAGGAACGGTGTCGGAGAAATAAGCGGTGAACTCTGAGGCAAATGTGCCGTCAAAATAGCTTTTCACCGTAAGGGTGGGCTTTTTGGCAAGCTCACGCTTTTCCGACTCGGAAAAATCGGGACGTTTGAGGAACACAAGGCACAGCCCCGTAAAGAAAAGCACCGCAATAAAAATGATTATGGTCACTCTCTCAAACACAGCGTGCCGTGACTTATACACCTTTTCCGCCTCGGTAAGCCGCTTCTTTTTGGAAATCGGCTGAGGTCTGTATTTTTTTCTGCCCTCTTCGGGCTTCCTGTTTTCTTCCAATTTTCTCTTCCTTTCAATATCAGAATCTGAAATAAAGGAACGGATTATAGGTGTCGCCCACAAGGGAGATCACCGACAGAAACATTATTGCGGCAAGTGAAATTATCTTCACAGCGCCCACAAAAACGAACTTGCCCTTTGACTGCATCGAAAATCTCTCGCCCACTTTCCGCACATAGCTGTAAACGGGCACGCAAAGGATAACCGCTGCGATTATGAGCCATAAGCTGCCCTTTAGCTTTGATACCGTAAGGATATCCGTAAGGGCAAGACCGCCTGCGCCGAACATTGCTCCGAGACAGGAGGAAAGCTGTGCGGTGTCGGTGAAATAGAAAATTGCCCAGCCGAATATCACTGCGATGATAAGGTAAAGATGCCCGAAAAATTTCGGCAGCCTGTCAAGGACTTTTAAAAGGAATGTTTTCTCGATAACAAGGAGCACACCGAAATACAGTCCCCAGATGATGAAATTCAGGCTTGCGCCGTGCCATAATCCCGTACAGAACCATACTATGGCGATGTTTAAAAGCTGATGCTTTCTGTTTCCGCCCAGAGGAATGTAAACATAGTCACGGAAAAACGTTCCGAGAGAGATGTGCCACCTGCGCCAGAACTCAGTGACGGAAGCGGACACATAAGGGTGCTCGAAATTCTCGGGGAAATGGAAGCCGCACATCAGTCCGAGACCTATCGCCATATCCGAATATCCCGAAAAATCGTAGTATATCTGCAATGAGTACATTATAACGCCCGCCCACGCCGCAAGTACCGAGGAGGGGGCAGTGCCGAAGGTGAGCAGCTCGGAGGCAAGCATTCCCACGGAATTTGCAATGAGCACCTTTTTTCCCAGACCGAAGATAAGGCGGCATATGCCCTGATAAAAGCCGCTTATCTTAACGTCTCTGTTCTCGATTTCCCGTGCAACTGAGCTGTATCTTACGATAGGACCCGCAACGAGCTGGAAGAACATCGACAGGTACAGCAGATATCCGAAATAATTTTTCTGCGCCCGTGCCTTCTGACGGTAAACGTCCACAACGTAGGTAATGGACTGGAAGGTGTAAAACGAGATTCCTATGGGCAGGTGAAAATCGGGGACGGGCAGGGAAAGCCCCGAAACAGCGTTTATCCCCGAAACTATCATTCCGCTGTACTTGAAAACGCCCAGTATAGAAAGGTTCACAACGCAGGAAACAACAACGCCGAGAACCGCTTTCTTCTCGCCCTTGTGCTTGTCGATAAATCTGCCGTTGAAGTAGTCAAATATCGAGCTGAATATGAGCAGGCACACCCACACAGGCTCTCCCCAGGCGTAGAAAAACAGGGAGAAGACTATGAGCACAATATTTTTAAGCTTAGTTTTTGGAGCCGCAAAGTAGCATATCAGAAACAGCGGCAGGAACACAAACAGGAAAAATATATCCGAAAATACCAATGCATTACATTCCTTTATTAAAATAAGTATTATTTATTATACACTATTATACACCCAAAATTCCTATTTTTCAACCGCATAAAGCCATAATTTATGTCACACCGATAACATTTCGGTTACTCTGTAAAAAATCACGGGGCATTGTGTCATAAAATAGGATATAACGTCCAAAAGGCGTTTAATTTCTGTTAAGAATCTTTTTCCCCAGCCCGAAGAAATACCTGAACTCCTCAGTCCTGCCGAAAATGCCGAGGAAAATGAGATTGGGTACTGCTGCGCATACGAGCACCCTTGCGATAAATGTGCCTAGAGGAGCTGAGAGTGATATGAGCGAGCAGAGAAAATAGGTCACGCCGCAGACAGCCGCCGTGACGGCAGTGTACATTATAAGCCTGCCGAAATATTTTTTCGGACTTGCCCCGAAAACATATTTAAACAGCACATACGGCTCCACCCATATGCACACCGTCACCGTGCTTATGACCGTGCCCGCAAATATTCCCGCAGCGCCCATAACACGGGCAAGGAGCACAGATGTGACAAGGTTCACGGCAGATTCAATAACAGGCTTGTGCCTGTCGTAGTAAAATGCCCCCGCCGCCTCACGGTAGGTAAGGCAGGTCTGCCTTATGCCCGTGAGGAAGAACACCGCCGATATGAGCACCACCGTGCCCATACCGAAAACAAGGCTGTCCGTTTTCAGCCACAGGCATATAAAGGGATTGAACAGGCACACAAGGCACACAAAGCAGAAGCCTGTTATCCAGAAATTCATAAAGAACACACGGTAAAAGCTTTCCGAAAGCTTTGATTTGTCTGCGTCCTCTGCGTTAAGGTTGCCGACTCCCGCCGAAATTGACACGAACACCTGGGAAATGACCTTTTCAACTGCGTTTACTATGAGATAATAGTTTGAGTAAATTCCCGCAGAAGCCAGCCCCACAAGCTTTGAGATAAGTATATTGTCCGTTGACAGAACAACTATGCTGCCGACCTTGTGCATAAGCATAGCCCTGATATTTTTCTTTATGTCCTCAAAGATCTCCGCAGGCAGGGGCAATGCGTCCTTTTCCTTAAGATAGGGATACATCTTGTCCGCCGCCCTTGAAACGGCGATATTTTCAAGCACGGTGAACACCAGCTGCACCGCCGTAAAGAGCAGGAAATTCCTTGTGGCATACAGCATAATTATCTGTGCAATGTTCATTGCGAAGTAAAAGCCGTAGCGGTAACAGGTTGCGATATATCGCTTCTGGTCGCAGATGATAAGGGTGCGCTTGTAGGTAAAGAAGTAGGAGATGCCCGTATTTGCGGCGTAGAGTAGATATATGACGGTAAGATGGGGAATATCGGGCACCTCGTCCATAAACATAGGATATATGGGCACAAAAAGCACCGCCAGCGCTAAAATGCCGCAGCCGATGCCGTTGTATGCCCGCCTGTAAAACCGCATAAGGGACTTTATGACAGGGATATCCCTCTCCGCAAGGGGCTTGTAGAGCGCAAAGGTCATAGCCGTTCCCACTCCGAGCTCCGCCAGCGACAGCACCGACAGGATATTTGAAAACAGCCCGTTTATTCCCAGATACTGCTCGTCAAGGCAGTCAATGAAAACACGCCTTGCGATAAAGCTTATGATTATTCCAAACCCCTGCCCGATAAAGGCGGCGGTGAGGTTTTTCAGAGAAGCCTGCGTTCGTGTCATATGATCTCTCCGTTTACCGACGGTTCAGACGGTAATAAATGTAACGTTTTGACAAAGGGATATCCTCCGCCCCGTCCTCTGCCGTCTTTTCGGACTGCTCCGCCATTTCGGGAACACAGCAGGCGACAACGGGAAGAGCAAATATCCATATATTTGAATATGCCTCCATAAGCATCATTACCATAACGGTAAAAATGCCGAAGGAAAGTATCCGGGACACTCTGACCCTTCTGTATCTGTAAAGTGCGGCTGCCGATACGGCAAAAATAAGCGCATAGAAAACCAGCGACAGCGCACCGCCCTGCAAAAGCACCTCAAGGACTGCATTGTGGGCATAGTAATACTGACTGCGTGTGAAAATAAGTCCGTGACCCTCATAGACCCCGTAGCCTATTATCGGTGAACGCTTTATGAGCATTATGGCTATGTCCCAGATATCCGTCCTGCCCGTAAAGGAAATGTTTTTGTGAAGCAGATCCTCTATTATGAAAGAAAATGCCGACTGTAATCTGAAAACGACTATGCACAGAAAGGCAGCAACGTATATCACCGAAAGATTTAAGGAATCAAACAGCACCGCCGATCTTTTTCCGTAAACAAGGAATACGAACAGCAAAAACATCGCAAGTCCCGCAACTCCCGTGGCAGACCAGGTGATAAGTGTCGTGACCGTGATCGAGGCAGTCAGAAGAGCAGTTTTTTTGTTTATAATTTTATTCTGCAAAAAGCTGTCGATAAAGCCGTATATCATAATGGGCATAAATACGGCTGCAAAGCTGTTTCTGTGTCCGAGGATATAATAGGCATTGCCATAGAAATCGTCCCTGACAAGCCCATTCGGAAAAAATTTTATTACAGCGATAAGATTTAGGACAGTAAGGGGGATATATATGTCAAGGACTGTTTTGAAATACAGTCTGCTGTTTTTTCTGACCGCCAGCTCCGTTATCATACAAAAGCCTATGATAGTTCCGCAGCTTACCGCCAGCTTCCAGTAATTGCCGTTGTTTATTACCGTTGAGATAAAAAGCGTCAGCTGGTACAGGACTACGCATAATATGACACGGCTTATCCTGCTTTGCTTTATATAAAGAAAAACTATTACAGCCAGTGCGGCTATCTTGGCTATATCAAACATTGAGTCCAGAAACCGCAGACCGCTTATAAATTCAAATATGGGCAGCTTGAAAAAGGGCAGCAGAAGCAGAGTCAGCGCCCATTGCTTTTCAAATATCTTCACTTACCGATATCACTTCCTATGCCGAGTCTGAACGATCTCATTTTATCAGCTTTTTTCCTATCCTTTTGCTTGCCGAAATAAGGTATACAAGATAGCTTATTATCCAGAGCTTTCTGTTGAAATGCCGATGTATGCGTATCGCCCTGCCGAGGACGGAGGGGTCGTTATTTTTCACTGCTTCCCTGAATCTGTCCGTACCGACAAAGCTTTCGATAGTGTCCAGCTTATCCGAAAGGCTCTTTTTATTTGCCAAAGGGTAGGTGTTCATTATCAGCTTGTGAAAATACTGCAAATACACCGTATTGATAAACCTTCGGGCATATTCGGGATAGCCGTATTTTTTCATAACGGCTGTCATTCCGTCACAGAGCACATCGGCTGCATAGGTGTAATCCGTTCTCACCGTATTGAGAGCAGAGCCCTCCCTTATCATATAATGATACTTTATCTGCGGAACATAGGAATAAGAATGTACCCTGCCAAAGCATTCAAATTTGAAAAGCTGATCCTCTCCGATAGATATTTTTTCGTCAAAGCGGACATCTTCCTTTATCAGCTCCGCTTTGATGATGCAGTTCCACATACCGCCGAAATAATTGAAGCTGAACATTGCCCTGTAGCTGTCAACGCTGCTTACAAATCCGTCACTGTCCGCAAGAGAGTGCTTGGGCTCTGTCATATTCCCATAAACTCTTTCATAATCGAAAAAACAGACATCTGACCCTGTTTCCTCTGCCTTTTTTACGGCACATTCCAGGGTGTCGGCTTCGATAAGGTCATCGCAGTCCATAAAATATATCCATTTTCCCTCAGCCGCTGCGATACCCGCATTTCTTGCCGAGGATACCCCGCCGTTTTCCTTGTCTATGACCCTTATCCTGCTGTCCCTTTCCCTGAGTTTTCTGCAAAGCTCACCGCTTCTGTCGGAGGAGCCGTCATTTACAAGTATTATCTCAATGTCCCTTTCAGTCTGGGCAATAACGCTGCCCACAGAAGCTTCAATATATCTTTCAACATTGTAAACAGGTATTATGACCGAAACAAGAGGCATAGTCATTTCCTTTCCTTTATCATTTCTCAAACCCCGACTTTTCGGGCAGCGACCTTTCAAACGCTTCGGCTATTATCCGTGAATACTGCCGCAGCTCTTCTTCCGTGAGCTTGCAGTCGTTTATGCATATGAGCTTTTTTCTCCGCCCCGAGATACACTCTGCGGCACGTTCAAATTCTTCTTTTCCGTCTCTGTCGGGAAAAAAGCTTTTTCCTATCCGTGGACTCCGTGGGTAAAAGCTGTTCTGTGCCAGCTGCCACTCTCTTAAAACCCACTGGTTCACATCATACTGTGAACGGAATTTGCGGGAGCAGGTGATGTCAAGCATCTCAGGCTCTGCACTCCACACCTCTTCAAAGGTGGATCTTTTCAGCGATGTCGGAAGATGATGCTGATAAAAGCCGGGAAATCTCGGACAGAACATAAGCGGTATCGTCCGCATAAGCATTTTGCCGTAAATGGGATTGAGCCAGTTCAGAGGCGCAGCTTTTATGCTGTCCTTTATTTTATAATGATGATTTATAAGCCCCGCATCATTTATGGCTATCATCTGTATGGGAAGCTCGGGAGAATAGCAGTGAACATTCAGCACACCACTGTCGCAGGGCAGCCCGTTTCTGAAAAAATCTTTTTCGGAAACGGGTGAAGTGATGAACATATCATCATTGAAATAAACAAAATTTTCCGAAAGCCCCTCTATCCTGTGGAGATTCAGCTCAATGGTATGGGAGCTGAATGTGGGCAGATATTTTTCGGGGATATAATCACTGTGGCGGACGATATTCAGCTTAGGGTGACTTGTGTTAAGCCATTTCGGTATATGTCCCCAGGTGACAAAATGCACCTTTCTGACCCAAGGGGCAAACTTCTCCACGCCCCTGAACCAATAGGGCAGAAGCCCCCAGTCACGGTATCTTTCGGGACGGGAATCCGTGTCGGCGGGAGGGGCATATTTTGCCTTTTCCGCAAGCCACTCAGGGTCGGAACCGTCTACCCAGATTATAACGAAATCTATTTCACCGCCGTTTTCCATCAAGAGGATATCTCCTTTTTGTTCTTTCTGAGAAGTTTTTTGTAAACAAATGTCCTTGCACCGTTGGGCATAAGGCACACAGCCGTATGCACCGCAAGCCCTTTTATAAGGTCATAAAGGGAGTAAAAGCCCATTTTGTAGAAATTCATCTTGCATCGTGCTATTTTTTTCAGATATGCTGCGCCGCCACGCCGTCCGTAAAAATTTTCGGAGGCTCTTACATAAACAAGAGGCTTCCGGAAATTGTAAAACCTGCACCCTGCCATAAGCATACGGACATACAGGTCATAATCCTCGGCAAAATGGCAGCTTCTGTAGCCCCCTGCCTTTAAAAGAGCCGATTTTCTGAGCATCGTGCTGGGGTGTACCGAGGGGCAGCGTGAATGGGCAAATTTCTCGCATTCTTCGTGGGTCTCGGGCATTTTTCTGTAGGACACGAAATTATCGGGTGTGCCGATAAATTCCATAATGCTGCTGCCTACGATGTCTGTTTCGGGGTGAACGGAAAAATACTCCGCCTCGGTCATACATCTTTCAGGAAGGGAATAATCATCGCTGTCCATTATGGCGATATATTCACAGCCGCAAAGCTTTGTTCCCTCCGCATATGCAGCCCCAAGCCCCTGATTTTCCGACAGGGGACAGAGCTTAAAAAGCAGGGGGTATGCCTTGCAGTACCCGTCGATAACGGCATCAAGCTCCGAGGTAAGAGGACCGTCCTTTACTATCACAAATTCCGCAGGAGGGAGCGTCTGGGCAAGCATACTGTCTACCGCTGTTTTCAGCTCGCCGCAGTCTACCATACTGTAAACTGACATCATCACGGTATATCTGAAATCATCAGCCATAGCGTCCTCCGCATCAGTTGTTGGTTTCGGCTTTTCTTATGACCGTCCCCACAGTCTTGAGTATTATCTTCAGATCAAGCAGGACTGACCTGTTTTTAACATAATAAAGCTCCATTTCCTGACGGGAGCCGTTTTCATAGCAGGTGTTTTTATCCGCATAGGCAGCCCAGTAGCCCGTAAGCCCGGGCTTTACGGAAAGAAGAGCGTCCCTGTTTTCACCGTAGAGCATCGTCTCCTCCATAACTACAGGACGGGGGCCCACCACGGACATATTTCCTAGGATCAGCACATTTATAAGTATCTGCGGCAGCTCGTCAAGGCTTGTCCGCCTGAGAAATCTGCCTGTTTTTGTAACACGCGGGTCATTTCTCAGCTTGTATTCCTTTTTGAAAAGCTCCTGCTGTTCGGGAGTGAGATATTTTCCGATATCATCAGCGTCCTTTTTCATACTGCGGAATTTATAGACCTTTATATGCCTGCCGCCCTTTCCCACACGGCTGTGGGCATAGATAACGGGTCCGCCGTCCTCCGCAAGGATAAACAGGGCTATGACTGCACAGGGAATGAGAAGTATCACCGAAGCAATGAACGCCATAATTATGTCCGCAGCCCTTTTGAAGATATCATAGGCGGTTTTTCCGTCAGATACGTTGCGCTCCGTCCCGCTGCCGATAACATCGGTTTTCAATACTCTCTCCCCTTTCCGTGCAAAATAATATACTTATTAATTATACACTAAGCCGCTATATTTGTCAATTGAAATGTTTAACAAAAAAGCGGACACCGCAAAGGTATCCGCTCAGATGTATTTTGATCGTTCTGTCAGCCGAATTTGTCTATCGTTTTATTGGCTGTCACATAATGATGTACTTGCCGCCCTCAGTCATAGAAACTACGATATTTCCGTCATCATCAAAGGATATCTCACCCATATCGTTGACGTTCTTTTCATCGTCAACATAGAAAACGTGGGCAGTTTTAAGGTCAATGCCGCACTGGCTGTAATACCTGGAGGAGATGTGGATATCAACTGTGCAGCCGAAATCTCCCTGCTGCTCTGTTCTGAGCACCATTGCACCCTGCTCAACAGCCTTTGTCATCTTTATGGCAAGGCTGATGTCCTTTGCGTCGGTCACGCTCCTGCCGTCGATAACAGCGGTGTAGCGCTTTGTGACAACGGTGAGAACACCGCCGTCTCTGCCTGCAAGCAGTGCCATTGCGCTTGCCTTGAGCTGTGCGGTCTCATAGGAAGCATAAACAGGCTCGCCCTTGGCAACAGCTGTCCTGATATCCCTCTTGCCCATTATCTCAAAGGGAGCCGAAAGAGATGAGCCTGCGGGAGCTGCGGAGCTTGTTCCTGCCGATGGCTTTGCGGGAGGAAGTGAATAATTGGGGTTCGATGAATAGTCCGCAGCACTTACGGAAGCCGCCGCAGATGCAGCAAGAACTGCCGCTGCAATTACAGAAATACTCTTTTTCATAATATATCGTTCCTTTCAAAGCCTTGTAGCATCTTTTTTGTATATAAATATCCCGCACCGAACAGCAGCAGACCAAGAGCCGCCGTCAATACCGAGAATATATTCCCGTTTATTCCCGTCACGCTTTCAAGCTGCGCAAAGGGAAGCCGTGTGATGATCCGGCACGCTTTATCGGTAAGGAGCCCAGCATCGCTGAATTTAAGGGGACGTATAAGGGATATCCCAAGCTGTATGACAGGCGGGAGCCAAAGGCATACGCACATTCCCGCCGCAAAGCGTTTTTTCATTCTCAGCCCGTTTATAAGCGAGAGGGTGAACCAGCAGAGCATTGCAATGAGCATCACTGCGCCCCTGAGCAGTCCTCTGTATTCCTCGGGGATAAAATCGTCTCTCCCCATGCAGGCAGATGCATAGGACACGCACAGGCAGAGGGCAATGTCCTCCGCTGCCGAGGAGGGGTAAAAGGACAGCTTCATATTCACACAGTCCTTTCAAATACAGTCCGATAAGGCACAACGCCGTTGTAATTCCGGGCAATGAGCATTGCATAGCTGCCGCCCATAAGCATTACCGCCGCCGTTATCACCGCAATGCCCGCTCCCTTTTTCCTGCCCTCCGCCATACGGTAAAGGGCGGAGCATATTTTCGGCACGCCGAGACACACCGCAGGGATAAAGAAAAGCAGGGAAAGCCTTGATATAATGGCGATGCGTGCTCCGAGGAGCTCAAAGAAAAATGTGAAAAAGCCGCACCACACCGTAATATTCACACTGCGCTCATCGCCGTCTGTTCGATTTCTCAAAGCAAACAGCAGCAGGAAAAGCACACCGAACATCACCGCATAAACAGGTGAAAGTCCATTTGCCACATCTCTGCTCAGAGACGTGTAATCGGAGTAGAAATATCCCGTAAACAGCTCCACAAGCTCCGGCGCAAAGGCAAATGCCCCGACCGACAGCACCGCCGCAAAGACCAGTGTCACCGTATTCCAGCCGATGCAGGCAAACAGAAAGCAGGGTATGAGAAACAGCGCCGAGCGATGAAACACCGCCCCGAAAAGTATGATGAGCAGATATCTTATCCGACAGCCCTTTGCGGCATATCCGAATGCAAATGCACATATGACCGCCGCCGTGAACTGGCGCATAAAATTCATTGAGTTGAAGTAAAGTCCCATTCCGAGAAAAGCCGCAAAGCTTATCCACGGGTTATCCGAACGGCGGAAAATATACACCGTCAGGGGAACATATATCATCAGCGAGATAAGAGGAAAAGCCGCCGCATAATCCGATGTGAAGAGGTTCACAAGCTTTAAGGGCAGAAACATTCCTATCTCCCGCCTGCCGCCTCTGAGCCCGTCAAAGTCCGTAAAGTTCAGGTCGTAATACCAGCCTGCATAAAGATTATAATCATATCCCACGCCGAAGCGCAGGGAAGATACAAGAGTGAGCACCGCTCCCATAACTATGCAGTACCAAAGGGCACCTCTGCCCTCTTTCTTTTCGCATATCCCGCACAGGGGAATGCCCATTCCCGCCGCAAGCAGGAACAAGATCAGGTAAACAGCCATACTAACCTCTTTTCACAGCTATCTGATTTTAATTATACTATGTATAAGTGATGTTGTCAAGGTGATTGAACAAAAAAGAGAGCAGAGTTTCCTCCGCTCTCTGAAAATATTATGTTTTACTTTGCAGCCTTTACGATAGTCTCGATTATCTCGGGATATGTAAATTCCTGTCTCTCTCTGCTGTAAACGCCGAAGCATTCGCCGCCGCTCCTTCTGCCTGAGTTGTTGTCCCAGAGCACGCAGGGGATATTATACTGCTTTGCGCCCTTTACGTAATATTCTGCCCAGGCAACTCTGTCATCAAGGTTCTTCTTGTTGGTTGCGCCGAACTCGCCGATAACAACGGGTGTGCCCTTGCTTACGAAGATGCTGTTGAGGTCCTTGAAGAATCTGTCAAGCTCTCTCTTGTCGCTGTCAGAAAACTTGTTTGAACCGTTTGCGTCCATTGCGAAGAAGTAGGGGGAATATGCGTGAACGGAAACGATGATATTGTCATCGTCGGGTACCTTCATCTGCTTTAAAATGTTGGTGGAAGATGTAGCTGCATAGGCAGGTACCATTATCTGACGGTATGCATTGTTGCCGCCTGTGCTGCGGATAGTCTTTACTATCTCTTCATTGAGCTTTGCAACAACTTCTCTTTCCTCAGCTGTTCCGCCCGACCATTCCTTGGCGCTGCCCTCAGTTCTGGGTTCGTTGAGGGCCTCGAAGATAAGGTGCTCGTCATAGTCCTTGAACTCGTTTGCTATCTGTGTCCAGAGCTTGTTCATCTTCTTCACGGAATTATTCAGAGTGTTCTCGCTCTTTACGCAGCCGCCGATGTCATAGTAGGTGTTGTCGTGGTGGGAATTGAGGATAACGTAAACGCCGTTGTCATAAGCGTAGTCAACAACTTCCTTTACACGCTTCATCCAGTCCTTGTCAACGTTGCCCTTTTCATCGCAGTGCTTGCCCCAGGACACGGGTATTCTTACAGTCCTGATGCCTGCGCCGCAGATATCGTCGATCATTTTCTTTGTTGTTTTGGGGTTGCCCCAGGCTGTTTCGGAGTTAAGACCTGTTCCGAGGGCATCAAGAGAGTTGCCGAGATTCCAGCCTGCGCCCATTTCCTTTACAATATCCATAGATGTTTTCTTTGTGTCAAAGCCGTTTGTAGCCTTGGCATTAGTTTTCTTGGTACTTGTTTTGGTATCTGCTGTCTTATCGGAACCTGTTTTCTTTGAGGAGGAAACAGTTACGGTGATGACAGCCTTTTTGCCGCTTCCATCGGCAGCCTTGACGGTTATCTTTGCAGTGCCGTCCTTTACGGCTGTGATAACGCCCTTGGAGCTTACCTTGGCAATATTTTTGTCGGAGGAGGAATATGTGACCTTCTTGTTGGAAGCGTCCTTGGGAGCTATTGTTGCCTTGATGGTGTAGGTATCACCCTTTTTGAGGGTTATCTCGCTTTCGGAGACCTTAACGGAGGTCACCTTTACTTCCTTGGTGCTTGCAGTTGTTTTCTTTGCTGCAAGGCTCTCAGAAATTGTAATCGTTTTCCACGGCGACGATACTGCGGCATCGGCGGCACTTACAGATGCCCCTGTCGACAGTATCATTGCGGCGGAAATCAGCAGTGACATAAGTCTTTTCATATGCTTCATTCCTTTCATATTCACGGCGCAGTTTTGTTTTGCACCGTACCTTTACCTATTATATTACCATTTTGCGGGCGGGATTTCAATTAACATATGTTATGAACTTCCGCCCCTTTATTTATTGTTTTTGACCAATCGCCCTATGAGCTTATACAGCAGAAGCATCACCGCTGCCCCCAGGAATGACCCGCACGCATCAATGAGAATGTCCGTCAGCATACAGGCACGCCCCGGGACAAAATACTGATGCAGCTCATCGGTGACGGCATACAGACTGCCGAAAAGTCCCGAAAAAACAACACGCCTGCCCTGCTTTTTTTCATTGCCGACCCTCCGCAGTCCGAAATACACCATAGCGCCCAGGGCTGAATATTCAAGGAAATGGGCGGACTTTCGCACAATAACGGTGATAAGCCTGTTCCCTGTCATATCGCCCCCTGCCGTAACCGATACCACCCCGTCGCTGACAACGGTGGACTCGTCCCCCGTCTGGGAGGAAAAGAAAAATATTACTGCCATTATCAAAAGGGCGGGGATAAATCCAAGAAGCTTTTTTATTTTCATATGAGCTTAAACTCCGCCGAATTTTCCGTGCTGCTGTCGCCGCCGATATAAAGGACAAAATCGCCCTTTTCCGCAGCAAATTCCATATCAATGCCGTAAAATCTCAGCATATCCGCAGTTATCTCAAAGGAGACCTTCGCCGTTTCCCCCGATTCAAGGGTGATTTTCTTAAATCCCTTAAGCTCTCTGAGAGGACGGACAACACTGCCCTTAAGGTCACGGATATACAGCTGAACGGTCTCGCAGCCCTGTCTGTCTCCTGTGTTTGCAACAACAACGCCTGCGGTGATGCTGCCGTTCATTTTAAGCTCAGTGCTGCTTACGGTCACGGGTGAGTATTCAAATGATGTGTAGGAAAGTCCGAAGCCGAAGGGATAAAGAGGGATATTGGGAGCGTCCATATAGTTTGAAAGGAACGGGATATATCCCTTTACGCTGTTGTCCTTGGGTCTGCCTGTGTTAAAGGCGCTGTAGCTTATGGGGTACTGACCAGTGCAATATGGGAAGCTCATTGAAAGCCTGCCGCAGGGCGATGCTTTTCCCGAAATGATGTCCGCAATGCCGAGGCAGCCTGCTGTACCCGGGAGCCACATTTCAAGTATTCCCGCAGCCCTTTCCGCAATCTCGGGAATGGCAAGGGGTCTGCCGCCGAAAAGGAGCACGGCGGTGTTTTTGTTCACGGAGACGATCTCATCAAAAAGCTTTTTCTGAGCGTCATCAAGGGATACGTCCGTACAGCTCCTTGCCTCCCCCGTAAAGGTCTGATCCTCACCGAGGACAAGCAGCACTGCATCGGCATTTTTTGCGGCGGCAATGGTCTTTTCCTCCGCAATATCCGACGGGATAAACTCAAATTTCGTGTCGGTGCATACCTGTGAAAGCGCATCTCTCAGGGTAACGGTCTTTGTTTTATCCGCAAAGAATGACCAGAAGCCCAGTATCTCCCTGCTTTCGCAAAGCTTGCCTATGACAAGGGCTTTCTTTGCTCTGAGAGGGAATATGCCGTCGTTTTTGAGCATTACGGCACATTCCGCTGCGGCTCTGCGTGAAAATGCCATATGCTCATCACAACAAATTATGCGCTTTTCCTCATCTTCCGAAGCGTCCTTGCAGGGATTTTCAAAGA
Organism: uncultured Oscillospiraceae bacterium; assembly: GCA_934486875.1. Taxonomy (GTDB): domain Bacteria; phylum Bacillota; class Clostridia; order Oscillospirales; family Ruminococcaceae; genus Huintestinicola. The sequence goes on from CAKSPU010000005.1 coordinate 18,658, forward strand.
GCCCCAGCTTGTTTTTCAGCCGCAGCACCCTCATGACCGCTTCATCAAGGAGCTTTTCCGATACCTCGCCGCTTTTTATCAAAGCTTCAAGGTTATTAATATAGCATTCCGACATCATATCAATGTCAACGCCTGCATTTATCGCCTTTTTCGCCGCATCTCTGCTGTCATCGGCGGCACTGTGGATAACCGCCTCCCCGATAGCGTTATAATCGCTGATGATAACGCCGTCAAAGCCCATTTTGTCACGGAGTATGTCACGGAGCAGCTTTTTTGAAACTGTGCAGGGAACACGGTCAAGGGTGTTGAAAGCGGTCATCGCCATTTCAGCTCCTGCATCAACGGCTGCCTTGTATGCCGGGAGATAGTCCTCGAAAAGAGTGCGCTCGGACAGCTCCGCAGCGTTGTAGTCTCTTCCTGCCTGCACTGCGCCGTATGCGGCAAAATGCTTGAAGCAGGAAGCTACCTTTCCCTTTTCTCCGCAGTTATCGCCCTGAAAGCCCGTTACCATTGCGGCAGACATTTTGGAATTAAGGAAAGGGTCCTCGCCGAAGCTCTCCATACATCTTCCCCACCGTCCGTCACGGGAAAGGTCGGACATAGGGGAGAACGTAACGTGAATGCCCGCAGCGGCGGCTTCCTTTGCGGATATCTCCGCTGTTTTGCGGACAAGCTCGGGGTCAAAGGAGGCTCCGAGGGCTATTGGCACGGGAAATAATGTCTTGTAGCCGTGGATAACATCCGCCATAAACATTGCGGGGATATGGTGGGGCTGGGTCGATGTTATCCTGTCCTGCATCTCTTTCAGATGCGCCGCTCCGTGCTCGCTGAGAATGCTGCCCACACGGTAGGTCTGCTCCCAGGTAAGATGAAATGCGGCGGCAGGACCTGTAAGCTCCTCGGAGCTGCCGTAGAAATCGCCGTTGAGCTGAACAAGCTGCTCTGCCTTTTCGGTGAGGGTCATATCATCAAGGAGCTTTCTGAGTTCATTTTCTGTCATAATTTTTTTCCTTTCCTAGACTGGGCTTATTTCATCTGTCGGTTTTATCTATAGAACAATTGGTTATTAGTATAAATCATTGCGCAAGGTTTTGTTATACAAGTCAAAGTTTATCACATATTTTCCCATTCGTCAACAGGTGAGATAAAGTTTTCACCGCCAAAATCACAATGCCGCTATTTTACAATATATGTAAATTTTATCACATCAAAACACAGCATTTGTTAATCTGCCGTAAAAAGCAAGGAGATTGTAGACTTGTGCGCAATTTTGCGTTGACAAACTGGATTTATAGTGCTATGATATATTTGTGATAAATTTCAAGGAGGCTTTTTATTATGAGCAGTTCGGAAAAGAAAAAGATGAGCGCCAAGGATATGGCGTTTACAGGAATGTTTGCGGCAGTTATCGCCGTTCTTTCGCAGATAGCGATACCCCTCCCCTCAGGTGTGCCCGTTACACTTCAGACCTTTGCGGTGGCGCTGGCGGGATATACTCTCGGAATGAAGCTTGGCGGTCTTTCCGCTCTTGTATATGTACTCATCGGAGCTGTGGGAGTTCCCGTTTTCTCGGGCTTCAAGGGTGGTCTCGGCTCACTCACAGGCCCCACGGGCGGATTTATCTGGGGCTTTATAATTATGGCGCTCCTCTGCGGTCTGGGAACTGACACGGGCAGGAAAATTCCCGCAATCGCTCTCGGCATCGCAGGTCTTCTCATCTGCCACCTCTGCGGCGCTGCACAGTTTACTGTTGTCAAGGACGGCGGCTTCCTTTCAAGCGTAATGCTGGTATGCGTTCCATATCTTCTCAAGGATCTTATATCTGTCGGACTTGCGTTCGGTCTTGCGCTTATCCTCAGAAGCAGGGTGAATATCACTAAAAAGGCTAAGCTCGAAAAGGCTGAAGTCTGATATCATTCCCCCATAGTTAAAAAAATAACTCCGCATTTTCACATCTGATAATGCGGAGTTATTTTTGCTTATAACGCTTGAAAAATCCGTGAAGCTGTGGTATAATACTTACAAAAGCACATACAAGGGGGGTAATGGTATGGCAGTTTCACCTATCGGCACAGGCGGAAATGCCGTCAGTGGCAATGCCAATGTGAACGGCATAGCAGGCGGCAGCACCGCTTCGGACATACAGAAAAAACTGACGGAGCTTAAAAAGCAGCGTGACGAATTTGACGGCGCACGGAACAAGGTATCGGACAAAAATGCGTTGGAGACAAAAATTGCGTCCCTTGACAGACGGATAAGCAATCTTGAAAAACGGCTTGAAAAGCTGAACGAAAAGCAGGGCGAATGCCGGACCTGCAAGAACAGGAAATACCAAGACGGCTCCGATGACCCGGGAGTTTCCTTCAAAATGGCTTCAAAAATAGCTCCCGAGGCTGCGGCATCGGCGGTCAGGGGTCACGAGATGGAGCACGTTTACCGCAATCGGGCAAAGGCTGCGAGAGAGGGCAGGGAGATAGTTTCCCAGAGCGTTGTGCTCAAAAGCGGCATATGCCCCGAGTGCGGCAAGGCTTACATTGCGGGCGGCGAGACCCGCACGGTGACTAAAGCAAAAAACGAGCCCGATTATTCCGTGGGAACTGAGACAGCTCCAAAGGGCAGCTTGTTTGATGATGTGGCGTGATAAGCTTAAAGCACCGCTCCCAACTACAGGGGGCGGTGCTGTTTTCATCTCCCCTTGATACTAATAACCAATTAACCTATAGACAAATCCTCGGCTGAAATAAGCCCATTCGTCGTCAAGCTCCTTTGCCGGGCGCAAAGCCCGCCTGCGGTCGCTTTCCTAGACTGGGCTTATTTCATCTGTCGGCTTTATCTATAGAACAATTGGTTATTAGTATGAAATCGTATTTTATCCGTACTGTAACACATTTGTAATTGCAAATAATGCCTGCGTCTGCTATAATATATACAAATACTGACAAGCCGAAAGGAACGGAAAATATATGCATTTCCCCATAAAAACATCTGCTGTGGCAATTGCCCTCGCAGTCCTGCTCTGCGGCTGTGCCGCAAATGAAAATACAGCGGATACGGCAGCCGAAACAGCGCCAGAAACGGCAGTTTCCGCCGAAAATACCGACAATATCATCTCCGCCACCGCTCTTAACTCTGCGGACACGGCAGACCCATTCACAGGTTACTCAGCCGAGATAAAGGGCGCTGCGGAAAACTATGTCATAACCGTGAAGCAGGGCGAATATCCCGACGAGATAGCCGTTTCGGTGGAGAATAATCTTTACGAAACAAGGGATTTCGTCATCACCGCCCCCTCGGGCTACACACCCTCTTTCCCATATTCACAGAGCTTTGCTTCGGGGGCTGTGTCAATTATCGGCAATGACATCGACGATACATATATTCCCGACATTTTGCAGTTCAGCTTTGACATTACACAGGAGGAGCTTGACAAAGACCCCGACAATGCCGTTTATTCCGTGAGCAGGCTTTATATGATAGACAAGAGCGGCGAGCTTCGTGAGATAAGCATTACAGGCAGGGAGGACACCGACGGCGACGGTGAAGAGGAAAGCATATCCCGTGACTGCCTTGACCGCACCCAGCTTTATCACAGCGAGCCCGACAAATTCATCTACGAGATAACCGTTGATGATAGCAATCTTTACGATGAAAACGGCGACCCGAGACCAATTGAGAGCAGGGTCAGAATAAAAACGCTGAAATTTGAACCCGATGTTCCGCAAATGACAGAGGGCTACGAGGATATATCCGAATCCGACCCCTTATATTTCGGCTATGCCTGCTGGGCAGCGGCAAATTCTGTGGCTCAGTATTTCACGATGACTACCTTCAACATTTCCGACTGGGAAAACTACATAGAAATGCCCCGACCCGATGACAAGACCGCTTCGGATTACTATTTCAAAATAGATGACAGCAGATTTACCTCGGTAAAGGACCTGAAAAGATACTTAAGAAGCATTTTCACTCCCGAGACCGCCGAAAGGATATTTGCAGCCGCTCCCCAGCGCTACACCGAAATAAACGGCGAGCTTTACGGAATTGCGGGAGACGGCGGCTATGACTTCACTCTCGGAACGCTCACATTTTCCGATATGACGGTGACGGCGGACAGAATGGTATTCAGATCACGGCAGCAGAAATATAACGATCAGGGTGAGCTCACAGGCTACACCGACGGCGGCAATTTCGTTATTGAGCGCTGTGATGACGGGCTGTGGAGAGTGAGCGAGTACAGATATCCTTATTCTGTAAGCTGAAAGGAATGAAAGTATGAAGATTCTTATTATCCGCCACGGCGACCCCGATTACGAGCACGATTCCCTTACCGAAAAGGGACGCAGGGAAGCCGAATGCCTTGCAAAAAGGCTTGTAAATGAAAAGATAGACTATTATTACCTATCCCCTCTCGGCAGGGCGCAGGCTACGGCGGAATACACGCTGAAAGCGGGGAACGCAGAGGGCGAGACGCTGCCGTGGCTGAGAGAGTTCCACGCACCCATAACCGATGAAAGGACGGGGCTTGAACGTATCCCGTGGGATATGCTCCCCGCCGACTGGACGGCAAGGGAGGAGTATTACAGCAAGGACCTGTGGCACACCTCTCCCGCAATGGAAAAAGGGAATGTTATCGCTGAGGCAAGGCGTGTTTATGAGGGCATTGACGGCATTTTAGAGCGCCACGGCTACAAACGTGAGGGGAACATATACCGTGCTGTGGAGCCGAACAGGGACACTATCGCATTTTTCTGCCATTTCGGCGTTGAGTGCGTTATGCTGGGGCATCTGCTGGGAATATCCCCTGTGGTGCTGTGGCACGGATTCTGTGCCGCACCCACATCGGTGACAGTACTCACCTCCGAGGAGCGGAGAGAGGGCATTGCATATTTCAGAATGAATGCATTCGGTGACACGGGTCATCTTTATGCCGAGGGTGAGCCTGTTGCTTTTGCGGCAAGGTTCTGCGAGACCTTTGACAGTGATGAGAGGCACGATTGATATATCATATATCGAATATTTCTTAAAATGCAACCTCGGGTTGCATTTTTTGTAAACTTTTATTGATTGCGGAAAATTATTCCATAAGTTATAATTAAATCACAAAACAGAAACGGAGGATACCAGATGCCAGAATCAAATCTTAAAAAGATAAGGCGGCTTTGCGGTCTTTCACAGGAACAGGTGGCTGAAAAGCTGAATGTTTCCCGTCAGGCGGTGGCAAAGTGGGAAAGCGGCGATTCCCTGCCCGACATATATAACTGCCGAGCCCTCGCCGACCTTTACGATATCACCATTGATGACCTTTTCAGTGCTGTTACGGACAGAGATATGAAACATCTCAAGCCAAAGGGAAAGCATATTTTCGGTGCTGTCAGGGTGGAAAAGGACGGCACCCTGAAGCTGCCGAAGAAAGCAATGAAGATATTTGACATCAAGGAGGGTGATCTCCTCATTGTCCTCGGAGATGAGTCTCAGGGCATTGCAATGTGCAAGACCGATCTCTTTACAGAAGCATTCAAATCAATGCGTGAAGCGGGATTTGACGGCTTTGATGATATTGGCTCGGACAGCAGGGAAACTGAGTAATATTTTTGGGAGAACGACAAATTATGGAAGATTCATCGGTACATATAAAAGAGCTGCGAAAGACCTACGGCAGCATAACCGCCGTTCACGGGCTTACCCTTGACATTGATTCGGGAGAGCTTTTCGGTCTTTTGGGGGTAAACGGTGCAGGCAAGACCACTACGATAAAAATGCTGTCCTGCCTGACAAAGCCCGACAGCGGAGATGCTCTGCTCGGCGGCAAAAGCATACTGACCCAAAGCACGGAAGTCAAGCGGATAATAAATCTGTCAACTCAGGAGACTGCCGTTGCCCCAAAGCTTACGGTAAGGGAAAATCTTGAATTTATGGCAGGGATATACGGCATTTCCGATGCAAAAGCGGCAGCGGAACGGGTAACGGAGCAATTGTCACTCGGCTCGGTGCTTGACAGAAAGGCGAAAACATTGTCGGGTGGCTGGCAGCGAAAGGTCAGCATAGCAATGGCACTGGTGACATCGCCGAGAATACTTTTCCTTGATGAGCCTACTCTCGGGCTTGATGTGCTTGCAAGACGGGAGCTCTGGGGCATTGTAAGGGAGCTGCGTTCCCATATGACGGTTATCCTCACCACCCATTATCTTGATGAAGCGGAGGCGCTCTGCGACAGGATCGCTGTAATGACTGAGGGACGGCTCAGGGCTGTGGGTACTGCAAATGAGCTTAAAGCACTGGCGGGAAAGGACAATTTCGAGGACGCATTTATCGAAATTGCGGAAAGGAGCGGTGAAAAATGAGAATGCTCGTTTTCGGCAAAAGAAATCTGAAAGAGCTTGTCCGTGACCCGCTGAGCTATATTTTCTGCCTCGGGTTTCCTATAGTTATGCTGCTCATTTTCACGGTAATAAACGACAGCATACCGAGTGAAGCCAAGCCCGATATTTTTCGCATAGACAGGCTGTCGGGCGGCATTGCGGTGTTCGGGCTGACCTTTGTGATGCTGTTTTCCGCGCTGCTCCTTTCGCAGGACAGAACAACGGCGTTCCTGACAAGGCTGTATGCCTCTCCTATGAAAGCGTGGGAATTTATCGGGGGATATTATCTGCCGATACTTCTCCTTTCGGTTTCCCAGGCTGTCATAACCTTCGGGGCATCATTTATTATAGCCGCAGGGGAAAACATATCTATGAGCATAGGACGGGCGTTTTTGGCGATACTTTGCCTTATCCCAACTGCGGTGATGTTCACGGGCTTCGGACTGCTTTTCGGCTGCCTGTTCGGAACGAATGCGGCTCCGGGGCTTTGCTCGGTGATAATTTCCGCAGCGGGAATACTCGGCGGCGTATGGCTTGACGTTGATGCTCTTGACGGCGGCTTCCGCAATGTCTGCCTTGCCCTGCCCTTTTATCACTCGGTAAGAGCTGTGCAAAGCGTTATGACAGGCAACTCGGATAATTTTGCTGCGGATATGCTCGTAGTCTGTGCATATATGCTGGCAGCATTTCTGCTGTCCGCTGCCGCTTTCAGACGGAATATGAATAAAAACTGATATGATACAAAATCGGCTCTCTCCCAAACGGGAAAGAGCCGATCGTTTTATGCCATTTTCAGATTACTTGGTAAGCTTCCAGATGTTCTTAGCGTACTCGTCAACAGCACGGTCTGCGGAGAATACTCCTGCGCCTGCAATGTTGTGGAGAGACATCTTGTTCCACTTAGCCTTGTCCTTGTAGCACTCGGAAATATACTGCTGTGCGGACTGGTATGCGTCGAAATCGGCAAGCACCATATAAGGATCCTTGAACTTGAGGGTGTCTGCAACCTCCTCGAATGTGCAGCCGTTGATGCCGCTGTACATCTTTGCGAGAGCCTTGCGGATAACCTCGTTGTTGTTTACATATTCCTCGGGACGGTAGCCCTGTGCCTTCTTTGCAAGAACTTCCTCGGTGGTCATACCGAAGATGAAGATGTTGTCCTTGCCGACCTGCTCCTTGATCTCAACGTTTGCGCCGTCAAGTGTGCCGAGGGTGAGAGCGCCGTTGAGCATAAGCTTCATATTACCTGTGCCCGAAGCCTCTGTACCTGCGAGAGAGATCTGCTCGGAGACCTCTGCTGCGGGCATAAGGAGCTCGGAAAGTGTCACACGGTAATCTTCAAGGAAGAATACCTGGAGCTTCTTGCTGATAACGGGGTTCTTCTTTATTTCTTCGCCCAGAGCCCAGATCATCTTGATTATCTGCTTTGCAAGGTAGTAGCCGGGAGCTGCCTTAGCCGCAAAGATGTATGTCTTGGGAGTAAAGGGCATATCGGGATTTTCAAGGAGAGCGTTGTACTCTGCGATGATGTTGAGAGCGTTCAGGTTCTGTCTCTTGTACTCGTGGAGACGCTTTACCTGTACATCGAAGATAGCGTTTGTGTTAAGGTCAACGCCGAAGTTCTGATGAACATACTTTGCAAAGCGCTTCTTGTTTTCAAGCTTGATCTTTGCAAGCTGATCGAGGACCTTCCTGTCATTTTCAAACTTAACGAAATCGGAAAGCTCGGCTGCATTCTTCTTGAAGCCGTCGCCGATAGTCTCTGAAAGAAGCTCTGTAAGTCCGGGGTTGGACTGGAGGAGCCATCTTCTGTATGCGATACCGTTGGTAACGTTCTGGAACTTGTGGGGAGTGTAGTTGTACTCGTTGCTGAATACCTCTGTCTTGATGATCTCGGAGTGGAGCTTGGAAACGCCGTTTACGCTGTGAGATGCGCATACGCAGAGGAGAGCCATATGGATCTGATTGTTCTGAACGATAGACATTCTGGATACCTTGTTTCCGTCGCCCAGTCTTTCCATAAGATCTTCGCAGTAACGGCGGTTGATCTCGCAGATGATGTCGAAGATACGGGGAGTGATCTGGCGGACAAGGTTAACGTCCCACTTCTCGAGAGCCTCAGCCATAACGGTGTGGTTGGTGTATGCAAATGTGTTTGTAACGATATACCAGCTCTTGTCCCAGCTGTAGCCGCAGTCATCGAGGAGGATACGCATAAGCTCGGGGATAGCAAGTGTGGGGTGAGTATCGTTGATGTGGATAGCTACCTTTTCGTGGAGGTTGTCAAGTGTGCCGTAAACGGACATATGACGGTTAACGATGTCGCCCACGGAAGCTGCGCACATAAAGTACTGCTGACGGTATCTGAGGCTCTTGCCCTCAAGGTGGTTATCGTTGGGATAGAGCACCTTGGAGATAGCCTGAGCAACGGTGTTCTGACCGAGAGCCTTTGCATAGTCGCCCTGGTTGAACATCTTCATATCAAAGGAGGGAGCAACTGCCTTCCAGAGTCTGAGAACGGAAACACCATCACTGTCATAGCCGGGAACATACATATCATAAGGCTCGGCAACAACTGTGCTGTAGTTTACGTAGGAAACGTGGTGGTACTGCTGATCCCAGTATTCCTTGAGCTCGCCGTCGAAATGCACTTCGATGGATTTGTCGGTCTTGGGAACGAGCCAGCTCTCGCCGCCGGGGAGCCAGTTATCGGGAAGCTCGGTCTGCCAGCCGTCCTCGATCTTCTGCTTGAAGATACCGTACTCGTAGCAGATGGAGTAGCCCATTGCGGGATAGCCGTCGGTTGCAAGACCGTCAAGATAGCAGGCAGCAAGTCTGCCGAGACCGCCGTTTCCGAGCCCTGCATCAGGCTCGTAATCGTAGATACGCTCGATGTTAACGTCCCACTTTTTGAGGATATCCTCGACCATATCGTTTATTTCCAGATTGTAAAGGCTTGTCTTAAGGGAACGTCCCATAAGAAATTCCATTGAAAGATAGTAGATCTCTTTCTTTCCTGCGGAATGCACCTGATTTCTGAATTTTCTTCTCTTTGCTCTGAGGATCTCGACCACTACTGCGGAGAGAGCCTTGTAGATCTGATTATCAGAAGCGTCTATGGGAGTTACGTTGAACTCCACCTGAAGCTGCTGTCTGAGCTTCTCTTCAAAATCTTCCTTTGTGATAACAGGCATCATATTTCTTTTCTCCTTCTCGAAATTATTTGCGGGCAATTTTTTGTTACTGCCGCAAGCCCTGAATAATCCATTGTAAAAATCTGCCTAAAAATATTATAGAATATCTGTGCAGTTTTTTCAATAGGAATATTAAACAAATATTTAAGCGACAAATACAATATACTGTCGTAAACGTTTAAGCGGGCGATGCCAAAGGGAACGGCACATTTTTATTTTATTAACATCTTCACATTTCCGAAAGGCTGCAAACTTTTTTGAAAAAAACTCTTGCAATTTCAAAACCGATATGGTATAATAATGCTTAGATGGTCGCAATCCGATATATAGGTGTGCGGGCCCTGTGCAACAAAACACCGTGAACCATGTCAGGCGGGGAACCGAGCAGCATTAAGCGGTACGTTTCGTGTGCCGCAGCAAGCCTGCACACCTATGTATCGGATTTTTTCATATATTTAGGAGTTCTGACTTTGAAAAATTCTTTTTGGCAGGGTCTGCGCAGGAGCTTTGAAAAGGCATCTCCCGCAGGACTGCTCACCGCTTTTGCAGTTTCCGTGCTGCTTATTTCCGCAGGCGCTGCGGAAAATGACATATCGCTCATATCGGCAGGTGCGGTGCTTATCCTCACCTGTGCCGCCGTAATGCTTCTGAGCACCGTTACCGTGATACTACACGGCAGCACCGATGACATTACCTCCGATTATGACAGGGAGGTCATCGGCAGGGCTTTCGGCTTCGGTGCAAAAAAGCGCCTTTTTTACAAGGCTTTCGAGCATTTCCGCAATGAAGAGAACGAGGACGCTCTGGACGGCTTCAGAGACCTTTTGCAGAAAGACCTCACCGATAAGGAAAAGGGCGTGCTGGCGTTCTACACAGCCATATGCTACAACCGAATGGGCTTCTCCACCAACGCCGCCCATCAGGCGGTGATAGCTGCGGACAACGGCGTTCAGACTGCCGAATCCCTGCTTATGGCGGCAAGGAGCTTCAATATGTCCGCAAGCTATGGCTCTGCGGCTGAGATCTACGAAAGGCTCCTGCCGATCGCCGAGGAAAGAGGGATATTCCCGTTCCTTTTCAACGAAATGGGCAAGCTGTATCTGTCCGCAAACGATCCCGGAAAGAGCCGCACATATTTTGAAAAGGCTGTTGAATACGGTCTTGACCCCGTTACCGCTCAGGGCGGACTTGCCCTTGTGAGCCTGCTCGAAGGCAGGGAGGACGAGGCGTGCGAAAGATACCGCCTTGCACTTATCGCAAGGATAAACGACACCGACGGCTACAAGGATTACTGCGCACAGATATGCACCGCCAACGGCTACCCCGAAAATTTCTTCGAGGAACACCTTAAGGCAAGATTTCACAGGGCATAAAGCTCTTATCACTCGGAAAGGAGGAGCTGTATGTATCAGGCACTTTACCGCAAATACCGTCCCACCACATTCGAGGACGTTATCTCCCAGCCCCACATCACCACCACCCTGAAAAACCAGATAATAAACGGCAAAACTGCCCACGCTTATCTTTTCACGGGCTCCAGGGGAACGGGAAAGACTACCTGCGCAAGAATATTCGCAAAGGCACTCAATTGCGAACACCCTGTTAACGGCAGTCCCTGCGGAGAATGCGATATCTGCCGTGATGCGGATAACTTTGCTCTTTCCGATATAATCGAGATAGATGCCGCTTCAAACGGCTCCGTCAGCGATGCACGTGAGCTGAGAGAGGCTGCGGAATACACCCCCGAACGATGCAGATACAAGGTCTACATCATCGACGAGGTCCATATGCTCTCAAAGGACGCTTTCAACGCCCTTTTAAAGCTTATTGAGGAGCCGCCCCCGCACATAAAGTTCATTATGGCGACAACCGAGCTCCACAAAGTCCTCCCCACTATCCTCTCCCGTTGCCAGCGCTTCGATTTTATGAGGATAAAGACCGAGGACATTGCCGCAAGGCTCAGATATGTTGCCGAACAGGAAAAGATAACACTTACCGATGACGGTGCCGAGCTTATCGCAAAGGCTGCCGACGGTGGTATGCGTGACGCTCTTTCCATTCTCGACAGATGTATCGCATTTTCCGAAAATGTCACCGCTGAGGTTGTCTCCGAGGCTGCGGGCATTGCGGGAAGAGAACAGCTTTTCGCCCTCTGCGAGGCTGTGGCTGACAGAGACCCCGCAAAGGCTCTTGACATCATCTCGGAGCTTTACGATGCATCAAAGGATATGCAGCGGCTCTGCGAGGAGCTTGCGGCACAGTTCCGCAACATTATGATAGCGATTTCCGCCCCCGACCGCACAAACATCATTGTATGCCTGCCGTCGGAGCTTGAAATTATAAAAAGAATTGCCTCGAAGCTCACTCTGGAGCAGGTGCTGGGTTTCCTTGATGCCATTTCCTCCTGCGCCGAAAGAATGGGACGCTCCCTTGCAAAGCGCATTGATATGGAAATGTGCGTTATAAGAATGTGCAGCGGAAATCCTCAGGCTGTTCAGGTACAGGCTGCCCCAAGCGCCGATATCGCAGCCCTTACGGCAAAGCTATCCGAGCTTGAAAGAAAGCTTGCAAACGGCACGCCTGCCCCGTCGGAACCGCAGAGAGCAGCTGCCCCGAAAAGAGAGCCTGTCAAGGATATTTCCACATTGACCGATAACAGCGATTTCATCTACATTGAAAAATGGTTTGATGTTATTGATCGTATGAGGACGATTTGCCCTGCTCTTGCCCCGCCGCTGACAAATTCCTATGGATATGACAAGGGCGGCAAGCTGGTCATAAATACCAGGGAAACTCTTATAAAGGTGCTGCTCAAATCCGCCGATAACAAGGCAAAGATACTTGAAGCGGTAAAGGACATTACGGGGCTTTCCCTCTCCACCGTCCTCACAGGCTACAAGGACAGCCTTGACAGGTCGGGCGAGAAGCCGGTCACTGCCGAAAAAGCGGATATCCCGCCTGAGCAGAAGCTTGACTTCCTCATAAAAAAAGCGGAGGACGGCGGCATTCCCATCGACACGGTTTAAGCTTTTAACGGAGGTCATTATCCGAATGGCATTTCCGTTTAATAAATAAGATCAAAAAATTCAAAGGAGAATTCTATTATGAAAGCAAGATTACCCCAGGGTATGGGCGGCGGAGCTCAGAATATGCAGAATATGATCCGTCAGGCTCAGAAGATGCAGGAGCAGATCACAAACGTTCAGGAAGAGATCGAGAACGAGACCTTTACCGCTACAACAGGCGGCGGAGTGGTTGAGATCACTATGAACGGCAGAAAGCAGGTACAGAGCCTTACTATCAAGCCCGAGGTCGTTGACAAGGACGATGTTGAGACTCTCCAGGATCTCATCATCAGTGCCGTTAATGAATGTGTAAAGCAGATCGAAGAGACCTCCGAGTCCAAGATGGGCGCAGTTACAGGCGGAGTTTCCTTCCCCGGTCTTTTCTGAGAAATAATATCATATCGGCGGCTTTATGCACATATCAAGCCGCCGAATTTTTGATGAAAGGTTGATATTCGTGGCAAACAGCACAGCTCTCCCCCTTGTTCTCCTTGCGGAACAGTTCGCAAAGCTCCCCGGCATCGGTATGAAGACCGCACAGCGTCTTGCATACTTCGTTATGGGTATGAGCGACGAAGAGGCACAGGAGTTTGCAGACGCAATTATCAACGCTCATTCAACTGTCAGGGAATGCAGTATCTGCTGCAATCTTACCGACAGCGGCGTATGTCCTATCTGCGCCGACGATCTCCGTGACGACTCCGTTATCTGCGTGGTGGAGACACCCAAGGATATCACTGCATTCGAGCGCACAAATGAATACAAGGGCGTTTATCACGTTCTTCACGGGCTCATTTCCCCTCTTGACGGCATCACTCCCGACCACATCAGGATAAAAGAGCTCCTTGCAAGGATAAAAAAGGGCAATGTGAAAGAGGTAATTATGGCGACCAACCCTACTGTTGAGGGCGAGGCAACGGCTATGTACATCTCAAAGCTCTTAAAGCCCCTTGGCGTTAAGGTGACACGTCTTGCGTTCGGTCTGCCTATCGGCGGCACTCTTGAATTTGCCGATGAGGTGACTTTATTCAAAGCACTTGAAAACCGCAGCGAGATTTAGCGGATATGCACCAAATTTGTTGCTTTGTTTGTGCATATCTACAAAAGATTATTTTACCTCTTGACTTCCGTGTTTATATGTGGTATGATATTAAAGTCGTCAGGGACGTTACCTATTAGCTTGAAGCCCTTATGCCGTACTGGGATATAGCCAAGCGGTAAGGCAACGGACTTTGACTCCGTCATTCGTGGGTTCAAATCCCGCTATCCCAACCAAATATTCTGGGGTGTAGCCAAGCGGTAAGGCACTTGACTCTGACTCAAGCATCTCCGGGGTTCGAATCCCTGCACCCCAACCAAAGAACAGTCGATTTTATATCGGCTGTTCTTTTTTATTTAATTTGTATAAAAGAAAATCGCTCCCGAGGAATTTCGGAAGCGATTTTTAATTTAAGCAGATTATCTGTACTTTCTCAGCATCTTCACAACAAAGTAAGCAGCTCCGCCGATAACGGCAATCAGTACCAGAATGAAGAGTATAGTCGTTATCACGGAAACAAATCCGCTGGGGCCCTGATAAAGAGATGTGTCGATGTCGCCTATATTTGCAACAGTCTTGCCGTAGTTGTCGGTAATTGTGATATCATCAAACATTCCAAGGTCGCCGTCAAAATCCTGAGTTATGGGGAAGGATATGCCGATCTTTGTATTTTCGGAGTTTGCGGGAACGGTGATGGAGGCTGTTCTGTAGCTGCCTGCGCTGTCTGTAAGGAAGCTGTTGGACATCCAGTCTGCACCGTCCGAGAATATCTCAAACTGTCCCGTTGCCTTTGCTGCCTTTGCGGAAGCACTGATATAGATAGTCATTGTGTATCCGCCGAAGTTATCAAGTCCGAAATCGGAAGCTTCAAGATAAAATCCTCCGTAACGGTTGCTGAGGGTTCCCTTGAAGCTCTCACTGAGCTTTAACGCCTTGCCCGAAAGAGCGTCATTTTCAGTAAGCTCCATTGTAAGCCCTGCATCATTGGCATTGCCGAAGGTGTGTATGTACCCCAGTGACTTGTCGGTATCAAAGGAAATAGTTGCGGCGGCGGCATCGTCAGTGTTTTCAGCTTCCGCAAACACTGCTGTGCTCATTGTAAAGGCAGCGGCGGCTGCGATCATCAAGGATAATATTTTTTTCATTAGTGACCCATCTTTCTCTCTGTTTTCTTTTCTCTCGGGTGACCGTTCAAATTTACAATCACACATTATAATTTTATTACAAAACCTCCTATTTGTCAATAGCACGCAGGTGCTTTTTCTGTCAATTTTTTTCACTGAAATTTTATATATCCTACAAATAGAGAAAACGGCGGAGAAATATTCCCCGCCGCTGTATGATTTATCAGTCTGCGCCGCCAAGGGAGAGGATAACATCCGAAACAAGGTTTGTGGGGAGCTGCTCATAGCGAACAAAGTCAAACTCAAAGCTTCCTCTGCCTCTGGTTATCTGTCTGAGCTGCATTGCAAAATTCTGCATCTCACGCTCGGGAACTTCCGCAACTATCTCGGTCATACCCTTTTCATCGGCAGGATTCATTCCCAGAACTCTGCCTCTGCGCTTATTCAGGTCGCCCATAACATCGCCTGTGTTGTCATTGGGGATAATGGCTCTGAGAGTACCCACAGGCTCGAGGATAGTGGGGTCAGCCTGCTTCATACCCTCCTTGAATGCAATTGCCGCAGCGGTCTTGAATGCCATTTCGGAGCTGTCAACAGGGTGATATGAGCCGTCAACGAGGATAGCCTTAACACCTGTTACGGGGCAGCCTGCAAGAACACCCTTGCCCATACAGTCACGGAGTCCCTTTTCAACTGCGGGGAAGAAGTTTCTGGGAACAGCGCCGCCGAATACCTTTTCTTCAAAAACAAGGTCATCGGAGAGACAGGGCTCAAATTCGATCCATACGTGACCGTACTGACCGTGACCGCCCGACTGTTTCTTGTGCTTGCCCTCGGTCTTGACCTTTTTGCGGATAGTTTCCTTGTATGCGATGCGGACGGGAGCAAGCGTCACTTCAACGCCGAACTTGTTTTTGAGCTTTGCAGCCGCAACTTCAAGATGCTGCTCGCCGAGACCCGCAAGGACAAATTCACCTGTTGAGCTGTCCTGACCGAAGGAGAGGGTGGGATCTTCCTCGCAGAGCCTTGCAAAGGCTGCGCTTATCTTGCTCTCATCGCCCTGGGACTTAGGCTTTACCGCCATTTTGTAGCAGGGTCTTGGGAATGCTATCTTATCGAGGGAAACAGCCTTGCCCTCGCATATGGTGTCATTTGTAGCCGCACCTATCTTGACTGCCGCACAGATATCGCCTGCGCCTGCGGAAGTGATCTCGGTCTGCTTCTTGCCGCAGAGAGTGTAGAGCTTGCCTATCTTCTCCACGCCGCCCGTAGATGCATTTATGTACTCGGAATTTGCTTTGAGAACGCCGCTCATAACACGGATAAAGGACATCTTGCCAACAAACTGGTCGGCAACTGTCTTGAACACGAATGCTCTGAGAGGAGCGTCCTCTGTGCAGGCAATTTCCTCGATATCATCGCCCGAAACAGCCTCTGCGGGAGGGCAGTCGGCAGGTGAGGGCATAAGGAGGGTGACTTCCTTAAGAAGCATATCAATGCAGCCCATTGTCACATCGGAGCAGCATACAACGGGAGTGATAAGTCCCCTGTTCATACCGTCGTGAAGCCCCTTAACAAGCTCCTTCTGAGTGAAAGCCTCGCCCTCGAAGAACTTCTCCATAAGAGCATCATCGGTCTCGGCAACTGCCTCGGAGAATGCCGCAACAAGTCCGTCCATACGATATTCCATTTTCTCGGAGATCTCGGCGGTGGGCATATCGGTCTCTGAAACATTGCCGTTCTCATCATACTTATAGCACTTCATCTCAATGAGATTTACGTAGGATACAACCTGTCTGTCCTTGATAACGGGAACGATAACGGGACACACGGTAGGACCGAAAACGGTTTTCAGATCGGTGAGGACATTGTAGAAATTAGCATCGGGGTCATCTACCTTGGTGATGACGAACATTGTGGCTTTGCCTGCCTTGCGGGCAGCCTTATATGCCTTTTCGGTGCCGACCTTAACGCCCGATTTGCCCGATACGGTTATCATAACGGTATCGGCGGCACGGACAGCTTCAAGCATATCCGCTTCAAAATCGAAAAGTCCCGGGGCATCAAGGAGATTGAGCTTAAGTCCGTTGTATTCAAAGGAAGCGACGGAAGCACCGAGAGAAGCCTTGCGTCTGATCTCTTCGGGGTCATAGTCGCATACTGTGGTGCCTTCGGCGGTCTTTCCCAGACGGTCGGAGGCTCCTGCCTTATAGATAAGGGCTTCGGCAAGGGTGGTCTTTCCCGAGCCGCTGTGTCCTGCTATTGCAATATTTCTGATATCCTCTGCACGGTATTCCTTCATAGTGTGTTCGCTCCTTACTTTGGTTTATTTTTGCTGATAAAGTATCTATTTGTCAAAATGTACAATCAGCTTGGTAATTACATTATTCATTATATATCATTTGTATAAGTTTTTCAAGAGCCGAATGCAATTTTGTACAGAAAATTTAAATTTGTATGTCCATTTTTATTCAGTTTGACTATACAAGCGACAAAAAGTTCAAATTAATTTGCAAAAAGGGTTGTAATTATACTGCGGATATGCTATTATTGTGACATATGACAAATATTATCAGGTATGTCAAACAATTTTTATGGAGGAAAACCTATGAAACTGAAAACGATATCATCAGCTGCGGCTGTATGTATGGCTGTCACTATGCTGGCAGGCTGCGGTCAGACTCCCGATACGGCTTCCGGAAGCGGCAGTTCCGAAACGGCTGAAAGCAGCACCGAAGCTGTGACGATATCCCCCGAGGAAGAGGAAAAAATAAGCTCTATGACATCTCTTGAAATGATAAGGGCTATGGGCAACGGAATAAACCTGGGAAACACCCTTGAAGCCTACAACCACAAGGGCTACATAGGCGGCGGCAACCCCGACGGCTTTGAAACCGGCTGGGGACAGCCCTACACCACCGCCGAAATGATCCGGGGTATGAAAAATGCAGGCTTTGACACCATCAGAATACCCGTTGCGTGGACAAACGGTATGAACTACGAGTCGGGCGACTACACCATTGACCAAAGGCTTATGGACCGTGTGGAGACCGTTGTGAACTATGCTCTCGATGCGGATATGTACGTTATCATCAACGACCACTGGGACGGAAGCTGGTGGGGTATGTTCGGCTCGGAGGATATGGCTGTAAGGGACAAGGCTCTTGAAATGTACAAATCTATGTGGACGCAGATAGGCGAAAATTTCAAGGACTATTCCCGCAAGCTCATTTTCGAGTCCGCCAACGAGGAGCTTGGCGACCGTCTCAATGACAAGGACGTTACAGGCTCTGAGGGTGTTCTTTCAAAGAGCGAGTGCTACGAGACGACCAATATGATAAACAGCGAATTTGTGCAGCTTATCCGCTCTCAGGGCGGCAACAACGCTGACCGCTTCCTGCTCATTGCGGGCTATAACACGGACATTGCAATGACCTGCAACGAGCGCTTCAAAATGCCCGAGGACACTGCCGATAGCAAGCTTCTCCTTTCCGTTCATTACTACACTCCGTGGGACTACTGCGGCACGGAGAGCGTTGACCACTGGGGCTCACCGAGGGATTACAAGGAGCAGAACGATCTGTTCAAAAAGCTGTCCAAATTCTCCGAACAGGGCTACGGCGTTGTTATCGGTGAATATGCGGTAATGCAGAAAAACGGCGGCATCAAGCCCGACACCGACAAATTCTATGCAAATGTCCTTGACAACTGCGACCTCTACGATTTCTGCCCCGTTCTGTGGGATTGCAGCAATTTCTACAAGAGAATAACGAACACTCTTGCGGACGAAACTCTTGCAGAGCTTTTCTCCTCAAGACGCTATGAAAATGAGAACAAGGACACCGAAACCGTCAAGGCAGAGGCAAAGTCAAGGATAGAGGAGACCGCCCGGAACGCTTCCGATGAGCAGATGGCATCAATTGAGTTTCCTCCCTCCGACGATGCTGCTATTGCCTGGATAATGTATGCATCAAGCGATTACGGCGTATCCTACAGCGTTGGAGACAGCTATGACCCCACAAGCTGCACAACGGGCATTAAGGCTCAGAACGCACAGATCACGGGCGAGGGCACATACACCGTGAGCCTTGATTTCTCCGACTGCGGAATGGCAAAGGGCGTTTCCTTCTCCGCCCTGGGCATTTCAAACGGCGAACAGCTTTTCCCCGGTTATACCTACACAATTGACGAGATACTCATTAACGGCGAGGCTTACGAAATGACGGGCAAGGGCTACACCTGCTCCGATGACGGAAAGTGTACGAGAGTAAATCTCTACAACGGCTGGGTGAACACCGTTCCCGATGATGCAAGAACCGCTGACGGCAATACTGACGGCTGCTCTCCTCAGATAATGCAGCTCACCGACGGCAAGAGAGTAAAGACCATTTCGGTAACATTTACGGTAAAAGCGGGTCAGTGATTACCTTATGATATCCGTGCTGCCGCAGTTTTTGCGGCAGCATTTTTTGTGCATTTTTCATCATAATAAATATGTACAAAAAAATCCAAAAGTTACAAAGCGAATACAAAATGGTATCAAAAACAGTTAAAAAGATTAAATGATGAATACAAAAGGCTGACAATTCAGGAAAACCCATTGACATAAGCTTTTGCGGCTGATATTATATTATTGCGGGATTGCGTAAATACGCAATAGTTGCGTGAAATCGCAATAGTTGCGTGAGATCGCAATAGTTGTGCATTAACGGCAGCAGCCCGCACAGCTTCAAGTTTTTCCGAAAGGAGATGCCGGGTTTGGCGGAATATAACTTAAAACTTTGTATGGGCTGTATGGAACCAAAGGAATCCGAGGGCGTTTGCCCCCTCTGCGGATATTCCCCCGATGTTCCGTCTCTGCCCGAATACCTTTCTCCCGGTACATTTCTTAACGAGAGATACATCGTGGGCAAGCTCCTCCATTTCAACGGCGAGGGTGCTGACTACATCGGCTTCGATACCGTCACATCTTCAAAGGTGACCATAAAGGAATATATGCCCGATACCCTGTGCAGCCGTGCCAAGGACAGCAGCGTTATTGCGGTAAAGCAGAACTGCGTTGCCCAGTACAAGGCGTTTATGTCCGAGTTCGTTGAGCTAAATAAAATGCTTGCGAAAATGCGCACCCTCGGTCACATAAATCCTGCCATAGATATGTTCGGCGACAACAACACAGGCTATGTGGTGTTCAGATATATCGAGGGTATGAACCTTGCGAAATACCTCAAGGAGCACGCAGGAGAGCTTACCTGGGACGAGGTGAAAAAGCTCTTCCCTCCCATATTCACCACACTTTCACTCATACATAATGCGGGGCTTATCCACAGAGGAATATCCCCCGAAAATATAATCGTTGACGAAAAGGGCGAGCTGAAGCTCATCGGTTTCAGCATTGCCGATGCAAGAACTGCCAACACCGAGCTTGCTTCCGAGGTCTACAGCGGATATGCCGCTCCCGAGCAGTACAGCTCCAGCAACTGGCAGGGCACGTGGACGGACGTTTACGGCATATGCGCCCTGCTTTACCGTATCCTTACGGGAACCGCTCCCACCGACGCTATGGAGCGCCTTGCAAATGACACACTGCTCCCCCCAAAGAGCCTTAACAACAACATTCCCGCCAATGTCTCAAAGGTCATAATGAACGGAATGAGCCTTTCGGGAGAGCTGAGGATACAGACCGTCACCGAGCTTGTGACGCAGCTTTTTGAGGAGCCCGAGTGGGAAAAGCCCCGCTCCGTTTCTCAGACCCAGACCATTTCTATCCCCAAGCAGCACAGCACAAAAGGTCCTGTTGCAGAGCCGAGACCCGCTCCGAAGTCTCCTATGAGCAGACGAAAGGTGTTCATATTTGTGGCTCTCATAACCGCCGTGGTGGTCTTTACTGCAATGGCTGTGCTTATGATGACCCTTGATGACAACAGCAGTCAGATAACAAATGCCATAACCCAGACCACAACACTGCCTGCCGACCCCGAAACTATGCCTGTTACCGATGAACAGGGCGAGACCGTGACTATGCCGCCTGTGAGCGCCGCTGCCGAGGTCTCCGACCCCTCTGCTCTTCCCACTCTCGCAGTGATAGAGACATCTTCCGTTTCCGACGGCACATCTGAACAGACCACCATAAAGCCCGGCGCAACGGTCTATATTATGAATGACCTTGTGGGCAAGAATTACGACACGGTGAAAAACTCCTCAGCAAACGAAAATCTTACCATTATCCCCGAGTATGTTTACACCGATGAATACGAAAAAGGCATAATTTTCGAGCAGTCCATTGAAAAGGGTTCCAACTACGAAAAGGGCTCCGAGCTTACTCTGAAGATCAGTATGGGTCCCGCAAAGGTGGTCGTTCCCGAATTTTACGGACTGAACAAGAAGGATTATTTCGATCTGCTCAATTCCTGCGGCATAAAGTACGAGGAAAAGGCTTACGAGACCGACAAGACCCTTAATGATTATGTTGCGTGGATAAGCATTGAGCCCGGTGAGTATATCGACCTTGAAGCGGGAGAGGTATTATCCGTATTCGTTGCGGTAAATCCCGACAACACCGCTCCCTCCGAGACCACCACCACAGCAACGGAAACCACCACGGAAGCGTCCTCCGCCTGGGTGACCACCTCCGTGCCCGAGATCACCACAACAACAGTCACCACCACAACAACACAGGCTCTTACAGACGAGCCCGACATCACCATTTCACTTGACTATTAAGCTTGTGATGAACAAAAGAAAGAAACAAAACGGAACATAAAAACACCGCCCGAGGAAGAAAGATATATCCTCGGGCGGTGTTGTATTATGCTTCGGCTTCGACCCTGCGCTTTATCCTCTCGGGGTCATTCAGATAGTCGTCAAGGTCAAGGTATTCATCGCAGACAAGCTCCTTGTAGGCTCTCTGCTTATCAATATAGGTGGGGACTGTCTCACGGCTCAGATATTCCTCTTCAAGCCATCTGAGCATCTCTGCGTGCCCCTCCTCGGAAAGAGGGAACTCACGCATTACCACATCTTCGGACTTGTCTATGCAGTTCCTGCCAGACCAGATGTAGGCTCTGAGGGTCTTGTCCCCCTCCTTGGGGCAGTTGGGGACTACCTTGTAGTTCATATCCTTTTCCGCTGCACTGCCCGAAAAAATGCCCTTTTCGCCGAATACGAAAAATTTCGGTATCTCAAAATATTTTGATGCTGATGAACCCATTGCTATTCATTCCTTTTATCTTTGTATTACAGGCACAGCCTTAAAATTGCCTCGCAGTAGATCTCAATATCACGGGTCAGCTCATCTATGCCGATAAATTCGTCTGCACCGTGCATATTGTTCTCATCGCTCCACTCTGCACCGAATGCAACACCGTTTTCGGTGTCGTGGACGTATGTGCCGCCGCCTATGGCTATGCACTTGCCCTCCCTGCCCGTACAGTCTGTGTAAACGGACAGGAGCGTTTTTATCATATCGCTGTTTTCATCGGCGTGGTGGGGCTCGCTTGAAAGGGCTGCACTGCCCGAAAGTCCTGCTGCGGACAGCATTTCGTTCATAATGGATATAATGTCGCCGCTTGTTCTGCAAACGGGGAAGCGGCAGTCGGTCATAAAGTCAAGGTGTCCCTCCTTGCAGTCAGCAAGGCTCAGAACAAGGGTCAGTCCACCCGAAAGCTCATCACGGCAGCTTACACCGATGCCCTTTCCCTCGCTGTCGCCGTAGGGATATAGCCTTGCAACAGCTCTGAGCTTATCGGAAATATCGCCGTCAAAATCAAGCTGTGAAATCAGCTTTATAAGAGCTGTGAGAGCGTTTTTGCCCTGCTCGGGGGTAGATGCGTGAGCACCCTTGCCCTTTGATTTTATATAAATAGTATTATTATCTGATTTTTCTACAGTAAATATAATACCATCGGGCTGATATTCGCCGCAAAGCTTTTCAATATCGTCCTTTTCAAAGCCCATAATGACTGCCATTGCCCTTTCGGGAACAGCATTTGCCACACTGCCGCCCACAAGTGACACAAGGGTCTTGCCGAATGTCTCATATTCGCCTGTGATTCCAAGGCGTATCATTCCCTTTTCAATGTTGATAACGGGGAAGCTGCCGTCGGGGGTGAAGAGCATAGGGGGAAAGCTTTCCTTTGAGGTATAATATTCCATATCCTCCGAGCCGTTTTCCTCGTTGCTGCCGAGAATAAGGCGGAAGTTTCTGGAAAGCTTTACACCGCTGTCACGTATCATTCGCATTGCGGTGATGACAGCCGCCGCAGGTCCCTTGTCATCAATTGCCCCTCTGCCGTAGACCCTGCCGTCACGGATATCTGCCTTAAAGGGGTCAGCGGTCCATTCCTGTCCCTCGGTGGGAACAACATCAAGGTGACAGAGTATTCCAAGCTCCGCTTCGCCATCGCCGAAATCAGCGGTTATGGCGTGATTGTCAAAATTTCTCACCTTAAAGCCGTCGGCAGAAAGCACCTTTGCCGCAAAACCAAGGCAGTCGGCGCAGTCCTTTCCGTAGGGCATTCCAGCTTCGGGAGCACCCATAACGCTTTTAAATGAGATAAGCTCCGACAGCAGCTTTACGGCACTGTCGGTATATTCGGGGGCTTTTTTTGAGATGTCATTTATCATAAAAAATTATCCTTTCAATGTAAACTGCATTACACTTATTTTGCAGGATTTTCCGCAAGCCACTTCTCCGCAGCCTCCGCAATAGTCTTAAGAGCACTGTCACCGAAGGGCGTGTCAAGTCCCGCAGCGGCAACAAGTCCGTCAAAGGTCTCGGTTCCGCCGAGAGAAACGAGCTTCATATATCTCTCAAAGGCTTCGTTCCTGTCACGCTGCATAATTACCCAGAATTCAAGGGCAGCGGTCTGGGCAAGGCAGTAATCAATGTAATAGAAGGGGCGTTCGTAGATGTGGGTCTGACGCTGCCAGGCTCTGCCCTCGCCGTAGAAGGGGCTGCCGTCAAGGTCTATCCAGGGCATATAGATCGCTGTGAGCTTTTTCCACTCCTCAATTCGCTGTGCAGAGGTCATTTCGGGGTTTTCATAGACAATGTGCTGGAAATGATCCACCATTGAGCCGTAGGGAATGAACTTTATTGCGTCCTCAAAATGCTTGCGGCAGAATTTCTTTGCGCCGTCTCCGAAGAAATCCTCTGCACTTGCCCAGCCGAAAAACTCCATTGTCATAGAGTGTATCTCGCAGCTTTCGAGGGTGGGGAGCTGGATATCCGTGGGGCGCTTATGGCGGTTGACGTATGCCGCAAAGGCGTGACCCGCTTCGTGGGTTATTACCTCAACATCGCCCTGAGTGCCGTTGAAATTTGCAAAGATAAAGGGGCATTCAAAGTCGGTAAGCTCGGTGCAGTAGCCCCCTGCAGCCTTTCCCTTTCGGCTGAGAACGTCCATAAGCTCATTTTCCATCATAAAGTCAAAGAACTCGGCGGTGAGGGGGGAAAGTGCGTGATAAAAACGTCTGCCCGCTTCGAGGATATCCTCGGGAGTACCCTTGGGAACGGCGTTTCCGTCACGGTAGGCAACGGGTGTGTCGGGGTATTTCAGAGGATATGCCGCACCGATGCGCTTTGCCTGCTCTCTGTAAAGCTTGTCGGCGGCGGGAACGATATATTTCACCACCGCTTCCCTGAACTTAGCCACATCTTCCGCAGTATAGCTGTTTCGGCACATATTGAGGTAGCCCAGAGGCACATAATCCCTGAAGCCCATTTTAACTGCTTCGGCATTTCTCACACGAACAAGGTCATCATAAATTCGGTCAAGCTCGGCTTCGTGCTCCTTGTAAAAGCCGCTTTCAGCCGCCCACGCCTTATGTCTGAGTTCATCATCGGGGGACTGCTTGTAGGGAGTGAGCTGGGAAAGGGTCAGCTTTTTGCCGTCAAAATCTATCTGAGCGGAAGCAATTAGCTTCTCATATTCGGTGGTCAGCTTGTTGTCCTCCTGCATTTCGGGGACGATCTCGGGGGAGAAGCTCTTAAGGAAAATGTCGGTATTGAGAAACATCACCCTGCCGAATTTTTTCTCCAGCTCGGGGCGGAACCTGCTTTCCGCAAGCGCCTTTGCAACCGACTGATTATACTCGGTAAAGGTGGGATTTGTGTTGTCGAAGAACTCGTTTTCGTCGCTGTAGAGCTTATCCTCGGTGTTTATGGTGTGGCGGATATAGCAGAGGTTGTACATTGTGCTGTAGCCCCCTGCGGTCTTGTCCCACGCAAGATATGCGTCGGCGGCGGCATCTGCGGACAGGGCTTCCCTTATCTCTGCGGCTGCCTTGTCTGCGGCGGCTTTAAGGGTGTCCATATCGGGTCGGGTGTATTTCATATCGGAAAATTTCATAATGATGCAGTCTCCTTTGTGTTTTGATATACTATAATTTTACCTCTAAACGGGAAATTAGTCAATATTAATTTTCCGCATAGTACAAGTCCGCACAGCAATATAATATTATGATAAATAAGCATTTGAAAGGACTTGATACTTTGAGCAGATATGACCGCCCCGAGAGAAATGAAAAAGAGGTGAGCATCGCTCTTGCAGGCAACCCGAATGTGGGCAAATCCACCGTTTTCAACGCCCTCACGGGTATGAACCAGCACACGGGCAACTGGACGGGCAAGACCGTTTCCACCGCAAGGGGAAAATGCCTGCGGGGCGGCGAAAACATCGTCCTCACCGATCTGCCCGGCACATATTCCCTTATGGCACATTCCGCCGAGGAGCAGGTGGCAAGGGATTTTATAGCATACGGCGGCAGCGAGGGGGTCATTGTGGTCTGCGACGCTTCCTGCCTTGAACGAAACCTCAACCTTGCGCTTCAGGTAATGGAGATAACCCCTCACACGATGATATGCGTAAATCTCCTTGATGAAGCGGCGAAAAAGAAAATTTCCGTTGACCTCCAAAAGCTCGAAGAGATACTCGGAGTACCTGTCTGCGGAGTTATCGCACGAAATGACACGGGGCTTGACGAAATGCTGTCACGGGTGGGGGAAATGTGCCAAACCACACTTTCAAGCCCACCTGTCATATATCCCGACGAGGTGGAAAGAGCCGTGGAAGAGCTGTCCCCTGCCCTTGAAAATATCCTCAAAGGCAGGATATGCACCCGCTTTGCCGCCCTGCGCATTCTCGAACGAAGCGAGGAATTTATCTCCACCCTCGACAGCTTTACCTGCGGGGAACTGAAAAATGCCCTCAGCGATAAGGAAAGCGAGCTTGGCGCTGCATATGACCGTGCCGTATCTGTTTTAAACGAAAAGGGCACCGATGCCGCCGCTCTCCGTGACCTTACCGTGACCACCATAGTGCGCCGTGCGGAGGAGATCGCAGATATTGCAGTAAGGCGGGATATGCCCGATTACTACGAGCGTGACCGCAGGATAGACAGGATACTCACCCACAGGATATGGGGTCTGCCCGTAATGCTCCTTATGCTGGCGGTGATATTTTACATAACCATCGCAGGGGCAAATTACCCCTCGGCGTGGCTGTCCTCGGCTTTTTCGTCGCTGGGAGAGGTGCTCAGAGGGTGGCTGTACGGGGCAGGGTGTCCCGAATGGGCGGAAAGTATGCTCATTGACGGGGTGTACCGTGTCCTTACCTGGGTCACATCGGTTATGCTGCCCCCAATGGCGATATTTTTCCCACTGTTCACCCTCCTTGAAGATGTGGGATATCTTCCAAGGGCGGCATTCAATCTTGACAGGTATTTCAGCCGTGCAAATGCCTGCGGAAAGCAGGCTCTCACAATGGCTATGGGTCTCGGCTGCAATGCTGCGGGCATAACGGGGTGCAGGATAATCGATTCACCCAGGGAACGGCAGATAGCAATTCTCACCAACGTTTTTATGCCCTGCAACGGGCGCTTTCCCGCACTTATCACCCTGATCGGAATGCTTGCGGCCGTTGGCACAGGCGGCGGAAATATTATCAGCGCACTTATGCTCACAGGAGTCATCGCCCTGGGGGCAGTCCTCACCTTTATTATGTCACGTTTTCTTTCAAAAACCGTTCTCAAAGGCACCGCAACTTCATTTGCCCTTGAGCTGCCCCCCTACCGCCGTCCCCAGATAGGAAAAGTCCTTGTCCGCTCACTCCTTGACAGAACGGTTTTCGTCCTGGGAAGAGCCGTGACCGTGGCGGCTCCTGCGGGACTTATACTCTGGCTTCTTGCAAACATATCCGTGGGAGATGTTACCCTGCTTTCAAAATGCGCCGATATTCTCGACCCATTCGGCAGGCTTTTCGGTATGAACGGGGTGATAATACTTGCGTTTATCCTCGGTTTCCCCGCAAATGAGATAGTTCTGCCCATAATGATGATGATATACACGGGTCAGAGCACCCTCACTGAGGCGGGCAGCGGCGCAATGGCGGAAATATTTGCGGCAAACGGCTGGACGGGTGTGACAACGGTGTGCGTTATCATATTTATGCTCTGCCACTTTCCCTGCTCCACTGCCTGCCTTACCATAAAAAAGGAAACAGGCTCGGTAAAGCAGACGCTTCTTGCAATGGCGCTCCCCACAGTTACGGGGCTTATCCTCTGCGGAACAGTGAACGGCGCTTATCACCTGTTTATATAACAAAAAGGCTTCGGCAGCCATTCCTGCCGAAGCCTTTGTTTTGATTTAATGAGGAGAATTACTCAACAACAGCTGTGTAATTCTTGCCGCCCTCAACGGTAAATGTAGCATTACCGTTCTTGTCAAGGGTCTGGCTGTCGAGCTCAACGCTTGTGCTCTTTCTGCCCTTGTAGAGGGTAACAGTCTTGCCTGCGTATTCCTCGCCGAGCTTAACTGTGATCTTGCCCTCACCCTTGATGCCCTTAACGGAGCCGTTTGTCTTGATGTAGTTCATATCTGCATCATAAACAAAGATGTAAGAGTTGGGAGCTGCGTTCTTTACCATTGAAAGATAACCGTTAGCCTTTGTTACGATAGTAACATTGCCTGCGGGCATTGTGAAGCTGCCGCTTTCGGTGATCTTGTTGATAACTCTGCCGCCGCAGTAAACATATGCATCATAGCCGAAATCAACTCTGATGTTTATCTGTGTTCCTGCTGCTGCGGAAGAAGCGGTAAGAGTAACGTTTCTGTCAGCTGTGATAGAGTAGTAGGTAACTGTAGGAACGGGCTCGGGCTTAGGAGCGGGAGCTTCGTCGTAAACTACTGCGAATGTGGAATACTTGTCGGAAGAAACTGTGAGAGTCTTATTAGCAGCGTCATATGTGCCGCCGATGTTCATAGCTGCGCCGTCGTGAACTCTGATAACGGAGTATGTTCTGCCGTCAGCAATGATGCTGTCGGGAACGCCGATAACGAAGGAAACAGGCTTGCTGCTGCTTGTAACAACAGTGGAAACGCCGTCCTTGGTCATTACGAGAGAAACATCAAGAAGGAAACCGAGGTGCATATTGTCGGCAAGCGCACCCTCAACAAGTGCCTTGTCCTCAGCGGAAACTGCGGTCTCGTCCTTTACGGTCATTACAACATCGAGCTTGTAGCCTGCTGCAACGAGGTCTGCATAATCATCGCCGAATACTGCCTTAAGAACGTCCTCCTTGGAGCCTGCGAAGCTTACGCTTACGCCCTCGGGAGCAACGATAACAGCATCTGCGGAGCCTACCTTCTTGAATACAGCTGCAACAGTAACGTTCTCAGCGGGCATTGTGAAGGTATTGCCTGTGATAGCTGTGCCGTTAACAGTGATCTGAGAAAGCTCATAGTCCTTGTCGGGTGTTGCGGTAACGGTAACGGTATCGCCCATCTGAGCGGTTGCCTTGTCAGCTGTAACTGTTCCGTTTGCAGCAGCATCAACTGTTACGGTGTAGGTGGACTTCTTGAAGGTTACTTCAATTGTAACGTCCTTTTCGGGCATTGAGAAAGAAGTGCCTGTAATAGCCTCGCCGTTTACCTTAACGGTATCAAGCTCATAGCCCTTGTCGGGAGTGATATCGAGTTCGATAACTGTATCCTTAACAGCGGAAGTTACGCCGACAACTACCTTGCCGTTTACGGGCTTGGTAACGTTGATAGCATATTCATCGGGAGGGAGCTCCTCGAATACAGCGGTAACTGTTACTTCCTTTGCGGGCATTGTGAAGGTGTTGTCAGCAGCAACTGTTACATCTTCGGATTCCCACTTGGAGAACTTGTAGCCCTTTGCAGCTGTATAATCAAGCTCTACAGTTTCGTTCTCAGCTGCTTCCTTGACATTTGCGGAAGCTGTGCCGTATGCGTCGTTGTTGGACTTTACGGTGACAGCGTAGGTGTTCTTTATTACATTAACTTCGCAGGAATCTGTAAGGCTCTTTTCAACAGGAGATGTTACGGTAATTGTAGCCTTGCCTGCCGAAACTCCTGTAACCTTTCCGTCCTTGTCAACTTCTGCAACAGTCTTATCATCAGTTTCCCACTTTAATGTAGATGCGAGGACATCGGGAATGATCTCAACATCAATAGCGGCTGTATCGCCTACAGTAAGATCGGGAGCACTGATAATGCTGAGAGTAGGCTTGTTTAAGAGAAGTGTTGCTTTTGCAGTATAGGAAATATCACCTGTAAGTCCTACGGTTGCAAAGTTCTTCTCATCATAGAGCTGAACTCCCATCTGAGCAAGTGTTGTTGTGGAAGCGACCTCACCGAGAAGCTGAGCCATATCCATATAAACATAGAAATTGTCAGTGCCGTTCTCGATCTTTGTGGAATACTTGCCTGAGATCCAGCTGTAATCTGCGCAGGAACCGAAGGGCTGAGCTTCCAGATCGCCGTACTTCACTGTATCAGCGGAAGATACCTTTACTTCATAGAGAATACCTGCAAAGTTCTTGAGATATTCCTCTGCATTTGCATAATAAGCAGCGCTTGCAGCCTTGCTTGCAGCAGTAAAGAAATTGCTGGACCAGTTGTTGTTCTGGAGCGAGTTGGGATCCCATGATGCAGGCTCTATGGTCTGCTTTCCGCCGCCGAAAAGTGTTCCGAGGCCAACATCTGATGTAGGAGCAACCGCACTCTGAGATGTTACCTTAACGATATCAAATGACTTGATATCAATTGCTGTTGCAAATGCCATCTGCAAATTTGCCTGCATAGAACTGCTGTGTGAGCTTCCGTCGCTCATTGTAAGACGGAAGTCTGACAAAGGTACATAAGATACATAGTTATCCATTGTACTGTCACTTGTTGCCTTGAACTCTACGGTATAATCATCTGTATACCATTTTGCTGCACAAGCCCAATCCTGGAAAGCTGTTATATCGTAAGTACTGGTTACAGATGCCACAAACTTAACATATGCATCGGGATCGGTCATATACGATGAAATATCAACATTCCAATCAGAATTTGGGCAGCCGAGTGCGTCCCAGTTAGCACCTGAATAGCTTGCCGTGTACTTTTCAATTTTGGCAATTACTGTTTCTTTGCCTGTGGGTGCAGCTTTTACCGCATCAGCACTCACGCTCAGAGGCGCAAACGCCATAGTGGTAACAGCCATAGCCGCCGCTGTCAAAGACGCTATGATCTTTTTCAGCTTCATTTTTTATCTCCTCCTTAAAAATTTAAATGTTAATCGTTTTCCCGGTGAATGGGCAGGGAAAACAATTGTAAATAATTTTACAGAATAATTATATCATTAAAGTACACAATTTTCAATCGTCATTTTAACAGATTACCCCTTGCTTTCTTTGTGTATTTATACCACAACATCGACATATCACGTATATACGGCTGCAAAAATGCCCCTCGGAGCGCTTCCGAGGGGCTGCTATCATTCGTTTACAATAACAAAATCAATATTTCCGCTTGCAGGGTCTGCCTTGACGCATTTTACCTTAACGTGCTGTCCAACGGAATAAACCGCCTTGCCGTCCTTTGTGACGGAGAAATGACCGTCGAACTCGTATATGCCGTCGGGAAGAGTTTCAAGCTTTACAAGCCCCTCAACGGTATTTGGCAGCTCGATGTACATACCGTAATCGGTGACGGAGCTTACCATTCCCTCAAATGCCTCGCCCAGATGAGCGGACATATATTCGGCAATGTAGCAGTCCTCGCACTCCCTCTCCACACGCATTGCGGTGAGCTCGCACTCGGAGGAGCGGGCTGCTGCGGCATTTGCAAATCTGCCGAACCTCTTTGCGATGACCGCAGCAGGAGCTTTTTCATAGCAAAGCTCGGTGAGGATACGGTGTATCGCAAGGTCGGGATAACGTCTGATAGGAGAGGTAAAATGTGCATAATCCTTAAGTACAAGTCCGAAATGTCCCAGAGGTTCATCGGAATATTTCGCCTTTGCCATTGAGCGGAGCACCATATTGTTTATAACGGGGGAAAGGTCGGTGTCCCTTACGGAATCAAGTATCTCCGCAAGATGAACGGGCTTCACGCTTGAAAATGTCGGGTGGGGAATGTTCAGCCTGTCCGTTACCTCGATAAGCTCGGTTATCTTTTCGGGAGCGGGATCCTCGTGGACACGGTAAACAAAGGGAATGTTATGTTCCCTTGCGGTCTTTGCGGCGGATTCATTCGCCATAAGCATAAATTCCTCGATGATAAGCTCGGCTTTTCCCCTCTCTCTGCGGGAAACGCCCACGCATACCTCGTCCGGGTTTATTTCAAGCTTGCACTCGGGGGTGTCTATCTGAGGAGCGCCCCTTTTGAGCTTGTTTGCGGTGAGTATCTCCGCAAGCTCCTCCATAAGGAAGATAGTGTCAAAAAGTCCGTCGTATTTTTCCCTGATATCGTCGGGAAGTGCGGACATATTGTCCTTGCAGTCAAGAATTTTGTTTATCTCGCTGTAAACACCCTTTACACGGGAGCGGATAACTGTTTTGCTGAATTTGTACTTTATGAGCTTTCCCTCGCTGTCAAGCTCCATAAGGCAGGAAAATGCAAGCCTGTCCTCATTGGGGTTAAGGGAGCATATGCCGTTTGAAAGCTCCTTCGGCAGCATCGGTATTACCTTGTTTGCGTAGTATATTGATGTTCCACGCATAAAAGCGTCCTTGTCAAGCTCGGAATTCGGCTTTACATAGTGGGAAACATCGGCAATGTGAACGCCTAGAGCATAGCCGTTTTCTGTGCGTGAAACGGAAACGGCATCGTCGATATCCTTGGTGTCTGAGCCGTCAATGGTGAAAATTATCTCGTCTCTCAGGTCAAGACGGCTGAAAATGTCCTTGTCGGTTATTTTCATACCCGAAATATGCCTTGCTTCGTCCTGCACCGCAAGAGGAAATTCAACCTCCACATCATTCATATAAAGCACCGCAAGAGCACTGCTCACAGCTCTGTCGGAGCTGCCGAACACCGCACTTATGCGGCATCGGTGCTCGGCGTGGCGCTCACCTCTCTTGGTGATGACCGCAAGCACCTTGTCCCCCTCTTTTGCGTCGGTGTCCCTGCCGCTGACGGCGATAAGGTCACGGCAGAAGCTGTCGGGCTGAACATACCAGCTGTTATTTTCGCTGACAAGCGTTCCCGTAAATTCGGAGAAGCCCACCTTTGCCACCGAGCAGACCTCCGCCTCGGGAGAATCGCCACGGGGAGGGATATCCCTCCTTGGAGGGATAAGTCTGCAAATTACCGTATCTCCGGGCATTGCTCCCTTAAGATACTTTCCGGGGACGAATATCTCCACACCGTCCTCACGGCGGACGAAACCGAAGGTCTTGTTTATCCTTGCCACCTCAGCCTTGAACATATCGTGAGCTTTGCACAGGATATATCCCTGCTTTGTGAGCATAATATCGCCGCTTTCCGCAAGCCTTGCGGCAGCCTTTCTGAAATCCGCCTGAGATATTTTCTTTCCCTTTACCCTGCCGTAAAGCGCCTTTTCGGGCACGGCACGCTTGCCGCCCTGTTCAAGGACATTCAGTATTCTTGCAATACATATCTGAGATACCTCTGCCATAATTACCTCCGATGAAAAATATAAGTGAATGAGCGTATATAGCAAAAAAGCTCCCGCACGGCAGTGCAGGAGCGGTCAGCCTTTTATCAGCCCTTTGAAGCGACTACGGAAATGATATTTACCGCAATTACTATGATAAAGAAGACAAAAGCAACGATCTTGGTCAGTCTTTCAAGAGCCTTTTCTCTTGTGTTCTGACAGTTCTTACCGTAAAAGCTGTCATTGTTGGAGCCCTGGATCGCACTTGTCATACCCTGCTGCTTCTGTGACTGCATAAGTGTGATAACAACAATAAAAACGCTGCACGCAATAAGCACAATGCCGCTGATGATCTCGATAACGTCCATTATAATTTTTCCTCCATATTATATATGAATACATATACATCACTAATTTAGCAAGGCTATTATACCACATTTTTTCCCTTTATGCAAGGGATTTGAGAAAATTTGTGCAAACAGAACAATTATTTGCCTTTATGCACCGCCACATATGACCTATCGGCAAGCTTATCTGCAATAATTCAGAGAATATTAATAAAAAGTCGATATATCTTGCGGCTTTTTTATGGGATAATTATAGTGTATAATTATCGGAAATGAGAGGAAGAGCCTTATGATCTTAGCTGTTGATATTGGAAACACCAACACCGTTATCGGCTGCTGCAAGGACGGCAAAATACTTTTCAGCGAGCGCATCTCCACCGTGCAGACTGCGACCCCTCTTGAATACGCCGCTCTTATCCGCACCGCCTGCGAGTTAAACGGCACGGATCACAGGGAAATACACGGGAGCATAATCTCCTCCGTGGTGCCCTCTCTCACCTTTACCGTAAAGGAAGCCCTCAGGCGGCTCACAGGCACTGTGCCTATGGCGGTGGGTCCCGGGATAAAAACGGGCGTGAGCATTATGATAGACGACCCCGCCCAGCTCGGCAGCGGAATGGTGGTAAATGCGGCGGCAGCTGTGAAATATTATCCGCTCCCCCTTATAATAATAGATATGGGCACAGCCACCACCCTTTCGGTCATAAACGAAAAGGGCTGCTACATCGGCGGAATGATAGCCCCGGGACTTAGAGTCTCCCTTGATTCCCTTGTGGCAAAGGCATCGCAGCTCCCACACATCGCCCCCGAGCCTCCGAAGAGACTTATCGGCAGGAACACCGTTGAGTGCCTCAAAAGCGGTGCTCTTTACGGCTGTGCGGGAATGATAGACAGTCTTATCGGGCGGATAAACGAGGAAATGGGCTGCAAATGCACGGCTGTTGCAACGGGTGCGGCGGCGGACACTGTAATACCGCTGTGCCGAAGCGATATCATCACAGACAGCGACCTGCCCCTTAAAGGGCTTATGCTTATATACGATAAAAACAAGTAACGGGGGGAATGGCTATGAACGCAGAAAGCATTATTTTCGACCTTGACGGAACTCTCTGGGACAGCTCGGAAAATGTTGCGGCTTCCTGGGAGGAAACGGTGAGAAGCCTTGGAAATCCTCTGCTCAAAAACGTACACATCACAGGTGAGGACATCAGGGGCGTTATGGGTATGACTATGGACGAAATAGCAGGCAGGCTGTTCCCTATGCTCTCCGCCACAAAGCAGTATGAAGTCCTTGAGCTTTGCAGCGAGGAGGAGAACAATTTCCTTGCATCAAATGGCGGCGTGCTGTATGAGGGCATAGAAGAGACCCTTTCAAAGCTTTCGGAAAAGCACCGCCTGTTCATTGTGAGCAACTGCCAGACGGGATATATCGAGGCATTCTTTGAATACTGCGGTCTGGAGCGGCTTTTTACGGATTATCTCTGCTGGGGCGAAACGGGCAAGCCCAAGGACATCACCATTAAGCAGATAATGGAGCGCAACAGGATAACAAGCGCCGCATATGTGGGCGATACCGCAGGTGACTGCGAATCCGCATTCAAGGCAGGCATTCCCTTTGTCCACGCCGCATACGGCTTCGGAAAGAATATGCCCGAGGATAAAATTGCCGCATCTGCAAAGGATATACGAGAGCTTGCGGAGATATTCGGCTGATACTATAAATAATATGCTGACGGAGAGGTGAAAGAATGAGCAAGGCTGCGGACAATATCCGCTTTATCATAATAATGGCGCTGACACTGGCTGTAATGTCGCTGGGCGCATTCAGGCTTATGAAGCTCCAGCTGGTCGACGGCAGCAGCTATCTTGAAAAATCCCTCAGCTCCAACACTGCCGAGCAGGTGATAAATGCTCCCCGTGGGGAGATCGCCGATGCAAACGGCGAATACCTTGTGAGCAACAAGGCGGGCTTCAACGCAGTCATTCAGAAAGCATTCTTTCCCACCGACAATGCCGGGATAAACCGAATTATCCTTAAAGTGGCGGGAGTTCTGGAGGAAGAGGGCGTTGAATGGGAGGACGCACTGCCCGTAAGCGATAACGCACCCTTTGAATTTACCCCCGACAGAGAAAGCGACATTGCAAGGCTCAGGAAAAACATCGGCGTGCAGGTCTACGGCACGGCGGAGGACTGCATCACCGCTATGACAGGGCTTTACGGCATTGATGAAAGCTGTACCGACCGTGAAAAGCGGATAATCGCAGGGGTGAGATACACAATGTATCTCAGAGATTTCTCCGTTTCCAACCGCTACACCTTTGCGGAGGACATTACGATGGAAGCGGTGGTAAGGCTCAAAGAGCTTACCTATGACCTTGACGGCGTGGACATCGTGCAGGAAGCCGTAAGAGTGGTGAAAACGGGAGATGTTATCCCCCACCTTATCGGCACGGTGGGAGCGATATCCGCCGAGGAATACGATGAGCTTAAGGACAGCGGCTATGCCCTGAACGATTCTCTCGGCAAGGGCGGACTTGAAAAGGCTATGGAAAGCACTCTCAGGGGACAAAAGGGCGTTCGCACCCTTGAGATACAGGGAGGCACCGTGGTAAGCGACGAGACCACCGTTGAGCCTGTCCCCGGAAACACGATAAAGCTCACCGTTGACAGCGATTATCAGCGAAAGGTACAGACTATCCTTGAAAATCATATATGGTGGCTGAATAATCAGACATCTTCAAAGGCAAAGGGAACAGAGGCAAATGCAGGGGCGCTTGTCGTCCTTGACGCAAAAAATGGCGCACTGCTTGCGGCTGCCACATCGCCTACCTATGACCTTAACGATTACCTTGAAAACTATTCAGCAGTGGCAAACGGGGAAAACTCCCCTCTCCTTAACCGTGTTACATCGGGACTTTACCGCCCCGGTTCCACGTTCAAGACCGTCACTGCCACCGCCGCACTGAATGAGGGGGTCATCACCCCTACAGATGTGGTAAACTGTCAGAAATATTACACCTACTGGGAGGGCTGGAGCCCCGAATGTACGGGATTTCACGGCAGACTTAACGTGGTGGGCGCTCTGAGAGAATCCTGCAACATCTTCTTTTATGAGGTGGGCAGGATAATGGGCATCGACAAGATAACCGAATATGCCTCCCTGTACGGTCTCGGCGAGGAAATGGGTCTTGAAACGGGCAGAGGAAAGAAAACAGGCTATATCGCCAGCCCCGAGACCTTTGAAGCCCGCAAGCAGGTTTGGCAGGCAGGAAATGTCATTCAAGCGGCTATCGGTCAGTCGGATACCTATGTCACTCCCCTGCAAATGGCAGATCAGGCGCTTATGATAGGCAACAGGGGCGTAAGGTATCAGACCTATCTTGTGGACAGCGTTTACACATACAATATGGAGTCACTCGTCAGCAGGACAGAGCCTGTAAAAGCCGCTGTGATAGAGGACAAAACGGGCTATACCTTTGACACCGTAATAGAGGGAATGGAGGAAGCGGCGGCATTTGACGCATACTCATATCCCTCCGTCAAGGATTATTACACCGACAGCTATCTGCTCTCCGAGCTGCCCCGAAAGGCGGCGATAAAAACGGGTACTCCTCAGATGACCTCGAAATCCGACACAGGCTCGGCATTTATCGGCTTTTACCCCTCCGATGACCCTGTTATCGCATTTTCGGGCTTTGTGGAAAAGGGCGAGTATTCAAAGCTGATGATACGTGAGATGATCGAAGCCTATTTCAATGAAAATTACCACATTGAAAAGCTTGGCGGACTGAGCGCAGAAGAGCTTGCCGCAGCCCTTGCGGACAATAATGACAATACCGATGAAAATTATGATGAATATAACGAATATGATGATTATGAGACCGATGAATGAGAGGTTGTGGGATAATGGCTGAGAAGAAAAAACTGAAAAGACCGCTCACTGCCGACGAGGTGTCATATTTCTGCTATCAGCTCTTACAGGTCCTTGACTCGGGCGTACCCGTGTATGACGGGCTTGCGGTAATGGCGGCACAGACAAAAAGCAGGAGCACACCCGAAGCAAATGAGCTTTTAAGCTCGGTAACTGCCTCCCTTTCAATGGAAAAACCATTGTATGCGGCGCTTGAAGAAACGGGAGTTTTCCCCGAATACTGCGTTAAAACGGTTATGGCAGGCGAAATGTCGGGACGGTTGGACGAAGCCCTTTCTTCCCTTACGGAATATTACGAAAAGCAGGCGAGAATGGGCGAGAACATCAGAAATGCCGTTGTTTCTCCGATGATAATGCTGGTAATAGCGGCAGCGGTGATTTCCGTGCTCACACTAAAGGTCCTGCCAATGTTTGCGGACATTTTCAGAGAGTTTGACCCTGAGGTGTACAGTGCGGTGTCAAAAAGCGTTGAGACCGCTGCGGGGGCAGGAACGATAATGCTCATAGTCTGCGGAGTGCTCTTTATATGCGGGGCTGTGTTCCTCGGAGCACAGGACAAAAGCGACGGCACAAGCGAGCTTCTTGCATCACTGCCGTTTTTCCGCAAAACTGCCGAAACGGTGGCGGAAGCGAAATTCACGGGAGCGGTCTCGATGATGATAAACAGCGGACTTTCCGCAGCGGAGGCTCTGAGCAATGCCCGTGGGATAAGCTCCTGCAAAAGGGTGAACGAGCGCATCGACCGCTGTGCCGCCCTTGTAATGGACGATGTGCCATTTTCGGACGCTGTGGAGCAGTCGGAGCTATTGCCCGTGTTCTACGCAAGGACATTGAAGGTCTCCTACAGCTCGGGCTCATTTGACGCTGCGTGGCAGAAGATAAGCCGCCGTATGAGCGAGGAAGCCGACAGGAGCGTGGAGCGGATAATCAGCTTTGCGGAGCCTGTTATGACGGCTGTGCTTACTGTTGCGGCGGGAGTTATAATGCTAACGGTTATGCTGCCGCTGATGAATATAATGTCAGCGATGATATGATGTTAAAGCCCTGTCAGAAACGGCAGGGCTTTTCTTTTGAAAAAATCGCACAAGCTCCGTTTATCCGAATTTAATACTAATAACCAATTAACCTATAGACAAATCCTCGGCTGAAATAAGCCCATTCGTCGTCAAGCTCCCTTGCCGGGCGCAAAGCCCGCCTGCGGTCGCTTTCCTAGACTGGGCTTATTTCATCTGTCGGCTTTATCTATAGAACAATTGGTTATTAGTATAACAGACATTTTTCGCAGATAATACATAACATACCCCATATTCCGCTAATGTTCCGTTAAAGTAAAGCAATTGTGAAAGATTTCACGCATTTTTCATAATATATGATTTTGAAATTCATCTATTTATGTTACCATAGGAGTGTATTGCAGTAAAAAGTATTAACGAATGAGTCGGGCAGAAAACCCGACAGCTCTGAGGGAAAGCTCTCCCCGGGGCAATGTGAAAGGATTGAGCTAAAGTATGACCATTTTTAACGTCATCCATCTGTTCGGCGGTCTCGCAATGTTCCTCTATGGTATGAATCTTATGAGCGATAAGCTCGAAAAGCTGGCAGGCGGCAAGCTTGAACAGATCTTTGAAAAGCTTACCTCCAACCGCTTCAAGGGGCTGCTTCTCGGAATCCTCGTTACGGCGGTGGTACAGTCATCGTCGGCTACCACGGTTATGCTGGTAGGTTTCGTAAACTCGGGTCTTATGCGCCTTTCACAGGTCATTCCCATAATTATGGGTGCTAACATCGGCACCACAGTTACCACCTGGATACTGAGCCTTACAGGACTTGAGGGCGACAGCCTGTTTATCCAGTTCTGCAAGCCTGCAAACTTCGCTCCTATCTTCGCACTTGTGGGAATAATCCTGCGAATGGCGTGCAAGAGCGGCAAGAAAAAAGATGTCGGCGGCATTCTTATCGGCTTCGGTCTGCTGATGCAGGGAATGGTCACTATGGGCGATTCCGTTGAGCCTCTCAGCGAGTCGGAAAAGTTTGCCGAGCTTATGACAATGTTCAGTAATCCCGTTCTGGGCGTTCTCGTCGGCGCTGTTGTCACGGCTGTTATACAGTCCTCTGCGGCTTCCGTGGGTATGCTCCAGACCCTTTCAAATTCGGGACTTATTACATTCGGTGCAGCTCTGCCCATTATCCTCGGTCAGAACATCGGCACCTGCGTCACCGCCATTATTTCTTCGGCGGGCGCAAACAAGAGCGCAAAACGTGTTGCGGCGGTCCACCTTTACTTCAACATCATCGGCACTGCAATAGCCCTTGTCTGTTATTATACACTTGATGCGTTTATTCATTTCACCTTCAACGATATGGAGGTAACGAGCATTTCCATCGCTATCGTCCATACTGTATTTAATCTCGGCACAACACTTCTCCTTATGCCCTTTACCCACGTCCTTGAAAAGCTGGCATACCTTACAATCAAGGACGAGAAAAAGGATCCTGCGGAAAGCCTTGTGCTCCTTGATGACCGTTTCCTCAGTACCCCCGGTGTTGCCATTGAGCAGTGCCGCAATGTCACAAACAGAATGGCATCTCTTTCAAAGACCACCATTTCCCTTTCCCTTGACCTTTTCAAGGATTTTGACGAGGACAAGGCTCAGATGATACTTGACAACGAGGACGTTATCGACAAGTACGAGGATATTACGGGAACATACCTCGTAAAGCTGTCGGGACGAAGCCTTACAATGGACGACAGCCGCACAGTCTCCTGTCTGCTCCATTCAATAGGCGATTTTGAGCGAATTTCCGACCACGCAGTGAACATTCTCGACACGGCAAGAGAGATACACACAAAGGGCGTTGATTTTTCCGATATGGCAAAGCGTGAGCTCAACGTTATGTTCGGTGCCATTGAGGAGATACTTGATATCACGGTCAAGGCATTCGAGGAAAAGGACATTGCCCTTGCCTACAAGGTCGAGCCTCTTGAAGAGGTGGTCGATTACCTCAGGACCGAGATGAAGACCCGTCACGTTGAGCGTCTCAGAACAAAAGCCTGCACCATTGAACAGGGCTTCATCTTCACAGACCTGCTCACAGACCTTGAACGTGTTTCCGACCACTGCTCCAACATTGCGGTAAATCTCATTCAGATAAACGATGACAACTTTGAAAATCACCGTTACCTCAATGCTGTCAAGAGCGAGGACAACGAGCAGTTTGCAGAGCTCTTCAAGGAATATTCCTACAAATACCCTCTTCCCCAGGCAAACGAGAAGTAAAAATATAAGGCTCTCCGAGATCGGAGAGCCTTTTTTGGTGCGGGTAACAGGACTTGAACCTGCACGCCGAAGCAATAGATCCTAAGTCTATCGTGTCTGCCAGTTTCACCATACCCGCATAACCATTTAATTATAACATTCAAAGCCGCACAAGTCAAGATGATAATAAAAAGTTTACAAGGAATTTGTGAGTCTGTTTGACAATTTCCTCCATAATTTCATATCTTTTGTCAGTACCGGCAGGTGTGGCTGCAAACTACATATGCAAATGGCTGGACGGTGACAAGTAAATGACAGTCACCAGCCTGAAGGTCAGCCGCCTTTTAAAATAAAGGTCAGACCCCGTTGGAAAGTACCAGTTTCCAACGGGGTCTTTTTGTGCAATTGGATATAATCTCATTTGTAACTATATTATACATCTGTTTTGCCAAAATGTCAATACCCCAAAAAGCCTTTCATACATCAATCTGCGCAGAATTTTAAAAATAATAACAATATCGCTACTTGAATATAGAAAAAAAGTGTGATATAATAATCAGGTGTTATTTTATTGCCCTGCTGCAAAATTTTGCAAAGGAGTTTTACAATTGAGTATTTTTGAAACCAACAAAGCCCGTGCAGAAGCACGCTATGAAGCTCTTATCACCCGCAAGAACCGTGTCTCCGAAAGCTACAACGGTATTTATGACCGCTATGAATACCCCGTGCTCACCGCAGACCACGCTCCCCTTATCTGGAAGTATGATTTTGACCCTGCGACCAATCCTTATTTTATGGAGCGTCTCGGCGTGAACGCTGTTCTGAACTCGGGCGCTATTTTCCTGAACGGCAAGTATTACCTTGTTGCAAGAGTTGAGGGAAATGACAGAAAGTCTTTCTTCGCCGTTGCAGAGAGCGAAAGCCCCGTTGACGGATTCCGTTTCCGGGATTTCCCCGTTCTTCTCCCCGACACCGAGCCCGAGGAGACAAATGTATATGA
Organism: uncultured Oscillospiraceae bacterium; assembly: GCA_934486875.1. Taxonomy (GTDB): domain Bacteria; phylum Bacillota; class Clostridia; order Oscillospirales; family Ruminococcaceae; genus Huintestinicola. Next base: position 59,881 of record CAKSPU010000005.1, read on the forward strand.
TATGCGCCTGACTCAGCATGAGGACGGCTGGATATACGGCGTTTTCTGCTCCGAGAGCAAGGACAAGTCTGTTTCCGACCTTTCCGCAGCCACAGCACAGGCAGGCATAGTCCGCACAAAGGACCTCAAAACCTGGGAGCGTCTCCCCAACCTTAAGTCCAAGTCCCCTCAGCAGAGAAATGTTGTGCTCCACCCCGAATTTGTTGACGGAAAGTATGCATTCTATACCCGTCCCCAGGACGATTTTATTCAGACAGGCTCAGGCGGAGGAGTTTGCTTCGGTCTCTGCGAGGATATCACAAACCCTGTTATCTGCACTGATGAGGTCGTTATCTCCCCCAGACAGTACCACACCATCACCGAGGTCAAGAACGGCGCAGGCGCTGTGCCCATAAAGACACCCAAGGGCTGGATACACATTGCCCACGGCGTAAGAAACACCGCCGCAGGTCTCCGCTATGTAATATATGTATTCGCTACAGACCTTAATGACCCCTCGAAGCTCATCGCATCTCCCTCGGGACTGTTCATTGCTCCCCACGGTGCCGAAAGAGTGGGCGACGTTTCCAACGTATGCTTCACAAACGGCGCTGTTGTAAGGGAAAACGGCGATGTATACATCTACTATGCATCTTCCGACACCCGTGTTCACGTTGCGGCAACAACTATTGACAAGCTTATGGACTATACATTCAATACGCCATCCGACCCACTCCGTTCCGTTGACTGCGTAAAGCAGAGATATGGGCTTATTGAAAAAAATCTGAAATTTCTTGGCAAATAAATAATGAGATCTGATTTTCTTAAAGGAATGACTCACGGCATACCCATAGCCTTAGGATACATTTCCGTATCCTTTGGCTTTGGCATTGCGGCGGTAAGGGCAGGGCTGTCCATTGCCGCCGCCGTGGGCATATCCGCTTCAAACCTCACCTCTGCGGGACAGGCGGCAGGGGTCGAGATAATTGCAGCAGAGGGAACTCTTATTGAGCTTGCCCTGAGCCAGCTTGTAATAAATCTCCGTTACTCCCTTATGGGGCTTTCACTGTCGCAGAAGCTCGATGACTCGTTCACCGTGCCACACCGTCTCCTTGCCTCTTTCGGCATCACCGATGAGATATTCGCAGTGGCGGCGGCTCAGCCGGGAAAGCTTAAGCCCTCATATATGTACGGACTTATACTTATATCCGCCCTTGGCTGGTCAGGGGGAACGCTTCTCGGAGCAGCCGCAGGACAGGCTCTTCCTCAGATGTTCACCTCCGCAATGGGCATACTCCTCTACGGAATGTTCATCGCTATCATCATACCTCCCTCACGAAAGAGCAGGAGCGTTTTCGGAGCGGTGCTTGTCGCTGCGCTGATAAGCCTGCTTTTCAAATTCGTTTTCACCAAAATAAGCGTAGGCTTTGCAATAATCATAAGCGCATCGGCAGCAGCGGCTGTAATGGCTCTCATAGCTCCCGTGCCCGATGACGAAGAGGAGGAGCAGTCTTGAGCATAGTTGTATATATTGCGGTAATGGCGATAGTCACATACCTTATCAGAATGCTCCCTCTCACCCTTTTCCGCTCGAAAATAAAGTCGAAATTTCTGCGGAGCTTTCTCAAATACATACCCTACACCGTTCTCAGCGCAATGACATTTCCCGCAATTTTCTATTCAACGGGAAATGTAATAACAGCCTCACTGGGAACAGCAGCAGCCCTTATAACCGCCTTTTTCGGGCTCCCGCTCATCATCGTTGCGGCAGCCGCCGCAGGTGCTGCGCTTATTGCAGGGCTTTTTATATTGTAAAATGACCGCACGATTTGCCTGTGCGGTCATTTTTTTACAAAATATTATACCAGCTCGGGAACTCTTCTTCATAGATCTGATCTATCTGATGATAGATAGACTGTATCTCAGCAATAAGCTCCTCGTTTTCGTTTGAGATAAAGGGAGTGATCTTCGCAATGGACACGTTTATCCCTGTAAGAGCGTCGTCGTGAACAAGCATTGTCACCCTTTTCTCGTACTTGTGCCAGTATTCGTTCAGGGCATTGGAAAGCTCCAGCGCTCCCTCGGTATCACCGCTTTCATACACCCGCTGGACCTCCTGCAAACGAGCCTTGAATTTGTCGTTTTCGTTGTCCAGAATGAACAGCGAGCATACCGAGTATATCATTATCGCCAGAATGAGTACGGCGGCAGTTTTAACCCTTGTCAATCACCTTTTCCCCCTTGCATTTTTGTTTGAGCTCCTTTTTGATTATACGGTACTTGCCTGCGGTCTCGGCGGTCATAAGGAAAATGTCCGTCTCGTGAATATCGTTTTCCGAAAGTATCTTGTCAAGCCACTGCTTGCCCAGACCGAGGCGCTTAAGAGATGAATCCATTACCCGTCCGTCCTGCACCACCACCGCAGGAGGGTCGGTGTTGGTGTTTTTGATGTTCATATCCTCATTTGTAACGGGACGGTTCTTGAATTTGGGATAAACGCTGACCTTTCCCGTGGTCTCCACCACCGCAAACTGCACCTGCTCAAGGTCGAAAATACCCTGAGAACGTATGGCTTCCATAAGATCATCGGTGGTGAAGCGGAGATTGTAAAGTTTCTGCTGATCCACCTTTCCGTCGCTTATGATAATGACAGGCTCACCCGAAACAATGCCCCTCATCTTCTTTGATTTCATAGAAAACCAGGACATAAGCACATCAAGGCAGACAAGGGTGAGCACGGGGAGCAGTCCCGTTACAAGGGGAATGCTCAGGTCCTCCACGGGGAGGGTGGCAATGTTTGAGATAAGTATGGTGATGGCAAGCTCGGAGGGCTGCAGCTCCCCTATCTGCCGCTTTCCCATAAGACGGACGGAGAATATGAGCACGCAGTAAAGTATGACCGCCCGTATGAATATAACTGTCAAAATGTCACGACCTTTCAAACCGTAATTCCTTTATATTCTGTGAAAACATTTCCCGATTATTCACGGCATTTGGGAAAATCCTATGTATCAAGCCGAAAAATTAAATTTTGCTATTGACAAAAGCATAAATATCTGTTATCATTAAAGTTGGACGGTTTGCAGGATTAAAAGTTAGAACTTGCATATTCTGCACCAAAGCAATTTCAGGGAAAAAGTAATTTTATTGCAGGGAGATTTGTTTTTTATGATACGCATTGGAATTTTAGGCTACGGAAATCTTGGAAAGGGCGTTGAATACGCTATCAGGCAGAACGATGATATGAAGCTTGCAGCGGTATTTACCCGCCGTGACCCCTCTTCCGTAAAGATAATCACCGAGAACGTTCCCGTTTACAATGTAAAGGACGCAGCGGCTCACGCTTCCGAGATCGATGTTCTCATCATCTGCGGCGGCAGCGCAAACGATCTGCCCGTTCAGACACCCGAGTATGCAAAGCTTTTCAACGTTATCGACAGCTTTGACACTCACGCAAAGATACCCTCTCACTTCGCAAATGTGGATAAGTCCGCAAAGGAATCGGGCAAGGTGGGAATCATCTCCATCGGCTGGGATCCCGGTCTCTTCTCTCTTATGAGAATGCTCGGCAACGCCGTTCTTCCCGACGGCTGCGACTACACATTCTGGGGCAAGGGCGTTAGTCAGGGTCACTCCGACGCTGTAAGACGTGTAAAGGGCGTTAAGAACGCAAAGCAGTACACTATCCCCGTTGAGAGCGCTCTTGAAAAGGTAAGAAACGGCGAGAACCCCGAGCTTACCACCCGTGAAAAGCACACAAGAGAGTGCTTCGTAGTTCCCGAGGAGGGCGCTGATCTGGCTCAGATCGAGCACGATATCAAGACAATGCCCAACTACTTCTCCGACTATGACACCACCGTTCATTTCATCACCGAGGAAGAGCTTGAAAAGAACCACAGCGGCATTCCTCACGGCGGCTTTGTTATCCGCTCGGGCAAGACAGGCGAAAACGGCGCAAACAAGCACGTTATGGAATTTAACCTTAAGCTGGACTCCAACCCCGAGTTCACATCAAGCGTTCTTGTGGCATATGCAAGAGCTGCATATCGTCTGAACAGCGAAGGCGTAAGCGGCTGCAAGACCATTTTCGATATCCCCCCCGCATATCTGTGCAAGCAGAGCGGCGAAGAGCTCAGAGCTCATATGCTTTGATTTAAAAAATTTTCGGAGCCTGCCGATTTTTCGGCAGGCTCTTTTTTATACAGAAAAATTGCACAAAAATCCGTCCTAAAAAATTATCCTGTTATAGTTGAAATTTCCGACTGTTTGTGATATAATGTTTTTAAGAATATTTATGCCCCGTCATTCCAACTCAGATTAAGGAGAACAGTTACAACTATGGAGCCGTATATCGTCAAGCAAACAATTACCAATAAAGATCAGAAGACTGTGGGCTATGAAATAATGTACGCCGACGATCAGGTAGAAATGTGGCAGGCTGATGATACAACTGCTGCGAATGCGGTGGAGACCTTCCTCTCCTCCATTGACAGCGAAAATTTCATAGGCGGCAAGACCGCATATATCACCTTCACCCGCAACCTGCTGGTGAAGAATATCCCGAAAATGTTCGACACCGACAAGCTTGTTATCCAGATAGAGGACGGACTTATCACCAATCCTATGTCCCACTCCCTGATAACCAAGTTCAAGCAGGCAGGCTACAAGATAGCCGTTATCGACTTCGAGTTCGCCCCCAGATATTTCAGTGTTCTCGATATCGTGGACTATATCAAGGTCAATTTCAAAAATCACAGCGACCCCACCCTTGAAAATGTTATCCGCATAGGAAAATCCTTCGGCAAGGGTATGATAGCCTACAACATCGACTGCGCCGAGGCTTATGAAAAGGCAAAGCTTTACGGCTGCATAAGCTTTCAGGGCTCTTTCGTTTCCGAAAAGATGCCTGCGGCTCTGCAAAAGTCCAAGGTTATGCAGGGCAACTTTATGATGCTTATGGTGGCTGTCAACCGTGATGAGCCCGATATCGACGAGATAGAGGAGATCGTTTCCCACGACGTGTCCCTTACATATGCCCTTTTGAAGCTTGTAAACTCGGCATATTTTGCCCTGAGGAACCGTGCGAAATCCGTCAAGCAGGCGCTTGTTATACTGGGTCTCGGTCAGCTCAAGCAGTGGATATACCTGCTGTCATTCAAGACCGATGACGGCACTATGCCCGATGAGCTCATCAAGCTGTCGTTCCTCAGAGGAAGCTTCTGCGCAGAGCTGGTGGAATTTGCGGACAATATGCCCATTTCCCGCTCGGAGGCGTACCTTATGGGTATGTTCTCCACTCTCGGCAAGCTTATGCAGATGCCCATTGACGAGGTGCTGGCAAAGCTCCCCATAAGCGATGATATCAAGCTTGCACTCACCGACCACGCAGGCAGATCGGGTATGCTTTTTGACGCAGTTATTGCATATGAAAATGCGGAATGGTCAAAGATGAAATCACTTGCCGACGGTCTCGGCATTCCCAAGGAGATAATCTCCGAGAAATACTGCGAGTGCGTCCAGAGGGTGAACAACACCTGGGCAAAGCTTATGCAGGCTGAACATTTCGACGAGGACGACGAATAAGCAGACTTACAAATATAATTTCAGCGGGTGGCGGAGGCAATGCCTTTGTCACCCCGTTTTGTCAGAAAGGATAAATTTAAAATGGAAATAATCAAGCTCCCTCCTATGAGCAATTTCGGAGTTAATCCATACATCGTGACCGCCGAAAATATGGACGGCGTGCTGATAGACGCTCCATACGGCGGCGAAAGCATTGTGAAAACCGTTATGGAAAAGGGCATTGAGCTGAAAATGATACTGCTCACCCACGGTCACTGCGACCATATTGCCTCTGCGGCGCATATTGCGGCGGCAACGGGAGCGAAGATATACATTCACAAATTTGACGAGGACAAGCTTAGAAATGACCGCACCAACCTTACGCAGTATTTCTCCCTGCCCCCCATTGACCCTGTTGAAAACGCCCACACCGTAAGCGACGGGGACGTTATCACGATGGACGAGCTTGAATTTGAGGTGCTCCACACCCCGGGTCACACAAGCGGTTCGGTATGCTACATTTCAGGGGACAATATGTTCTGCGGCGATACCCTTTTCAACGGCAGTATGGGCAGGACGGATATGATAGACGGCAATGACGAGGCTATGACCGACACCCTGAAAATGCTCTATGAGTTTGACAGAAACACCAATTACACCCTATATCCCGGTCACGGTCAGACCTCCACTATGGTGGAGGAACGGCAGTTCAATCCATATCTCAGGGCTGCGGCAGGTCTGAGGACGAGGTAAATCCGAGGAGGAACGGGCTTGAAAAAAGAGCGGAAAGGTGCATTGCCGAGGGGCTTGTGATGATATTCCGGGTCACGACCGCCATAACCTGCGTCCTCTGCAATCTGGTGTTTGTCACAAGAGAGGGCATTGTTCTGATACGTCAGCCAAATAAAAAAGACCTGTTTGCCGACAGTGAAAAAAATTATCTGCGTATAAATGAAAAACGACACATTCCCGGTATGCAAAATAAAGGACACCCCCGAAAATCGGGAAATTCTGACCCCATACATAAAATAATATCAAGGTGAAAATATGACTGTATATTTTGAAAACAACTCCTACAAATATGAAACAGAGGCGGTAATGAAGCTATTCTGCCCACTTGAAAGCTTTGAATTTGTCTTTGACGGCAAGTGCAATGAAGCGGGCGACCACGTTCTTGTTTCCGTGACGGACAGGCTGACCGTTTCCGCCCGTCTCGGCAGCAGAACGGGACATCTGGAAGAGCCTTTATGCGATGAAAGCGAAAGAGAGCTTGCCCTCTGCCGAATGTTATACAGAGTTATGTCCGAAATAACAGGCGTTTCTCCCGAATGGGGCTGCCTTACGGGAATACGCCCCGTCAAAAAGGTGAACGCTCTTATAAACGAGGGCTGCTCACAGGACGAGGTATATGAAAAACTTCACGAAAAATATTTCATAAGCAGGAGAAAATCCGACCTGTCATATCTTACAGCCGTTACGCAGACACCTATGCTCAGAAGCCTTGACCCCAAGAGTTTTTCCCTTTACATAGGCATACCGTTCTGCCCCACACGCTGCTCCTACTGCTCATTTGTGTCCCACTCCATACGTTCAAGGGGGGCAACTGTGCTTATCCCTCAGTATGTTGAGATGCTCTGCCGTGAGATAACCGAGCTGGGTGCAATGCTCAAAGGCAAGAACACCTATTGCGACACAATTTACATCGGCGGCGGCACTCCCACGTCACTTTCCGCCGAACAGATCGAAAAAATAATGAAAACAGTTGAGAAAAGCATTGACATTTCCCATATCCGTGAATATACTGTAGAAGCGGGGCGGGCGGATTCCATCACCGAAGATAAGCTCATCGCTATCCGTGACAACGGCGCAACAAGGATATCCATAAATCCCCAGACTATGCAGGACAGCGTTCTGAGAGCCATCGGCAGGCAGCACACCGCCGCCCGGTTCGAGGAATGCTTTGACCTTGCAAGGCGGCTGGGCTTTGACAACATCAACACCGACACCATAGCAGGGCTGCCAACCGATACGTACGAGGGCTTCAGGGACACTATCGACAGGCTAATTGCTCTTGCTCCCGAGAGCATAACCGTCCACACCCTTACGGTGAAGCGTTCTGCGGAGCTGTTCAAATCGGCGGAGAGCTTCCGTGAGGGCTATCTCACAGATGACAGTGTTTCCCGAATGGTGAATTATGCCTTTGACGCACTGACGGAAAACGGGCTTATGCCGTACTATCTCTACCGTCAGAAAAACACTGTGGGAAACCTTGAAAACGTGGGATATGCACGGGCGGGAAAGGAGAGCCTTTATAACATCTACATTATGGAAGAGGCTCAGAATATCCTTGCCTGCGGTGCATCGGGCTCAACCAAGCTCATAGATCACGCAACGGGAAAAATAACAAGATTTTTCAATTACAAATACCCCTATGAATACATATCACGGTATGAAAAAATGATGGGATACAAGCCTGAGCTTGAAAAATTTCTTGCGCAGCTATAACCCGAACAATATGAAAGGCGGTATATTTATGAACTACAATATGGACGATCTTATCACCGATTCCAAGGAGCTTTTTGACAAGATATCCGCAAAGGCAAACGGCGCTGTGAACGTTTCAAAGGCATATGTGGAAAAGGCACAGCTGAGAGTAAAGCTCAGGGAGAAATATTGTCAGCTGGGCAAGGTATGCTTCGATATGCACCAGAATGACAGCGATGAAACGGGCAATATGAAGCTTATCATCAAGGAGATAAAAATGATCAAAGCACAGCTGGAATATGCCGAAGAAGCCGCAGGCAAGCCTAAGATATGCAAGCTCTGCGGTGCCAAGAACAGCGCTGAAAATTCCTACTGCGCAAAGTGCGGGGAAAAGCTGTAAGCTGCGGCGTTTGTATGCCGCATAAAAAAGTAATTTACAATATTGTCGGGGTGTTTAAAATTAACCTTTCCAAAAACGATATAATAGAAAAGCTTGAAATAACCGATGTTACCGCCGAGGGAAACGGCGTTGGCCATATTGATACCGACAGCGGCAGAGCGGCTGTTTTCGTTCCTGCCGCCGTTACGGGGGACGTTATAAAATGCAGGATAGTCAAGGTGCAGAAAAGCCTTTGCTACGGCATTATCCTTGATATCATAACCCCCTCGGACAAAAGGTATGACCGTGGCTGCGAGGTGAAAAAGACCTGCGGCGGCTGCGTTTTCAGGCATATAAGCTATGATGCGGAGCTTGAAATAAAGGAAAATATCGTGAGAAACGCATTTGTCCGTCTGGGAAAATTTCCCGAGGACAGCTTTGAGTTTATGCCAATTCTCGGCTGTGCAGACACCGACGGCTACCGCAACAAGGCGCAGTATCCCGTGGCGGCAGACAAGGAGGGCAGGGCTGTATGCGGCTTTTACGCCCAGCGCAGCCACAGGGTAATTCCCTGTGATGAATGCAGGCTCCAGCCTCCCGTATTTTCCGAGATACTGAAAGTCATTACAGAGTATGCTGACCGCAGGCACATATCCCCCTACAACGAGGAAACGGGCACAGGCATTCTCAGGCACATTTTTATCCGCAGAGGATATCACAGCGGTGAAACTGCCGTCTGTCTTATCGTCCGAAAGGATATAAAAAGGGAGCTTATGCCCCTCTGCACCGAGCTTATGGATAAATTCCCCGAAATAAAGTCTGTGACTATGAACATAAATCCCGCCAAAACCAATGTTATTATGGGCGACAAGCTCATAATACTTGGGGGAGATGACTGCATCACCGACATTATGTGCGGCAACAGGATAATCATATATCCCCGCTCGTTCTATCAGGTGAACACCCCTCAGGCAGAGCTTCTCTACGCTCAGGCAAAGGATTTTGCGGCTCTTTCGGGGAATGAAGATGTGCTTGATCTTTACTGCGGTGCGGGCACGATCGGGCTGTCCCTTGCGGACTGTGCAAAGCATATCACAGGTGCGGAAATCATTCCCGACGCTGTAAACGCCGCAAAGAAAAATGCGGAGATAAACGGCATAAAAAATGCCGATTTTATCTGTGCCGATGCGGGACAGGCTGCAAAAATGCTCCTTGACGGCGGCAGAAAGCCCGATGTCATCATCACAGACCCGCCGAGAAAGGGCTGCGACGGCATTACGCTTGATTCTATCGTGAAGATGTCACCGAAGCGTGTGGTAATGGTATCCTGCAATCCCGCCACCGCCGCCCGTGACTGCCGTATCCTTGCGGATAACGGCTACAGGCTCGTTAAGGTGCGGGCTGTGGATATGTTCCCGGCGGCGGGGCATGTGGAATGCGTAGCTTTATTGTCCAAACTCAAAAGTGACCAACACATTGAGGTGGAGCTGAAAACAGACGAACTTGATCTGACCTCTGCGGAGAGCAAGGCTACTTACGATGAGATCAAGGCTTATGTCAAGGAGCATACGGGTTTGACGGTATCGTCTTTGAATATTGCACAGGTGAAGCAGAAGTGCGGCATTATTGAAAGGGAGAATTACAACAAGGCTAAGACTAAGGACTCCAGACAGCCGAAGTGTACTGAGGAAAAGGAAGAGGCTATTGTTGAGGCTTTGAAGTGGTTTAAGATGATTAAGTAATGATTCACCCGACTGCGAGATTTTGCAGTCGGGTGAAGTTTTGAGAACAGGCTTTCGGCCTGACGGTTGATGAGAATTTCACCCTCAAACTCCCAAGGTTTATCCGTCCTTGGAATATCCGGTGAAGAATACGAAAAGCAGCAACATTTATGTCACTGCTTTATTCTGCAGCCTGCGTTGGTTTGCTCCTCAGCGTTGCCTTATTGGCTGCATTTTTAAAATGGTCAGAATTTTGGCATTTATTGCGTTTACACGGTTTGATTTCCAGAACCAGCGAGAGCAAATGCGCTGATCTATTCTCTTGCTGTTACTGCCTGTGTTAACGATCTAAGTGTTAAGAATTATTTTTTCAGACTGCTGACTTCTGATGTGCCTTTTATGCCTTGGAATGAGTAATATGAATAAAATGCCCTCCACTGATTGATTTTGGCGGAGGGTATTGCTTTTTGCGGACGGGAAATACTTTGACGAAGACAAAGAAACCGCTGAAAAAATTGAACTGCCCCACTTAGTACTATGCTTACAAAATGGGCAGTTCAATTGTACAATTCTTTTTTAATGTTTTGCTCGTATAAAACTATTTATTGAATTGTTTAAACATATCAGACAATTTTTCACCAATAGTATCTGACGCATCATTAATAACGCTATCATAATACTTTGTCATAAATTCATTGCCAATTTTATTTAGCATACTCTCATTTATTGAAATACTGCTATCAACACCCAATTCAAAAATTTCTTTCCCGTCATTGCTTAATAAAGAATTAGCATTCAGAAATGAAAGAACGTTCCCGAACTTTTTTATTACCTCAGACTTGTCGCAGCCATTGTCAATATGCCAGCTTGCTTTATCATATATTTTTTGCATAAATTAATCTCTCCTTTCAATTTTTGTTTGAACATCAGGCAAAATCTCCACAAGTTTTCCGTTTGTATCTCGCAGGTAATTTCCACCATTATCCCTAATCCTTGCTTCCTTTGCTGATTGCTCTGTCTTATCTGCGGTTTTTGAGGTTACTTCAATAGAATCTACTACTTTTTCGCCTTTAACTACCACAAAATCAATTCTCCTTGCTTCGCCAGTCACAGGGTCCTTAACAATGCTGCCATTTTTATCGCGAAGATAAACCTCTGACAAAACATCGTATCCTTCGCTTTCTGGGTATTGAGATTTTAACTCTTCTTCAACTTTTCTTTCACGTTCAAGCCCATCTTGCTTATTTTTTATAGGCTCATTTTTTTCTTTAACTTCATTATTTGTTGTATTCTCATTCTGCCCCTCATTTATTGCAGGCGTATTTCCTCTTTCAACATTCGGCGTTGAATCAGCTGTATTTGTTTCATATGTACCTTCTTTCTCAGCCACATCAACCCTCTTGTCCATATCATACCCGGAATTATCTTTTTTATCCTCTGTATTTTCCTTTTGATCGACATCGATCCTCTTATCAGGGTCAAAAGAGTTGTTCTCAGTATCAGACGGCGCTTTAAGCTCATTCATCTCATTTGATGAAGGTGATTTGATATCGTTCATCGCAGCCCTCCGTTCTCTGCCCATTTCTGCAGATCATTCTTTTTTCCAAGTTCATTATATACATAATCAGTAATTATCGCCTGAATGATATCGCAGCGTGTTCTGTCATTGAGCTCTGTGGCGAGATCATTGATCAATACTTCTTCTGCACGCTTTGTCCATTCAATGGCGTTCAGATTGTCCTTGTAAGCATCAACAACAGCAGACCTGACCTTTGGGAACAGTGCTGACATTATAGGTGCAAGCTTTGTCATTCTGGGTTCCTTGGGCGGATTTTCAAGCTGCTTTGCAACAGCGGCCTGTACAGAAGCATTTATGCCGCTGTCTCTGAGCTTCGGCAAAATATCCTTAAGTATCGCTTCACGGCCTATTTTTGTTCCCTTGCTTAATAAATCAGCTATTGCAAGCATATCAGTTGAGCTGCGGGCGGCACTCGGTGATTCACCCGACTGATATACATAGGACTTATCAGGTGTGTCAAATTTCCGTATCTTGCATAATACAGGCTGTATCCATTCATTTTGATATACAGCTGCAACACCGCAGGGAAGCTTTGCCAGCTCGTCTATCTGACTCTCATTAAGATTAGCGGCTTTTCCGACAAGCTCTCTGTCAGTAATGTCAGGGATCCTCATAATTATTTTTGTGTTCGTATTCCTTATAACTGACATATCCAGTAAGCTTGGGGACTGATCTGCAATAATAAAGCCTTCGCCGTATGTACGCATTTCGGCAATAGCGTTTGAGATCATTTCCACGCTTTTGCCAAGGAGATTTGCCGATTCGGAAGTTTGTTCCGTGGAAGTTCTCTTTAAAAGATTATGTGCTTCTTCAAGTACGGTAATATGCTTCAAAGGAGCATTCATATCACTGCTTGTCATACGATATTCCTGTAATTTCAGCACCACCATACCCATAATAAGCGATTTGGTTTCGCCGGAACCGACACGGCTCAGATCAAGAATTACATTCCTGTCAAAAAGCTCCTCCAAAGGAATCTCTTTATCTGTAAATATCAGCCCGTTGATTCCGTTTGTAAGCGAATTAAGCCTTGTCAGAAGTGAGCCCTTGTATGCTCCCTTATTTTCCGTATCGTACTCACTGCTGTCGATAATTGATTTCACATTACGGGCAACATCTGCAAAATTGGGATACAGATCATCACCGTATATATTTGCGGATTCCACCAGATTCCAGCCGCAATCCTCGTAAGACTTTTCAACAGCGCTTTTCAGCACAGCAGGCATAGCTGCATACATCGGCCAGCACACATTGAACAGCTCAACAAGTCTGTCAAGATGTTCAAGGATATGTATTTCCTTCGGGAAGGAAAACGGATTTATTCTCAGTAACGGTGATATGTTCATATTTGTTCCGTAAACAGAAACGTCCTTTCTGTTTCCAAAAACATTTTTGTATTCACCCTTTGCAGGCTCAACGACCAGGAATTTTACGTCTTTGTCGGTATTGTATACAAGTTCATCAAGGAGCTTATAAACCGTGTTTGATTTACCTGAGCCCGTTGAACCTGTAATAAATGTGTGCGAGGTCAAGCTTTGCTTATTCAGTTTGACTTCGGTCCCTTCCTCCTGATACATATGAAATATATTTCCGAGAGTAATGTCACCTATATCCGCTGCGAGTGATGTAACTTCTCTTCCAAATTCAGCACACTCCAAAACGGGAATACCGGAAACGGATTTCTTTGGCAAAGCCATCTGATAAGCCATTTCCCTGCCGCTGATAAACATTGCCGCATTGGTGGGATACTGATGACCTTCATCAATTACAGTCATAAATTCAGGATGATAAAATCTCGTCAGATATTCCTTTATGCGCTCTACTTCCTTCGGATCCTTCCATACATTGACCGCAGAAGCTTCAACAGAGGAATTTTCACCTCTTGTTATGGATTTGAAAGCCCCTGCCGCCGCCACAGCAACATCATAATCCTTGGCTGCAAAATACGCACAGGTATTGAACATACCGAAATCTTCACAGGAACGCATTCGCTTGATCTGTTCATCAATATGGTCAAGCAGAGTTTTTACCGCTCTGTTTTCATAATTGAGCTGAATGCCCTCCCCATCCGATTCTGACAACGCCTTGGTAACAGAGTTTTGCTCTGTAAGTGATTTTGCTGTTCCGGAGGCTTCTGTTTTGGTCGCTCCTTTTGTTTTGGCTTTTCCTACCCCTTCAGTATCGCTAACGTTTACCGAAAGACTTGGTCCTACTCCATACGGTGTAAAAGCCATAGCCACCCCAAGACCAAAAGTATTTGAATGAGTTTTTGATGTTGTAGTACTATGCGATAACGATTTGGAAATTGATTGATTTGTTGTATTCGTTACGCCCTTGATAACGCCCTCAGAAGATGTGGAAGAACTCTGCTTGCTGAATGTTTGGGAAGATGCCTTGAATGGTGCCAGCTGAGAATAAATGTCCTCATAATCGGAACACATTGCCTCCACCTTTTCGTTGCTCACAGCATCAGCAATAATTAATGCAGAATATTCCTTTCCCTTCATTGTATCTATCAGCTTTTCAAGTCCCTGGATAAACTTCTGATTATCGTAGGTCTTTTCACTTCTGACAGCAGGGATACTGCTTACTGCTGAGATATAATTGGATCTTTTGAAGCTTTTGGTGATTATGTCTTTTTTGGACGGTGAATTTTTTTCCGATGACGGATTGACAGCTATAAGCTCAGTTCCGGGGAAATTGCCCTGAAAAGCATTTTTGAGAGTCTTTCCCTGATTGCTCAGCTCTTTTCCTATGACCACAAGCTTTGAATTTACTGAATTATAATTTCTTGATACTACACCTACAAAAAGCTCCGCATTATTTTTATTGCCGTTTATAAGCATAACCAAGCCGCAGCATTCAAGGGAAAGAATAGATGAATATACTGTTGTAAGCTTGTCCTGAATGTTCTCGCTTTTGTCGTAGATGATCTTGCCTACCCTGTATAAATAAACATTGTCTCCAACATCTATTGTTTTCAGTTCGTCACGAATTGGTATGCAGTTTGTGCCGGACAGCTTTGAGATGTATTTTTTTAATACTATGCTGTCCGCAGCTTCAAATGCAGAATATAATTCTTTTACATCCAAGGGGTTCTTTAACCCAACATCATTTGTGCCCATAATGATCTCCTTTCGTTTTGTGAGGATTAGTTGTAAATGTATCCTTAAAATCTTTAAAATCTTTAGACTCCTTAAAGTCATTAACAGATGTCACTAAAGACTTTCCTATATCCTTTATACCATTTTCTATATTCTTTCCTGTATCAATTATCCTATCAAGTACTCCACCATTTGAGCTTGGGCGGGAAGTGTACGGCTGACTGTTGCTTCTATTTACTTTATCAGGAAAATTACCAGCAGAACTCCTATAATTATTGCCGCCAGAATGCCTGCTGCCCGAAGCATTCCGGCATTCGGAAAATTTCCGTTTTTCACCGGAGGCTTTCTGTTGGTCTGATCATATGATGCAGGTCGTCCCAATGTCTGTGCTGTCCTGCTTCTGTTTTGCGTTGCCGTTTGATTTATGGCAGGCTTGACGGATTCGGTTCTGACAGGCTCTCTGAAAACAGCCTGTCCTACTTCTTTAAGATAAGCCAGTCTTTTTTTGCAAAAATTATTCTGCAGTCTATGGAGCTGTCTGTAGAAATAGTCTTTGTTCCACTCGTTCCTTGGAAGCTCCTCTTCATAATCCAGCCTGACCTCTTCTTTAAATATCTCAGGGACCTTTTCCTCAAATATTCTGATTATCTGCGGAATTTCTGCCTTTTTAAAAGCAGGGTCACTGCGAATGGCACAAATGAAATCGGAGATCAGCAGATCATAATCCTTATTCTGAATTGCTTCATAAAATTTATCTCCGTCAAAGGTTGAAAAATCATACATAATATCACACCCCGCTTATTTCTTCTGACAGCTTTATAAGCCATTCATTAATTTTCTTCTCGGACTCGATTTTTTTATTCAGCTCCTCTATGGACCTTCCGCAGCGCTCTATTTCCGCACGCTGTTTTTCAATATCTGCATAGAATGCATCAATTTCATTTAGGAGCTGTTTGGTCAGAGTATTTACCTTATACTTACTTGAATTGATCTCCCCGGTAAAATAATCTCCCATTTTTTTGCTTTCCTGATCAAGCTGATTAAAATAATTTGAAAGTGCCTTTTTAAGCGGTGCGGTCTTATAGAAGCCCGACACGTCAAATTCCTGTTCGATCCTCTCGGGCATAAACAAAGAAGCGAGCTTTTTAAATGGATTCCAGCTTGCTTTGTACTCATCCTTTTTAAGGTTCCATACTGATTTAGTTTCCGTCGTTGAATCCTTAATGCTTTCTCTCAGACCGGAAGAAGCGGAAGCAACATCTGCTGCACTCATATATGAAAAATTCGATGTCCAGATCAGGCTCTTTGTAAAATCATACGAATCATAATTTAAAGTTCCCGATTTTTTCAGTTGGTCAACTGCCGATGATAAATAGCCGAATATTTCTTTAAGCTGTCCGTCATAAGAATTTTTGACCTTTATTAATTCCCTGTTTGCATCTGATATCTTCCTTTGCATAAGGCTGCGGATATCGGACATCAGGTTATTTATCTCAGTTATCACTTTATCCTTTGACTTCTGTCCGGTTTTAATTTCATCATTTTGATAGATCCGCTGGATATCCCTGTCTTTATCTATCTCAGCCTTAAAGTTTTCTATTATTCTGTAAATTTCGGAGGGATTAAATTTGATCTGATTTAATGATCTCTGCTGCTCATCAATTTTATCCTTTGCGAGTTTTAGCGCATCGCTTTTTGTTTCTGCACTTTTTTTTCTTTCGGTTGCCTCCTCTCTTTCGCTGTGGCTTTCCCCCAGATTTTTTTCAGCTTCTTTCAGGCTTTCAACTATTCCGTTCTGGAAGCTTCTTACATCTTCAAGAACATCTTCAAATGTCGAAAGCACACCTCTTACTTTTATGGGATAAGCATATCTTTCAATATAATCTCTTATCGCATATTCAACAGAAACAAGACCGCACTGCAATTCAGTGGCACGTATCCTATCGTTATTTTCAAGTGCATTCTGAAATTCACTTTCGATCTCATTTTTGCGATAGTCCGGAAGATCGCAATATTTGGAAAGGAAGAAATTATCACGCTTTCGATCACAGATTTTTTCCATAAATTTTTCAAGATCGGATTTTAAATCATCATTTTCCTCAATGTCCAATTGCTCATCGGAAAAGTTTAGTGCATCACGCTGGATAGCATATGCACATCCGGCAGTAGTCATAAAAATTCTCGGAACAAAGCAGGAAGCGGCTTTGGAAATTTCATTCAGTTCATAATCGTCAGCTGTAATATTCCATTTATTGTGATCGGTCAGGTATTCGGCAAATCCGCTTTTCAGCTCTTCAGCACTGTCACCGTTCTTATATTTAACACAATCACTCTTGTTCATCAGGAACAAGAAGCGGTCATTGAATCCGCTGTTTTCCTTATTTGCCTGAACAACGATCTCCCTCATAAATTCACCTATGCTTTTGTTTTCGTAATTATCAGCATCTACACAAAGGATTATCATAGGCTTGTTTTCCATAGTGATCGCTTCCATTGCGATCTGAGCGTGTTTGTTAACGCCGTTTTCGCTGGACTGAGCACTGTCCATGCCCGGAGTGTCGATCAAAACAATATTAAACTGGTCATTGCTGATGTTTTTGGGATACAGATGTGAAAGGTCTGCGCTTAACTCCATTGTAACAACATCCGGATATTTATCCTCTGAATTTTTATCCTTTATCGGGCAGATCTCAGAAAATGCTTTTTCACATTCTTCGTCGCTGTCAAATACCCTCTTGGGGATAACGACCTCATCATTTTGACCGAAGCAGGTTAATGATACCTTGTTTCCAATGCTCCTGTCATGACGTATCCTGCAATTTTTTGATGTACAGGTTTTAAAGCTTGTAGGCAGCACATCATGACGTATAACAGCATTGAGAAGAGTTGATTTGCCCGAACTGTACAAACCGGCAAAAACAATATAAAAGTCGTTTTCCTGCGCCAGCCTGTAGTTATCCTTAAGCGCATTGTACTTATCATTTAAGCTCTTGCTTCCTCTCTGACGGATCAATTGCTGAAACATCGGAGTTTCCAGCTCAGAAACAACGTTTTCAATGTTTTTGGATAATGTCATATCATCAAGGATCTTAACGTGATTAAAGACATATTTAACCTTTGTTGTTTCGGAACGCTTATCATTTTGAGCAGCAACAGATCTTTTCAGATCCTCCAGATCTATTATACGGCCCGAAAAGTCTATATGTACATTATCGTTAGTATCTTCATCGGATATTTCATTGACAAATCCCCTCCAGTCGAGATAGGGAATAGGTTCGATCCACGTCTGCATAGGAGTTTCGTTTTGAATAAACTCCTTAAAGCGAGAATAGTTCTCATTTTCGCAAACATCAATGCCATCTACTGACATCTGCGTTTTCATTCTGTATGGATCATAGCTTAATACTATATTTTGCATTATAAATCCTCCAATATCAAATTTTTTAATATCAACACTATATCAGTTCGATATTATTTCCCTGACTTCTCAGCCACATATCAACTCCATCGCCGAACACTTCAGCGGAAATTACCACCCCTTCTTTTCTATGTTCAATGACCTTGGCAGTCGGAAGCCTGTCAAGAACCGAGTCAACATTTTTACCCTTGTAAAGGAACTTGATACGTCTGAGCCTGCCGCCATACATAAACTGTATACGCTTGCGGAACTCACCTTCCTCGAATCTGTCCCTGTACGGAATATCAAAATGCCTGTTCAGGACCTCAAAGCTCTGTATCCTGTCAATACGGTATATGGTAGGGAACATATCATCTTTGTTCCGAAATTCCGTCTCACGGTCTATATTTTCAATGAATGCCGTAAGATAGAAATAGAACTCGGAAAACATTATTCCAACCGGCTGCACAATACGCTCTACCACAGAATCATCCTGCTTGGTATATGTAATTTTCATACACAGATGCTTTTGCACGGCCTCGCCTATTTCCCACATCGAATCAATAAAATTTTTGTGATGATTAAGCTCAGTATAATGATACATCTCATTGGACAGAAGATCCTTTACCTTTTGCATATTTTTGGGCGGCACACAGCAGGCAAGAAGCTTGCTTATTATCGGTGTCATCTCTTTTTTTGTGAAAGCTCTGCTTTCAAGAAGGATCTTGCACACAGCAAATATTTCACTGTTGCTCATTACAGATGTATTCCGACTGACAAGATGATAGCCATTCAGTTCCTTACTGTAAACCAGCTCCTTGGCAATATCGCCTTCGTCAGCATTATCGGCAAAGAAGCAGCGCAAATCATCAATATCACGCTGTATCGAACGTTCTGCGACCCCAAAGCGGCGAGCTTCATCTGCTTTGTTTATTATTTCGCCGTTCAGAAGCTTTGTGTAGATTTGCAGAACACGGTTATACTTGAACCTTGGGCAAAGATTGTCATTTTGCATAATAAATCCTTTCCGTTGATTTAAATATTTAATATTATACACTAATTGACCATTATTTACAATGCCAATTGTCGAATTTTGTATTATTTTTTTAAATTGCGTTTCCATATTTATACAATATGCACAATACAAAATTTATGCATTAACATTATGAAAATGGGCAATATTTATATAATCTCAAATCTATTTTACAACAATCATCGACAAAAATCAAGAGCTTTAGCAAATAAATGCTAAGTCTATAAATATTTGTTATTATCATAAATAAGGTATAAAGTTATATTATATACTTTATTTTAGGTGGTGCATTATGAGTTTTGAACGAGAAAAAATTGCATATATTGTAGGAATGCGTATAAAGGATTTCAGGCTGATGAAAAAAATGAGTCAGGAGGCACTGGCATTTGATTCGGACATTCACCCCGCCTACCTCAGTCAGGTTGAACGAGGTGAAAAATGCCCTACTGTTGAAACTATCTGCAAAATATGCAAAGGCCTTAAAATCCCAATGTCAGAGCTTATGGATTTTTCTGTTGAACCTCAGGCTACTTCCTATGAAGCAATTGAAAGGATCAAAACTGCTCTTGCAAATGTTTCCGATGAAAGTGCTGTGAAAATTGCTCAGATAGTTGAAGAAATGGTAGATTTGATGCAGTAAATTTATTTTTCACTGCCGCTTATGGAAGAAAGAAATTGCTCGTATGTTTCAGTAGCTTCCGACTCGTCTCCTTCGTCTTCATCGTCCCAAAGAGTATCCTCATCTTCAAATTCCTCTTCAATTTTCTCCTCATCGGGAACAGTATTCTCTGCGGAAGCTGCCCTGCTGCAAAGTCTTTCTCCAAGGTTCAGATAGAATTTTCCCAGGATCTCAGCTGTACTCATTTTTTCACCTGTATTCTCTTCCGGCTCATCAAATATAAGCCAGTCAAGAGTTTTACGGGTTATCCTGTTGCGAGCCTTCCACTGCTCAAAATAACCTTTACGGTCATTCATCATTTCAAGTGCTTTTCTTTCGCTCTTATACGGAAAATCCAGTTCTTTCATTCCCAGCGACTCTGCATATCTTCTCTCATTTTCCTGTCTGTTTTTCACATTAGAACGTGTGCTGATGCGGGCGTGAACGATAGTACAGTCAAGAAGATTGGCGCTATGCAAAATCGTTGCCTGTAGGATAGGCGTTTGGTATATATCATCTTTGTCCACAAACTTATAAGCCATAAGATCTGAACCAGTGTCAACAT
The DNA here is from genome assembly GCA_934486875.1 of uncultured Oscillospiraceae bacterium. Classification (GTDB taxonomy): domain Bacteria; phylum Bacillota; class Clostridia; order Oscillospirales; family Ruminococcaceae; genus Huintestinicola. The sequence continues at coordinate 80,342 of CAKSPU010000005.1, forward strand.
AAAGATTATTAAGTTCAATCGGAACAGTATCACCTTCATTTGCTCCGTAAAGTGAGTCCAACACAAAAAGATAATCAGCACCAAGAACAAGTTTATCGTCAACGATAAGCCCCTCTTTGCGAAGAACGATTTTTATAAGGGGACGACGGTTGGAAAATGATGAACCGAACATATTTACTACCTCATTTCTGAATATTATGTCATTTTGTGACTTTATAACCTTCCTTATGTTTAAATTATACTACATTGTATTGGACAGCTATTGTCCATCTTCAAAATTTCGACAGAAAATTCAACGGTTACACCACACTTGTATTTCGAACATTTGATATCATATGCCGCCATAAAAAGCACACGTCAAACCCAGCCCCACTTTTATGCCAAATACCACTGAATGCTAAAATAGATTAAAGTATCCAACCAACTCCAATGGAGTAAATGGGACACTAAAAAGTCTAAGCAACCAAATCAGCAGAAGAATAAAATGGACGAAAAAGTAATAATAAAAAAGCGGGTACGGGAAACGGAATGGGTGGAAAAGATACATTAGCGCAGTGAAACCGGACGGAATGCTGCTTCGTGGTGCAGGGAGAATGACATCAATATCAAAACATACTATTATACAGAATTATTTTGCCATTGTGCGTCAGATCACAGAGAAAATTTCTGACTGTCATATCGGAATCAGCAGCTCTTTTCTTTATAGTCGACAGTTCATCTGCCGATACC
>CAKSPU010000006.1 GCA_934486875.1 uncultured Oscillospiraceae bacterium
CATTGTCGATATCCGAAGCAATTTTTATCCGAATGTTCCACCCGCCGCCGATGTCAAGTCTGTAAAGCGGCTCAAGGGCATCAAGCTTTTTTATCCTCCTGTCGCCGCCCTCACCGCCGCCCGACATCATAATCCAACCCGCTTCCTCAGCCGTCATAACCATTCACCTTCTTCAATAGTTTCTGAAAAATTATACCGCTCATTTCCGCTCCCCTCAGCCGTCCAGGTCTGCTTGAAACTTCCGTAAACGGCATAAACCTCATTGTCGGAAACCTTAACTATCTTGTCGGGAGGGTCGCCTCTGATATGTACATCAGATTCAGCAAAACCGTTTTTGCAGCTTCGGATAATTTCTCCGCCCATTGATATCACTCCTTGCTTGTTTTGTCCGATTTTTTATCGGTCTCGTCTTCAAGAACGATGAGCCCCTGATATTTGGTATGCATAATGTTCCCGCTCTTTTTTCCAAGCTCGACCTTGTTCCTGGTCAGCCTGTGCCGTGAACCGATTTCACCATCGCCGGGAGCATTTCCCGAAAGCGATGCAATAATTCCGCAGGCGGTAATTTTGCAGGAAACACTATGAGCTATAAGATCATACCCCTGTGCAAACTTTATCAGCTCCGCAGGATATGGCACGGAAGGAACAACAGCCTTGTCACATTTAAACTGTGTGACGGTTTTGCCGCTTGCCCTGTTCCATACCTCCTCACAGCCTGCCTGCGTTATGAGGTCGGAATTTATCTGCAATGTATCGTAGGAATACCCCACATCACCCATCGAATACTGCACGCCGCTCCCGTTTGTGCAAAGAACACCGTTCGCCTCGTATTCAATGCCGATGTCAAGCGCCGTGTGCTCCTTTACCGCCATAGATGCGGAATAACTTCCATATGGCACGAATGTACATACATTATCATCTGTCATATAGAAAAATCCGCAGCAGGTTTCGGCGATAAAACTCAGCACCTCGGAGCAGGTGGCTTGAAGCTTCGCCCTCGGAATTTCCGTGAGCCACGATGGAATGCCCGTAATATCCGAAAAGCCCACAAGCCCAACGATTATTTCCCGTACTTCCGAAATCGGAAGTGTCGGAGTGTAATTTGCCTCTTGGGTCTCATCGTATTTCGAGCCGTCCCACTTATAATATTTGCTTTCCGAAGTGTCAAGATAGATTTTTGTCTTAACGCCCGTTTTCGGAAAAGCAGATTTCCTCGGATATTTTATAAGCCCCAGCTCCAGGCATTTGTCAATGGGAAAATCAATATCGGCAAATGCCAGCCTGTCAAGGCAGGTCACGGAAACAACACCCTTGCTTTTCGTCCTGCTGTCGATGTAATACGTAGGCAGACCGCTCATACCCTTCACAACGGTTTTCGCCGCCCTTGCCGCATACAGCTCCCCGGGAACATCAAAGCTCAGCTGAGATATGCACAGCCCGCTTGTCCCGATTCCGTCAGTATTCCGCCGCACATTCACATTTCCGAATTTGCTCAGCGGACTGTCAAGAATTTCGATGCTCAGGCTAAAGAGAGCCGCCCGAGCTTTCAAGGCTTACGGCGGCTACAGAGAATGAACAGGAGCAGTAAATTCCTGCCATATTTGCGGATTTGTATGTTTTCGGAACCTTTGTGACGCTCACAATTCCCGTGTATTCGGGAGACGTGAATTTGAATGTCCTGCCGATGAGCACATTCAGAAGCTTTGTGATCTCCTCATTATTCATAAGCCCCGTTGTGATGTCTGCGGAAAATCGCCGCCCCTTTGACTGCTCCACCGTAGAAAAATCCCAGTTCTCAAAGCTCGTGTCAATTTCGTGGGACCAGCTCGGAGCATATGCCGAAATTGATTTAAGGGTATAATCACCGATACCCAGCGTAATTCCGCCGTTATAAATTTTACGCATTTAAGGGATTGCCTCCTCTCCGATATTCCTGTGCAAGATTGCTCACGACCTTTGTTGTGATAACTTCACCGTCAACAACAAAGTTTATGACCATATCACCGCCAGCTCCCCCAGCGCCTGCCGATGCAGCGGAGGCGCTCAGGTTCTGCCCGTTTATGGAATTAAAGAATGCACCGCTTATAATGGAATCGTAATCCGACATACTGTCAATGATACCCTGCAAATAGCTGTCGGCGGTTTCCTTGCCCTTTTGGTAAGCCTCATCGGGCATATTTGCGTAGATGTCACTCACGCCCTGCGCCGCAAGCTGATTTGCTTCGTCAAGCTTGTCCTGCACGTCATACGCACCCGTCTTTTCAACTTCCTCCATATATGCGGCATAGTCCTTGTAATACTGCTCCCGCTGTTTCTCGGACATTGCAAGGAGCTCGTCAATAAACTGCTGACGGGATCCGTCCTTGTAATCAAACTGCATAACACCTGCAAGCAGGTCATCTGAAACGCCCGTAGCTTTGAGCTCGTCCATAGACTTGCGGTATTTTTCAAGAGCCTTGCTCTCTTCGGTAAGGTCATTTAAAACAAACCTGTCCTTGCCGCCCTTTTCGGTCACGCTTTTACCGAGAGCCGTTCCTGATTTAAGGTAGTCCTTTTCAGCCTGTTCCTGAGCCTTGTTTACATCCTCATAGGCTTTTTTTATGCTCTCGGCGGTCTTTTTGGAAGAGTCCTCCCACTCTTTGATGTCATCGTCCTGAATATCATTTCGGAGTTTGAGCCATTTGTCATAATATTCAAGATAAAGGTCAGAACCTTTGTCAAGGGTATCAAGTATCTTCTGATACTCATTCAGGAGCCATTCATCGTCATAGCCCTTTTCCTGCTGTTCTCTCTCAGCCGCTTCCCAGGCTTTTTTGGTCTTCTCTTTCTTTTTGTCCCCGGCTTCCTTCAAAGCCTTTGCGGCTTCATCAGCTTCCTTGTCGGCAGCGGCTTTTTCTTCCTTGGCAAGTTTTTCATAATAATCATTGACCTTATCGTAATATTTCCACCATTCCTCACTCTCCTCGTCCCGATGAGATTCAAGGTAGGCTTTGCGCTTAGCCCAGTATTCGGACTCATCTATTTTATGAGTGGCAAGCTCTTTATCATACTCGTCCATTTTTTCTTTGAGCTTTTCGGGATCAAGAATGTTCGTCCAAACCTCGTCAAGAGCTTCACGATTTGTCTTGCCAACATTGTTTATAGAATTTGCGGCAGCATCTCTCACCTCGCCCATATGCTTGACGCTGTTGTCCGCCGCCTGTTCTATTGTCTCTTCATAAGAATTTACAATATCAATGGCAGCATAATAGTCGTGATAAAGAGAACCAAGCTGGTCGGAAAGTTCATCAAAAGTTCCCGCACTGCCTACCTTATTGCCCTGATAATCAAAATTATACAGCTCCTTGCCGCTTAAATTACTTGTGCCGTAATATTCACGGTTTTTCTCCATAAGCTTTTCAAGAGTGTCAATTTTTGACTTGTAGTCCTGAGCCGTTGCCTTCGCACTATCAAGATTCGTTGCCGCTTCCTGATTTGCGAGTTCGATTGATTCTTCTTTCAGCTTGTTGAACTCTTTGAGTGTCTCATTAAGCCCTTGATACTCTTCGTCAAGTTCATTCACCTTGTCAGAATGTTCCGAAAGCTTTTCGGCGGCATTGTCAATTGCTTCTTTAAGACCTATTGCCGTAGTGATCGCAATAGCCGCAATGCCTATCCAGCCGCTTAAACCTATTCCGAAAGCACTGAAACCCGATGAAGCAGCATTTACAACCGAAGCAACGCCAGATACAGCATCTTTTATATCTTTGAATCCTTTTATCGCCGTGCTTATCCTGTCAGCTCCGAGTGCGACTTCCAAAGCAGCAAAAAGGCTAAGCAGTAAGTCTTTGTGGTCAATGACAAATTCAACCGTATCAACAAACCCGTCCGCAAGCTTCTGCACACCGCCGCCGTCGATCCACTCCTGAAGCTTTACGAGCGCATCATCAAGCAATGGCTTTATCTGCTCCATCATATCCACAAGCGCATCTTTTATAACGTCGATATTGTCATTAAGAATAGTAAGACCGCCCTGTGCAAAATCGTCAAGAGGTTTTGCTATATCAACAAGAGCATTCTCCCACGAGGCTTTCAGCTTGTTCATAGAGCCTTCAAGGGTGGTCTCAGCTTCAAGAGCCGTTGTGCCTGTTATTCCGAGATTTTCCTGAATAACGTGGATAGCCTCTATCACCTTGTCAAAGGGAATTTCCTTGACATTTTTTGCAGTAGCGACCATTTCGCCGTTCAGAACACCCGAATCGTTTATAAGCCTTGCCATTTCAGCCTGCGAGCCGCCATAGCCGAGCTTTAAGTTATCAAGCATTGTGTAATTCTGTTTTGCAAAGCCTTGATAAGCGTATTGCACCGAGCTCATAGCCGTGCCCATTTTATTCGCATTGTCAGCCATATCAATAAGCGCCTGATCTGCAATTTCAGCCGCCTTTTTCGTGTCACCCTCGAGACCCTGCAAAAGGGTCGCAGAAAAGCCCGTAACGGTTTCCATATAGTTGTTTGCGGAAATTCCTGCGGTCTTGAATGCATTTTCGGCGTTTTCAAGCACAATGTCCTCAGCACCTGCAAAAAGCGTCTCAACGCCGCCTACAAGCTGTTCATACTGAGAATAAGCGCCAAGGGCATCGCTTGAAAGCTTTCCGAGAGCCGCCGCAACCGCTCCCGTGGTGGCAAGAGCGACCTTTTCTACATTCTGCAATGCAGATATCACCTTGTCGTAGTCCTTGCCCGCATTCTCACCAATGCTTCTCTGCTGCTCCCGAAGATTTTCAAGAGCATTCTCGGTCTGCTCAACTTCACGCCTGTATGCACGGTATTCGCTTTCGTTTATATTACCGTTGGCTCTTGCCGTATTGATATCTTCCTCAACAGATTTCAACGCTTCAAGCCGCCTGCTGAGCTGTGATATCTGTTCGGCATAAAGCTGATTTCTCTGAGCCGCCATTTCTGCGGAATTGCCGCCCTCACGGATAACGTTGTTGACCTCACGCATTTCTCTTGAAAATGCTTTCATTGCGGTATCACTTTCACTCAGTCCAGCTTGAACTCCCGTAGTATCAATGCCGATTTTCGCCATATAGCCGTATTTATTTGCCATATATTTTTACCTCGCGTCAAAAATTTCCTGTAATCTTCGTTTAAGTTCCCGCTCACCCCAATTTTGCACCTCTGTTACAAAATAAGTTCCTTCGGAGGAACGCAAATATGTTTTATTGTGTGCTACAGTATCGTGTGTGAAATTGAGAAGATGAATTATAGACCATCTTGCTGTATTTCTGACAGCATATATAGTTCTCGGCATCCTTGTAGAACGTATATTAGTTCCTATGGTTGATTGCTGAAGTGAATACGAATATACAGGAAAAAATGTGCCAAGAACATTTGTTGTAAGCCTTTTCCAACTTTGCATTGTTACCCCCGGCTGATACTTCCAATTTTTTTCCTCTCTTATTGCTTTAGGGACATTGGGCGACCTATGGACAATTATTCTTTTCACTATCTGGGTATTTTTGGAATAATTTCTAATTGGAGTAGCCCGTTTAATCTTCGATAACATCTGTCCTTGAATATCATTGGCTATATCGTGAGCTTCGTCAACAATGGATTCTGAATATTCCAGAATACTTGTCAGAATATCGTTGCTCATTCTTACAGCTTCTCGCCCGCCAAAACGATTTAAAATATAAATGTTGTCATATGATTGTCTATTGTTACTTGCCACCATTCCCACCGCCTTTCAGGTATAAAAAATGCGCCTTTGCAGTCAACTGCAAAAACGCATAAAAGATATAAGAAAAACCGCCTTGATATCAAAGCGGTTTATATGTCAGATTACTTGCTGTGATTATTATTCTGCTATTTCCAACTGTTAAGGAGTTCAAAAACTTCTGCTTCTGAAAGTGGATTGTTTTCCACCTTGTCACTCCTCCTCATCAACAATTTCTACAGATTCATTTTTAAACACTTCCGTTATTACAGCATCAAAGTCTTTGGCTTCATTGGCAATTTTGATTATATCATCAATGCAATTCCTTTCGGAAGCAAATAACATAATCATAATTATTCCGTTTTCCTTTTCCTTATCTTCCAAATCATAAGGCAGTGATTTCAGCTTTTTTATAAGTGCTGTTTCTTTTTCGCTGAGCTTATTGTTCATTTTCAAATACCTCCCTGACTGCCGATATCATTTCCTCGTTCCCGTCAATAGAAATCTTGTATGTAAAGCCGTAATCTCCAAATCCGTAAACCTTTATAAGGTAAAAGCGGTTTCTGTTCTCATAAGGGTATGTACTGCCTTTTTCGGCATTTGGAAAGTCAGTAGCAAATTGACTTGAAACTCTTTTCCGTTCCGCCTTTGACATCTTCACCCTTGCACTCGGCAGACTTCCGTTCATTTTGCCGTTAGGAAGCTGAATATATTTGCCTCTTACATCAATTATATCATCATTTCCCGATTTGTCAACAGGCTGAGAAACATTAGCCCCCTCGCCCGTGCCGATATTCACCATAGCATTCGTATTCGGCGTGTATATCTGATTTGTTTTCGGGTCAAGAAGAACATCATTGAGCCCCAGCTTGATGAAATTGATACCGAGAGGAGGAAGATCTTCACGTTCCCTCACCTCATCGAGCTGCATAAAATTGTTCTGCAAAGCTACAGCATAAGCACTGTACCTCTGCTGAATATCGCCCCTCGTAAGCTCTCGTGTGTCAAAGGCAAAATAAACGCTCCCACGCTCATTTTCAAGGAGCAGATCATTGTCATAAGCCGCCTCAAAAGCGTCTATAACAGGCATTACAGCGTTCTTTACAGTGGCATCGGAAAGAATGCCGTCCGCCGTCCCGAAGAGCTTCATTATCTCAGAATTTGCCGTCTGCATATTCTGATTTATCTGCATTTCCACAGAAGAATTTGAAACTTCCTTGAAGTCAATGCCATTGTTCAGAAATACGATATTCTCGGTGTTCTCGTTTGAGTAAAGCTTAGCCCACGCCGCCTTGACCTCGTCCACCGCAGGCTTTGCAAGAGTCTTTTCCGATTTCAGAAAACCTTTTTTATTTCCGCCCTTCACAAGCTGATTTTTCTGAAATTTCATCATCTGATATGCGGTGTCGATAATAAGCGGGTTTTCCTGCACAATGCCCCGCCCCTTTCCGAAGCCGTCAGTGTTTTTCAGAACTTTCAGCATCTGATAGGGATAATATATCCTGCCAAGTATGGAATACTGAAAACGCTTGTGTATGATGTCCGTCAGATTTTTCTGCACAGCTACATATTTTTCGGAAACATAGTAAAGCTTGTCGGGGGTGTCGTAGTTCCTGCCGATGTAAGCAAACGCAGAACCGGTCAGAAGATAGTCCCGTACCATAGAAAAACGCATCTCATCAGCCGATATAGTGTCACCCGTCACGGAATTGAGCATTTTTATACGTGGGTCGTCGGTGATCTCCTTTACAGACGTTCCCTCTCTGCGGTACATCTTCACAGGAAGCATAGCCACCGCCGAAGCAATCATATTGACGCATCGGGCAACGCTTGGTATCTGCATAGCAGTGTCGCAGTCAACAGAACTGCCGTACAGCTTTGAATACATAATATCAGCCGCAAGCCCGCTGTTTTCTATTGTCATATCCCGCTTTTCCACAGTTTCTTTCTTTGAGAAAAATCCCATTTTTATATATCCGCTCCCTTCATCTGGGTATAAAAATACCGCCTGTTATAACGTCTGTTTTAAACATATCACCATTTCATTCTTTGAGGTCTATATATAAGTTTATTTTTCCCACGTTCACCAAATGGATTTCCTAATTCGTAATCAACGCTTGGACGTGATTTGAATTTATTTATCATATCAGAAACATCATTGTCATTGATTGAATTGGCTTTTTCAAATGTTTTGGATAGTCCACCTTTGGATTTGATTACGTTTTGCATTTTATTGTCAAGCCTTATTGTATTGCCTGATGAATCAAGCAAGAAATAGCCACCGCTTTGTTCAATATACATTCGTGTTTTACCATCTGTTCCTATAACAGAAACTCCTTTATATTTAGCATTTGTTATCTTTGCAGATTTCGCTGCCTTAGCCTTCGCCCAAGCTTCATACTCACCGTCAATATTCCTCTCGAAAACGTAAGCAGACTTCCCACCCTTTGAGTAAAGAAAACCGCCGCCGCTCCCTCCTCCCGCAGTGGTAAACCTACCGTTCTGCGGGTCGTGATACGGGTTAAAACGCAGTTCCGTATCAGGTATATAATGTCTCGCAGGCATATCCCACATACCCATAAAAAAGCCTCCTCATTCTTAAATGACCTGACAAACAAAACCGCTGTCAAGCAGTACATTTTCATTAAGCAGATAGACCGCATTTATAAGTGCAACCACCATATCTACCTTGCCCGCACTCCGCTTTTTGTTTACATATTTGTTCAGATTTGTGTCCTCCGTGCATCTTGCATTCTCAAAAGAATTTTCAAGCAAAATGTTTTTCTCATACCTGAATTTCTGTGACAATATGTATTCCTTCAAAAGCTTTGTGGCAGGGTGCAGAACGCTTGAATGCTGCTTTACCAGCGTGCAGTTTATAGGGTTGTCCGCTGCTTCAAGCTTCTGCACCGTGGAAATTGCGTTGTATCGGTCAAAGCCTGCATCGGCAACAGTCACCCCGAATTTCTCTTCAAGATGAAGTATAAAATCCTCAACGAAGCTGTAATCAATGACCTCATCGCCGCAGCCGTAGCAGCAGCCCTCACGGATACACCGCCTGTAATCTATCTTTTCATTTTTGCTCTTGATATCAATGCGCTCTTTGGGGATAAATCCGAAAACCGCAGCGTGTATAAGCCCCTCATCATCGCTTGTCACCATTGCAACAGCCGTGTTATCTTCCGTCTGCGAAAGGTCAACGCCGAGATATACCGTCCTGCCGTTCCACCAGTCCCCGGGGTGCTCATATGCACAAAGCCTTACAGCATCAATGTTCACATACCCCTCAGAGCCAACACCCTTGTATCTGATGTTGTTGTGCTTGCAAAGATAATTCTCACGCTTGTTCTCATAAAGAACAGCCATTGTGCGCATTTTCTTTATCTCGTCAAACACATCGGGATTTCTCACCGCTACGGGGTTTGATTGATATATGACCCTGTCGTCTGTCTCCCAGTCTTTTATAAGCTCGTCATCGGGTTCATAAAGCAGAGCAAAAACACTGTCTATCTCGACTATCCCGTCAAGCATCTTTTTCGCAAGGTCAATTTCATCAATAAGCACGTTGTTTTCATTGGGGTATTGGGTGCTTATGATGATACCCAGCTTGTTTTTCAGTGTTATTTGAGAGGAGCGCATCGCCTCAACGGGATAGCTGTCAAGCGCCCCCGCCTCGTCCGCAAGGAATATGGTGGCAAGCTTGCCGTCCATACGGTCATTTGAGTATGCAAGGGGCGTGTATTCCGTGTCCGTGAGCTGACAGGTTATCATTTCACGGGTGATCTTGAAATGCTTCACAAGCAGGGGCGAGACCTTGATTATTTTTCTTACCGCAAGCCTCAGCTCGGAAGAAAGCTTGTAGTCGGGAGCAACGGAAAACAGTCGGGAAAATCTCGCCTCGCAGAGCATTGCGATTATGAATATTACCGCCGAAGTGAATGTCTTGTAATTCTTTCGTGAAATTTCAAGAAGTGCCGTTGTGTAAAGCCGCCGCCTGTTGTCTCTCCGAAATGTGCAGAACACCGCCATAATGAGCCACAGCGCATAGGGCTCAAGGGACACAAGCATATTTTTGCCCGTGTCGGGGTGCATCATAAGGGTGAGAATGCCCTTTATCCGCTCCCATTCCTTTTCGTTCACATATGCGGTATCACTTTCGCCGTCGGCAATTTCAAGCCAGTTCACAGCCTGCTTTTTTATGTACCTGCCGACCTTGTCGTTGCCCTCCTCGATGCAGGATAAGGCATATTTGTACGCTGTAGTTTTTTCAATGCTCACCCTGTCACCTCCGTTCGGGTATAAAAAATGCGCCCTTGCAATTGACTGCAAAAACGCATTTCAGATATTTTCAGTGCATAAAAATACCGCCCATTTCTGAGCGGTGAAAATTATTTTGACTTATGACAGATATTTTTTAGTATTTTCAGTCTGCTTGAAAACAAGACCTTTGTCCGTTTTGGTGATAGTTAAAATTATCGGCATAGGAGTTTCATCAAGAAGCCCCATTTTTCCTTTCTCAGGATCGTGATATTGAAAAATAAGGTCATTCTTTCCCCAACATTTTGACATACTGCAAAGCTTGCCGAAATCAAGATTATTCTTCCGGCAATATAGTTGTATTTCTATAATATTATCATTGAATATCTTGCATTTTGTCACAGTTATCATCTCAATCGGTCTCGAAAATACAAAAATGTCTTTTCAAGCATCAAATTTTTTTCTTCTTTGACTTGATTTCTTCTTCTAATTGTTTGATGCTTTTTTTCAGTTCCTCTCTTGACATCTTTTTAATATCATCGGGAATAATTACTCTGTCATCAATAAAATACTTATTATCAGCCATTTTATTTTTCCCTCAAAAAAGTCAAGAATAATCCTTTGTGCGGCATTTATTTTAAAGCGCCAAATCAACTATTTGCTCGGCGATTTTACCCCTTAATGAAACAGCAGTATTATTATTCTCTGCTTTTTCATATTCTCTGCCCTCAATGACCATACACTCCATTTTTATTTTGTGCCAATCATCTTTTGTCATAGCGGCTATGCCTTTTTCGGAAAGAGAAAAGGTATCAAAAAGAAATTTTTTCTGTTCTGCGGAAAGTTTCATAAAATTGCCTCCTATTTATTCACAGCAACGGTTATAATTATTCCGCTGTCGCTTAAAATAAGGCAAATTACTTTTGCATATTTTTAAGAATTTTTTCTTTTTCAGCTTTAGCAATTTTTTCAAGGCGTGCTATTTCTGCAAGCCTTTCTTCATGAGACATATTTTTGATTTTGTCAGGGATTATTACTCTGTCATCAATGAAATATTCCTTTTCACTCATAGCACTACACCTCCTCAAAATGTATCATATGATTTTCTTGAAGCTTTTCAAGAGACTTTATCTGAGCATCAAATTCTGTATATCCATTATCAACATATTCACCTATATACAAATTATAAAGTGATTTGCTGACAGACTGCTGAGATGAATATTTAAACACACATCCATTGTGGCACACAACAATTCCGAAGTCATATTTATTTTTATAGCAGGAATTGAAATCATCAATACTTGGCGGCATACTGCTGGGGTGTGTATGTAAAGTAACGATGTTTTCATTTAGATTGATTGTATTCTTGATTTTTTCGGTATAAATTATCGCTCTTTCCTCTTTACTGTCAGTAACGGAAAGAATTATTTTACCCGTTTTGCCATCGATCCAATACATATCCTCAAGCTCTGTTCCGCTTCGATGTTTCAAAGCAGCTTTTGAACATTCATATAAAGCTTTATTAACAGCAGGATTATCACTCAGATCATCAAATTTTCTGCGATACTCGCCGCCGTCAATATAGGTCTTATTAACAAGAGTATCTTTATTGCGCCCATAGCGTTGATATTCAAGAGCCACTTTCTCACTTCCTGCTTTTATTTTACCACTTTGGAGCCCACTTGTCAAGCCGTTTCCCGAACAAAAACGCCCCTTTTCATCGTGGTAAGGGTTAAATCTGACTTCCACAGTTTTCGCTCCAAACCTCCGCCATTCGGAAGGAAGAAACCAGCGTGGGGATTTGTAGATGTTCATAATCACTTGTCCTTACTCAAACAGCGTAGACCGCCTGTGCATAAAATCATAGCACTCATTCAGAAATTCCCTGCCCTTGCCGTCACTGCGGCTGAGCACCCTGTACTTCACAGCGTCAGCCAGCAGCATACGGAAATCAAGTATATCAAGCTCGGCTATTTTGTCAAAAGACAAGCCCGAATGCTCATACACAAGCCGCTCCCCGTAGGTTATAACAGGAAGTCTGCACTCCTCTCCGCCGTCCATTCCGAAAGCCTTCGGCAAGCCGAAAATGTCGATGTTGTCCCCGCAGTATTTTTCCACCGCCTCACGGTATGCCGCCATAAGCTTCATCGTTCCCGTAATGCCTATGACCCTGATATCGGCATCGGGAGCAATTTCACCGAGAATGGCACTGAGAGCGTTCCTGTCAAGTCCGCCCCCTGCCGCAAGCATTATCCTGTCATACGTCCTCTTGCTGCATATATGCCCCCTCACCGCCCCCACAGGGGGGCAGGGAAGCATAAACACAGGCTTTTTAAATGGCGATACGGATATCATTATTCCTTACCGCTTTCATCAGCGGCTACAGCCTTATCGGTATCGGAAGCCACCTGTCTGTCGGGAGATGCATCAGTTGTCTGACTTGCCGCCGCCGCTGCAAGAGCGTCCCAGTCTGTGTCCTTGGGGCAGTCGATGAACATTGCAAGTCTGCCTGCATCGTTAAGAGATTCAAGATCATATGTGCAGGGGAAAGGCGTAACGGCATTCTGTTTCCATACAGCGTCAAAACCGCTTGTGTTCTTGCCGATGCAGATAACAACAGTGTCGCCGTATGCATTATCATCGTGCTTGAAAATAAGCACGTGAGGGGTCTCGTCAATGTCGCCCACGCCGCCAACAGTGGTGATACTGAAATTATCCACCTTGCAGTTCTTTGCAGTGGGATACTGCTTTGAAATGGTCTCCGCATTCGCATTGTAAAGGGATATCTTGACGCTGGCATTTTCCTCGTTGATAACGTTTGTCTTTATCTCGCCAAGGTCGCTCTGGTCCTGAAGCTTGTTTGTGGACACATTGAACTGATAGCCGTCCTTAAGATAGCCTATCTGATATGTTTTGTTGAGCCTTGCAGCGATAAACTGCACAAGCTTGTCTTTCTCATCCTTTGTGATGTTCTTGGGATCCTTAGGCATAGGAAAAGTGGACTTGTCATAGTCATCACTGTAAAATCTTCCCGAGCCATAATAGCACTTGTTATCCATTTTCATTCCTCCATATTCTCATTCATATTGAAAGTGTACTGCGTGAAGAAAAGCCCGTTTGAGCTGTCATAATCACTCACACTTGTGAAATTCCCCATAGGTCTGACAGCATTTTCAAAAGCCTTTTCGTTCTCAAAATCCTTTGCCGTTTTTGTGTCACGGTAAAAGAATGTGACATTCAGCGGATAGCACCGTATAAATGCCATTTCGTCCGCCCCGTCAAATGTCTTGTTCGGGATATCATAAGTCGCAAAGCTGTGAGCATTCGGAACCGCTCTGTAGCTGTGCCATTCAAGCCCCAAACCAAGTTCTTTCACAACAGCAAGTATATCAGCCGTGCTCATTCTCCGTCCTCCTCCGTGTATATCCTCTTCGCCCTGAATATTACCTCTCTGTGCTCAAATCGAACGTCATCAGCAGGGGAAAGCAGCTCATACTTCACACCGCCGCAAATAATTCTGTACTGCATCGGCGTTATCCGCATAAGTGCAGGCTGATAGCGGCAGGACACCGTTACAGTGAGCGCCGCCTCATATCCCGCATTTGCGATAAAGAACCCGTTGCCGCTCACGCCGTTTATGTAGGCATAGCAGGAAAGCACATCTTTCCATTCTATGCCGTCAGAGCTTTTCTGAAATGTAATGCGGGCGTTCATTCTGTCGGTGTTCACAGATAATTCCTCCTGTGCATCGCCATAATATTTTCTGCGGTCTGATTGGGCTTGACGTTCTCAGCGTTCATCGTCCGCTCGTTGTACATACTTCCGCATATGCAGCAGAAAGCATAGACCATTTCGGGGTATCTGTCGAGCTCCTCGGCAGTAAGTGACATCTGAGACATCATATAGCCCTTTGCAGCGTCCATTATGGAAAGAAGCATCTCGTCATCGTAATCATAGTCAATTCTCAGGCTCTGTTTTACGCTTTCGAGTGTCACCGTGCTTACTGTCATTTGTTCCCACCTCGCTCACATATCCGCAAGAGAGCAGGTCGGAGAGAGCCGCCGAAGCTTCAAGCTCTCTCTCCTCGCCCTTCCTCATAACAATATCGCCCGCAAAGCTCACATTAGCCTTGATAAGCATATATCATCACTCCTTATGTGGGGCAGCTTACGGTAACGTATGCCTCGGAATTTACAGGTCTGCCGTCGATCCACATAATGGAAAGAATGCCCTTCATTCCAAAGTCGGCATACTTCTCGTTGAGTACCTGCATAGACACATCGGGGTTAAGGTTTACCTTGTAAGCCCTGCCAAAATCGCCGAAGAGAATAGGCTTTGTCTCCGAGCCGATGTTGTCCATAGCGTCGGAAATAAGAACAGGCTTACCGAGGATAAAGCCTGCATAGCCGCTTGTGAGATTTTCGTTCTGGTGGAAAATATATCTGCCGCTGCCGTCTGTAAGGAGTCTGATAGCGCAGAGCGTGTCATTTGACATTATCCATACAGCCTCCTGCTGATATGCCGCCTTGAGCTTGTGGTATATCTTCACGATCTCGTCCGCAGTAACAGCAGTCTTTGACGCAAGAGTGAACGCCGTGCCTGCTGTGGTAAGACCGTAAGGCTTGCCCGAGCCGTCGCCCTTGATGATAGCAGTCTCAGCCTTAAGAGCAAAATCACGCTCAGTCTGATACATAACCTCACTTGCGATGTCAAACTCATTCTGATTGATAAGCTCGATAGAGAGCTTGGAAAGTGCAGTCAGCTTGTGATGTCCGATCTCGATAGTTGTAAACTTTGCATCGGAAGCGGTGATCTCTGCAATTTCGTCAGTCCAGCCTGCGGATATCTTGTTGCTGCTGTCGGAAACGATCTGCTTGTATGTACCCTTGGAATTTACAACGGAAACCATATTCAGCACGCCCGAAAGTGCCACAGTATCGTGAATGATGTCCTGTGAAAATTCAGTGGGAACGATGTTTCCCGTGCCTGCAACAGTCATTTCGCCCGCTCTCAGCTCATTTCCTCTGATAAAATCGGAAACGATATCCTTTGCGGCTCTTGTTTCAACATCGTTCTCTGCGCCGTCATCGCCGCCCTCGTCATCATTGGCGGAAAGCCCCGCCGCCTGTGCTCTCTTCTCAGCTTCGATAGTCGCATTGAGGGAACTGAGCTCACCCTCCAGCTTTTCAAATTCCGCCTGCTCCTCGGCGCTGAAAGCTCTCTTCTCGTCCTTGATTGCACCGATAAGCTCCGCCATTCTGCGCTTAACAGCGCCCCTTCTTTCAATAAGTTCTTTCATCTGATTACCTCCGTTTTTTATGTTCTGTTTGTACGTACCCCTCGGAGGTCACGCCCTCCGTTTCGGGCATAAAAAGAGCGCATACCCTTGCGAGTGTGCGCATATCATTATCCGATAGCCCTGTGTTTTTCATCATAAATGCACTTTACCTGCTCGCTCGGAGCAATGAAAATTGCTCTTCCCTTTTCATCGGCACATACAACAAGTTTTCCGTTATGCTTATAACAGGAACATTTAATCTTGATGATCTCACCGCTTACAAATTTGATTACCGCAATTATGCTGTTATCTTCCATATTCTCACCCCCTTTCGGGTATAAAAAATGCGTCCTTGCAATTGACTGCAAAAACGCATTTTTTATTTAATTTTTTTGCTGACATGTTCGGAACCTTGGACGATGCCCTTGTAAAGCGAATGTATATTTTCTCCTCATAACAGGAACGAAGTCCCTAACTTTAATAAGCTCTCCCTGATCAATCCGATATATCGGAATATCATAATATATAGCGGCATTAAGCTCAAGCCGACATTCTCTTTCAAACTCCCAATCTTCGCCGAGGACCAGTATATCAGCATCTGCAATTGTTTCTAAAGCTTTTGAAAGAAATTTCAGATGAATGCAGCCGCTTTTAGGGACATAATCCTTGAAATAGCTGTCAAGTACCTCTACCGCTTCTTCAAATTGCTCTGAGGCTTTGACAATTATATTGTTTCTTTCTGCAAAAAGCTTCTCATTTGACTTGTCTCTTGCAGACTGAGAAATAAACAGCTTTATCATATTGTCAGCTCCTTTGCAATTGACTGCAAAAACGCATTTTATGTTTAACGTTTTTAGTTAGGCATAGAGCCTATCAATGCCGTATTCAACAGCACACTGCTGTTCTATCTTACAACCTCTCGCTGTGTCCCAGCCTTCGCAGAAATATACGATATCCGCTCCCGCAAGCGCTTCAAGGGACTTGCCGAGAAACCACAGCGGAGATGCAGTAACAGGAGCGTCCTTGAAAAATGAATCAATAACCTCCACGGGCTCACCAAGCTTTTCAGCCGCAGCCTTGACGGCTTTTTCTCTTTCTGCAATGATCTCCTCATTTGATTTGCCTCTCATAGGCTGAGAAATAAACAACTTTTTCATATTATCAGTTCCTTTCTTTTTCATTTCTGCACTGGGGTCATATCTGCTGCTAAAGCATTTGATATCACTGTATTCCTTGGCGTTAGAGCGTGCGATAAAAAACTGGTCATTGAAAACACCGTAAACATCAGAACCATTATCCTTTACGTATTCCAGCATACGGTCATAAAATTGAAAAGTCCATTCGCCTTTCTCGGCTTCGATTATTGTTTTCTTGCTTGTTATATCAAGACTTTTATCAATTAAAAGTATCTTGTTATTTGGAAAAAGAGGCTGTATAGTATCCTCTATACAAGATTTACAATATTCCGTTAAAGGGCGATCCAATTTAATGCAAATGACATCACCGGAAGTAACCTTCACAACGATAATTTCCTTTATTTTGTCATAAAATTCATCTGCGTTCATATATTACTCAGCCTCCAGCATTCTCAGATACGGCTCACACCACTCATTATGCACCTCGGGCTTATCCTCGGAAGCTTCCGAGAAATGAACCTCTTCCTCATTGCTCCTGAGCTCGTGCTCGTCCGTTTCACCGTCAGCTCTCAGCTCAATGGAAGTCCCCGCATAACAGGGCGTGTACCTGTCATCAATAAGCGAGACCTCATTCAGCGCCATTGACGTAACGATTCTCCTCGGTATCGTGTTTGCCCTGCTCTCGATCTCGCTCGAAAGCTTCTTGAAGCCGAAGCTCCACCCCCTGAGCCTGCCCGCCCTCGCCTCGGAAATAACATCAGCGTCACGGATATCAGCGGAAGCCCTAAGCCCGATGCTGTCCTCATACAGCGATAACGTGCCCTCGGAAGTGCTTCCCAGTTTTCTTTCCTTGTTATGATTAAGCAGGATATCAACATTCTTAGCCGCCCTCAGAGCCTCACCAAATGCCCCCGCCCGTATCTGTTCAACACACTTGCCGCATTCGGGGCAAATAACCGTCCTGCTGTCTCTCTCCACGGCGTTCACATAGCCCTCGATATGCAGTGTGCCGTCCGCTCTTATCTCTATGTCCATTACTCCGTATCCTCCGTATTTTCCCCCGCAAGTATCTGCTTAAGCAGTGCCGTTCCGTCATCAGCCGCCTGGGAATTGATGTTTGCAATTTTCGCCCGTGACTGCGGCGAAAGCGACAGCTCATTGCAGCAGCGGAATAATATTTTCGTCTCTTTCTCTCTTGCTGAAAGCGTAGTCTTTGCATAAATAAGCGATGGGTCATTGTTGCAGTCCTTCTCTATCTGCTCCAGATGATCTATCGCCATAACGCACTCCTGTAATACCCACACATCAAGCTTGCACAAAATGCCGCTTTCTTTCAGCTCATTCACGATAAGCCGAAATATTTTCTTCTGATTTTTCGAGAGCCAGGAAGGGGCGGTGGGTAAATCTCCGCTCCCCCTGAGCTTGTTCTCATTTTCGATTCTTGCATTTATTTCAGCAACAGTCTGAGATTTATCCGTCAGTACCTTTGCAGACTTGCAAGGTCTCGCCACTGCCCCCACCCCCAAAAAAATTTCATTTTACAACTTTCTTGTGTACAGAGGGCAGGCGTTGGTCTAAAACGCTTAGAAATTTTTCCGCTCAGGCACCGGGCGGGATACCGCCAGCTCACGCAGATGGTCGGCAGGTATCTGCCCGCACTCTGCCTGTTCGTGATGAACAGGACAAAGGGTGATAAGGTTGTCATCTTCAAGCCGCAGTGAATAATCCTCGGACAGCGGCGTTATGTGATGCACCTGCAAGCTGTCGCCGTTCAGCTGTCCCTGTTCAAGACATACACGGCAAAGCCACAGGTCACGCTCTGCCACGGCGTTTCTCTTTTTCTGCCAGGCTATAGTTGAACGGAACCTGTCTTTTACAGTCTTGTTCTTAAATTTTCGGGGCTTTGCAGGACATATATAATCTTTAGGGTGAACACGCCCGCAGTATGCACAGGACTTACGCATAATATTACCCTCTTTACACTTTGCTATGATAATAGCATAGCACAAAAATCGGTGTTGTGCGTCCGCATTTTGTCCGCAAAAAATCCGTGAAAAATCCGCAGAAAATCCGCACAGGCTATTTGCCGCTTGTTGAGCCGAATAAAACAGCCGAAAAATGCTTGAGTGCATTATCACAGAGAGTATATGCTTTTGTGCGCTCAACGTGGAGCCTTTCACATATGCGCATTATGCTGTTATATTCGCCGTTTATGTACTTGACCGTAAGAACTTCACGCTCTGCCGCATCAAGAGACGCAAGCCCCTGCTCAGTGAGCCGCACATCACGCTGTATTATATCAAGACGCATACGCAGATTATCTATTTTCCCGATAACGTCGCAGTACATCTCGTCACGCTCCCGCCCGCCGCCTGCACCCTCCGAGCCTCCCGGAGAGCTGACACCCTCAAGCTGTGCGGAAAGTATCTGTATCCGCTCCCGCAGATTTTCAATACTCTGCTTGTTGAGCTTATAGCTTTTGAGTGCCTGCACCGCCTGCTGTTTCCAGTCCATTTCTATCACTTTTCATCGCCCTTTCTTTTGTTTTTGTATGAAAATGCAGCCGATAACCGCTGTTCTGCGATAGATTTGCCCCGTCTGTATTTATCACAGCTTTCAACGGGACTGTCACGGCATTTCCCTGTGATTAAAATATATCCGCACCCGCAGTATCCTGAGAAGATCGTGCGGTAGATGCAGGTTTTACATTTGGGCATTTGGGTCACCTCTGTTAGCCAGTTTATCTCTGCTTGCGGACCGAAACATCATAAGCAGCATTTCCGAAACAGGACGTTTTCTATCAGTACGAAGTGCCTTTTTCACTGATTTAATTCCATTTCCATCGTGGACAAAAACACCGACACGGTAAGGAATTTCAACCTCAACCTTTTGGTAAACTTCAAGCGGCATAACATAATAGTTAAAATCCCCAATGAAGTTATGTCCATTCTTGGAATGAAAATCTTCGACAGATGATTTTATTTCATAACAGTAAAAATCGCCTTTTTCTATTCCTGAAACAGTATTATTTATGGGGACAAACCGCATATAGTCCACTCTGACTTGATTTAATGTGCCATAATCAAAGGTTACTTCCTTTGACATATAAATGCGTGGGTCATTGTGCGGATTGATGTGCCTTTCAAGTAAGCTTGACAATAATTTTGTTGTTGCTTTTCTATCCATTGTCAGCTCCTCACTTTACAAAACGCCCAAACAGGGCAACAGCGTTTAGGGCAGCCTTTGCTTATGGTCAGCCACCAAGTGTTTCGTGGTTTAGCACAGGGGTCATCAGGATCAGTCCCAAAGCACCAACGGACATATCCGTCAAACATAGTTACCTTGTCCACGCCCAATTCACGCTTGGCTATTTCAATAGCTTCCTGTTCAGTGTATCGCTCCTTGCTCACGACAACGGGATAATCACCGGTGAATCCGTCGAAATCAAATGTACTCATTGCTTTTCAGCCTCCTTTTCGTAATTCGGGCAAAGAAAGAGCTGTTCTGCTATGTAAAGACCGTCCTCAACTCCCTCATAATATTTTTGAGCTTCGTTTATTTTTTGTGTGCGTTCACGGGTATTGCGTTTTCTTGCTTCGTCAAGAGCCTTTAAAGCCTTGTCGGTATCAATGTTCTGAGCTTTATACATTTTGTCACACCTTTCTTTTGCAGTCAACTGCAAAACCAATATTTTAAATTCTTCTCACGTCCGATATTTTTATCAGCGTGTAGCTCTGATATGGATATCCATAAACATCAATGCCGTTATAGAGCGAATCCTTCTTGATCTGCCAGCCCTTGGGCACTTTGGGATTTGTCCGCCACGTTTTCGCAGGCGCGATTTCACGGACCGTTACGGGACGTTTCAACCCATGTGACGGTATGTATGAACGCATACCCTTCGGGTGAGGCTCGTGCTTCGGGTCGGCTATCCAGTACCACGCAAGGGTGTAATAATCATAGCCCTTGTACAGGCTTCGCCCCACGGAAACATTGCCCCATTTCGACCATAGCTGCTGTATGACGTGAAGCGGGATATCCTTGCGTAAGATCATATGGTGATGAATGGAACCTCTGGCGGTCGTGGTGTGGGTGCAGTAGAGATAATCAAGGGAATAGCCTGCGGGCTTGTTCTGCCTGCACCATTTTTTCAGATCCTTGCAGAACCCTGCCACATTTTTCTGCGCCTGCCATTCGTCAAGCGGTCGGTCGCCGTTTACGTAGTAGTGCAGTGACAGGTTATAATCACCCTCGTTGAAATTCAGCTGCATAAGCCAGCACAGATTCTGAACGCTGATTTTTGTGTTATGCTTTTTCACCCTGTCGGCAGTCTCGGCGGATTTTTTTGCCCGTCCTTTCATTCCGTGGTTATTTATCATACCCGAGGAGTATGTTTTGACGATATGCCGCTCGTCGTTGATGTCGGTGACAGCCATAAGATACCCACGCATCGTTTTATCACTTCCTTTCGTTCATAATTTAAAAAGATAATACTATAAACGAGTTTTCAAGACCCTTTGACGGGTCGTTTGATTTTTAAGAAAAATGCGGGAAAATCCTATACTATATATAATAGTATAGGATATCTCTTAATCTTCGGGGTCGTACTCGTCGCTTATTCCGCTCCCGTCAATGGCTTCCGAGAAATCGTCAAAAGCACAGGGACGGCGTTCAAGGAGTTCATCGACAGAAAAAATATCTATCACAGAGGGAAGTCCGACGCTTCGGCAATGATACAGCTTTTTCAGCTCGTCAGCCATACCGTAATTCATAACAGCCTGCCATATTTTCGGGTGTGTATGTCTGAGCATTGACATCTGATTATTTTTATATAGTATGCCTGTGGCACACCCGAAACAACCGTTGCGCTGTATGCGGTGAAGCACGCCCTTGCTGTCTGTATATCCCATATCATAAAGGGGAGATGTGGGAACGCTGTACCGATGTATGTATTCCCATATATCCTCATCGGTCCATATGGAAAGTGGGTTGCAGTGATAGAATGGATCTGCTCCGAGGTGCTTTCTGTGAGATGCAAACAGATACCCTCTTGATGCAAAATTCTGCTTGCGCATTTGTGATTCCGATGCCATAAGTCCTTTGAATATCACGTCAACATCAAGCTCCGCCTGCAATCTTTCGGAAGGCTCCTTTTTGAGAAGCTTGCAGCAGTGCTGTGATATCTTGCAGCAGCTGAGCACATCATAATAATCTTTCAGCTCCTTGGATTCCGAGGAGGTCTGGGAGTATTGCAAAAAGCAGTCAATATTTATGCGCCGTGCGTCCAGCTTGGAAAAATCCTTTCCGAGTATAGGAAATCCGTATTGATCTGCGCACCACCAATAAGACATCGGTGTGCCTTTCTTCCACACAAGCCCACGCCTGCGGAAGTCCTCCCACATTTCGGGAGTTGCCATTCTTTCAAGGCGTTTTGTGGTTTTGAGCTTGCCATCGGATTTGAGAATTTCATCAAGCCTGTTTTCCCTTGCGGCGTATTCCAGGACTTCACACTGCGCCGCATATTTAAGCCCCTCCTCTTCTGTTCTTTGAAGCTTGGTTTCGTGGAAATGTCCGCCGCCCCATTCCGTTCCCAGCCTGCGGGCGAATTTAAGTGATTCGGGATATTCAACGCCTGTGTTGCCGAATATTATCTCAATGCTTTTATCAGGGAAATTTGTGCGGATAAGATGCCATAATGCCGTGCTGTCCTTGCCTCCCGAAAATGCCACAGCGGCAGTATGGCGTGATACCTTGAATGCCGCAGAAATTGCCTCGCAGGCTTTATCTATTTTATAGTCCAGCGGCTTTTTAAACTCTGCCATAATGTCGCTGTATGACATAAACATCGGTCATTCCTCCCGAACCTGATCTATAATGTTCCGCCCCAGCTCCGCAAGGCAGTCAGAAAACTTTTTCTTCTGCTCTGTATCGTCTACAGCTTCAAGGGCTTCAAACAGCTTTTCCACAACATCATTCATCTGCTCAAAGTAAATGCGGAACTTTGCGGAATTGTCCCTGCCTGCATTCCTAAGCTTGTCCTCAAGCTCTGCCTGTCTGCGGACCGCCTCACTGATGCTTGCGTCCTTATCGGCAAGCCTTTTTTCATAACCGCTTATTTTATTGCGGTACTCCTGTTCCTTTTCGGCAAATTTCTCGTCAAAGCTTGCCGCTGATGCCTTGCGCTCTTTGTCAACGGCTTCACGCACCGCCTTTTCAGTCGCCGCCTTTATTTCTGCCTTGCGTTCCTTTTCACGCTTTTTCAGCTCTCCGGGAGAAATTGCATTCTCATTTTCTTTTCTGAGCTTTTCGACCTCTGCGGTAAGCTCTGCAATTTTCTGACTTTCAGCGAAACTTGTCGGATTTTCTTTCTTCTCCTGTGCCTTGGCTTCAAGGAGAGAAATCTGCTCACACTTGGCTCCATAATCCTGTTCAAGCTGTTTGATTTTCTCTTTGAGCTTTGCGACCGACATATCTTCAATATCGTTCTGCTCCATAAATTCACTGCGTTCCAAAGCAGGAACGTGTGTAAGAAGCTCAATTTTTGTAATGCCGATAGATGCATTTTCCTTGATGAATTTTTCACCGAGGTTTTCGTAAGCTCTTATATAATTGTGCGCCTGCCTCTGCTTGATCTTGGCTTTCTGTTCGCAGTATGTGTCAAAATCATCATAGCCAAGTTCAACAAACAGCTTTTCATCACGCATACGCTTTAAGCAGCGGCAAAGCTCGTAAAGAGCCTGCGCCGCTATGGTGCCGTTTGCCATTATCTCATTATGAAGCTTTAACGCTTCCGTGTATTCGCCGTTCTTTACGGTAAAATCCTTTACCTCAATAACATTTTCCATAGCTTAGATCTCCTTTATGCTGTTTTGGCTGAACTGCCGAGTTTTGATATCAGCGCAAGCCATTCATCGCAGAATTTTTTCACATCTTCCTGTACTGTTGAATTTTTGAATCCTCTGAGCTGGATTATTCTCTGAAAATCCTTTGAAAGCTCCATCGTCACAAATGCCTTTTCAGGCATATCCTTGCGGCGGACACATAAAATAACACAATGCCCCTCGGCATATGAACCCGCATAGCTTCCGACACAGTGACGCATCTGACGTGACTCCTCGATAAGTTCATCAAAGGTCTGTATGGGACGGATTATAAATCCGCTGCTTTCATAATAAAGCCGGCTCAGCTCTCGGGAACGCTGTTCAATGGCGGCAGCATATTTTGCGCCTTTTTCGATATATCCTTTTATCCTTGCCTCAATGTCCGCATCATCGTGTGCGGCGGTAAGGTCATAGGGGTTAAGGACGGC
Source organism: uncultured Oscillospiraceae bacterium (assembly GCA_934486875.1). Lineage (GTDB taxonomy): Bacteria > Bacillota > Clostridia > Oscillospirales > Ruminococcaceae > Huintestinicola. Next base: position 23,679 of record CAKSPU010000006.1, read on the forward strand.
TGTATCTTCGAGGTTAAACCCCGCCGTTTCCGCATCGGAAATATAGTCGCAATAATCCGACAGTGTGTATTGCCATACCTGACTGCGTTCCTCTCCGCCTCTTAGCTGTGCCTGCGTGTTTATGTACTTTATGAATTTTGAAAGCGACTGATATTTAAGGCACTTTATTATCTGAGCACCCTTTGAATAACTGCCGTTCAGTCTCTTGATATCGTCCACGCTTGCCTTGACATTACTTGCCTTTATAAGCTGATAAAGCCGCAGATCGTTAATATCAGGGTCAAGCTTTACAAGCTCCTTGATATCGGATTTGTTTACGCCGAGTATTTCGGTGATGTTTCTGCCTGTGGGGTTTATATATTTATGGATATTATAAGGATCGTCTGTCAGGTTATACGTCAGCTTTCTAAGCCCAAGCTTCCAGGTGTATTCGATAAAGGGATATTGATAGAGGCTTTTCATAAGGTAATAGGGATTATATCTTTTCCCTTTGATAATATCCTTTATGGGAATGTACTTAAATTCTGGATAAGCGGCTTTCATCATATCCGCTCCCCCGGGATACATTTCACAGAGTAAACCGCTGTCTGCGTTGCTTCTGCACCACCTGATCTCATTGGTATTGAAAAAGTTACCATACTCAAAGCTATGCTGAAAATTTCCGTCAGCATCTATGAAATATCTTCCGTTTTCATATGTGCTTATTTTCATTGACCAGTCATCATTTATTCTGATTTCACGCTCACAGGAGGTAAGACAGCTTGAATGGTATTCTTTATTCAGACGAGTACATATCTCAAAAAGCCTCATAACAATTCCGCCGCTTTTAAGCTTCTGGATATACCATATATGTTTTTCCGTATGTCTCCTGTTCGGTCCGCTGTGAAACGCTCCGCTCCGAAGCACGGTTACTTTATGGCGGCAATGGGGGCAGCAAATGTCATTGCCGTGTGCCGCTTTTACCTGTACCGTGTTATGACAATGGGTGCAGATGCCTTCCTTGCTCGGTGCGGAATAGATTATGTAATGGGAAACGATATGGTCAAACACCCATTTGTCAAAATCCTTGACAGGCGGACGTATTTCAAGCATACAGCTGTCTATGGAATCTCTTATCTTCCGGTACCGTTCTTCACGCCGGCGGCTCCTTATGGTGCGCTGATATCCGAAAGCTGTTTTTATTCCATCGGGAAGCTTATGCCACATATCAATTTTTTCAGGATACCATAAACCTTTGCGGGCGTGCTCCGAGATGATTTCATCTGCACCGTTCAGAGGATAAAGAGCGGTGTTATAATTGCAAACCATTGTGTTGCCGATCATTGCCTCCGACACCTTGCCTTCTGGGAAAAGCTGATTGAAAAAATCGTCTTTGCCGATGAACGTGCGCATTACTATACTGCCCGACTGAAAGAAATTCAGCATAAGAACACCGTTTTCAAGGCTCTGTGCTGTATATACATAGTTTGTAACAGTATTGTAATGCCCCTTGCCGCCCTTGCACCAAGGCTCAACATATATTTCCGATTTATACGGGATCTCAGTTTCGGGTGCTCCCTCTGTGGGAATAGCCATAAGCTCCTTTTTATTCATCACAGCCGCCTCCTCAGTCAAGGCTTACACGCTTGAAACCGTGGGGCTTTGAATGTGCCTGAACGTTATTGCTTGCAGTAACACCCGACAGCGGGATATTATAATAGGCGTGGAGAAGAGGGATTATTACCTCGGAAGAAACGCCTGCGCAGCTCCCGCACTTATCAGAAATAAGCTCGTTGAGCTCCTGTGTATATTCGGGAGTGATATACTCTGATACATTGCAGTCATCACCGCCAAAATTCTTTATCAATGCTTCGGAAGCATTTGCATCAGTGGCTTTTTCATTTTTTCTGCAAAGCTGACCAAAATCATTTATTTTTTTAAGAAACTCTTTCAAAGATTTTCCTTCCTTTAAAATTGAAACAGCCACAATATCCGATGAAATTACATATGTCAGATGCTTTCCGATCAGCCTTGCCTGTGATTTACTGAATTTGTTTGAATCCGAATCAATTATCTCCTTGACCTGTGCATTTATATGTTCGATCGCCTTTTCTATCATAATTTACCTCCATACAATTTCGTGATTATTTCCTGTGTGTTCAGTCTGAAATTGACGATATCTTCCAGCTGTTCCCGCTGCCAGCCCACAATTATCTCCCGAAGCGGTCTGTTCGCAGCTTCGGAATAATCGGGGAGCCGGAGACTGTAACAGGACTGATAACACTTTTCCAGCTCATTCCATACAGCATTTTCCCATTCTATCCGCTGATCGTCACCCATAGGACGATGTATCCTGTTTGCCTTTATGTGGGCTTCATACAGCTTGTTAAGCTCTGAGTTGCTCACATTGAGCTGATATCCGTATTTGTTCGGCTTCGTAAAAACCTCACGGGTACGCCGTTCAGCGTCGCTTATGATTTCTCCTATGGTTTGATATGCCATAATGCGGTACCCGCTGTCTTTTTCTCAACACGGTATGTATAGCAGTAACGGCGCTTCTTGCACTTGAAACAGGTGTCCTTGACCTTCCTGCCGTGTTCGCACTCAACTTTATGTGTGCCCGCAGCTTTCAAAGCTTCTGCACAGGGCACACACATCACTCTTTTTATAATCATCTTGACATTTTCCTTTCTTTGAGTTATAATAAGAGTGATAAAACTGCGGAAACACTTTTATCACTCCTGAGCTTTTCGGGCGGCTTTCCCGAAAGGCTCTTTTTTATTTGCCTGAATCATCATAATCAGCGCCGATGACCATAGCCGTACAGATGAAAAGCATAAATATAAAATATGTACCGTCGCCGTCACAGAACGGGAGCCCAAGTGCCGCTATTCCGAGGATAACAGCCGAACGCATCAGATTGACCGCAATTGCTTTCAGTTTCACCACGTACGCCTCTTTTCGTCCGGCCAAACAACCGCACGTATAGTAACGCCCTGAATGTTTATGATGTATTCCTTTATAGACACTGTAATAAATGATCTCTGCTTGTCAAATACAAAACCTGCATCGATAAGCTCCTGTTCTGTGAAATTCTCGCTAAGAGAGGGTACCATTATTTCAGGCTTAAAAGCTTCTGATACAAAATCAATGTCTGTGAAGCAGTCGATTTTAATAGTGTCCGCAAGTTTCTTGGAATACTTGCCGCAAAGTTCTCTGAGCTCCGATGCAAAATCTGCCATAATGACAGCCGCATCAGTTATCTTTTCAAAATCTATCATTTTTTTCTTCCTTTCGTGTGTTTATTCTTTTGCCGATCCTGTTGTAGCCTTCCTGCAAAATAAGCGGAAGAAGCTTTTTTCTTACGATAGTTTCAAACACTCCCATTACAGCCACCATAGCGGCGATAGGATTGTCACCGTAATATATGATACTGCCGTTTTTGTCGGTGACCGAGAATATAAATTCCGTCACCTGCGTAAACGTGCAGAACCCGAATTTCTGCGGGGGTATCATATTTTTCGCTCCCTGTTCTGAGAAGCTTCCGAATTTGCAGTTGACTGCAAAATGCGATTTCCCGACCTTGTGAAATGTCTCTCGAACCATAAATTCCGCTTGTCGGCAGCATACTGCGGACCTGAGCAATATTTCCCGTAGGACATTCCGAGCTGCCCGGCTCTTTCCGATATCATTTCAATGGTCGGGAAAGGCTTTGAGGTTGTCGATTTTGCCATTATGCCGCCCCTCTCGTTTTTAGTCTGCCCTGCCGTTCCTCAGCCATAGCACACATTTCTCAGCCTTTCGGGAATATTGTCACGGTAGACAAATTTTATGATGTCCTGTCTCGTGAAACGGTACATCTTCCCCACCATAAAATGAGGAAGATCCCCACTCTTGCATAGATTTCTGACCTGCGCCTTGGATATTCTCAGCATATGTGCCACATATGCCACATCAAGTATCTCAGGACAGAACTCCAAGCTTGTTTCACTTGGACTTTTCTTCTTTGCGCCCATATTTTTTCATTCCTTTCTGCATTTTCCACTCCCGATATCTAATGCAGTCAGACTCAATCGTCTTCGTCCTCCTTTATGCGTCCCTGTTTTTCATACTCACGGTAAATTCTGCATACAGCATTGCTTAAAAGCTCCTCCGCATAATCATTAAAGGTCATATTGGTTTCGCCGTCTGCTTTCCTGATAAGTCGGAGCTTGTTAAAGTCCTTATCCGAAAGGCTGAATTCAAATTTAACTGCCATAGATCATTACCTCCTCACGCTGGTTCAGTTGACATTCCCTCACATCTGCTGTATAATATCAGCAGGAAGGGGGTGAAAACTATGAATGAATTTAATTTTTGCGGGAAAATAGAACGATATATTAATAAAATCGTCCATATCTCTCCCGAAGAATGGAAACGTGTTCCTGACTCAGAATACATTGCATATAAGGCACATACGAGTGTTACAGAAATGTATTTCACACATATTGACGGAGCCAAATTTATTTTTACGGTAAACAGAACTGACTCCGAACCTTCTTTCGTTATGATAGTGGAATTTGATAACGAGAAGGGTGTGTTGTACAAGATTGCCTTACAAAATGACTATCAAAAAAGACTGCATATCGAATATTCTGACCTTCTGAGAAAAATACACGAAAATCAGGAAAAGCAGTTTAATGAACGTCTAAATCTCATTCTCAGCCGTTAACCACGTTTCCGCATCTTCCGTCTCGGCTGCTGCAAATTCGGCAGCGGTCGAGACACCGCTCATTCTGATACGGTATAACACGTCTCCAAGCTCGTTTATAAGCGCCTTTGCTTTCGTTATATCATCTACAAGTTCTTCAAGTCCGCTGATTTTTACTTTTATTTCCATTCCTCTCACCTCCTCACGCTGGCTGGGTTTCTTATGTACCCTTTATCCCGAAAAGGTCATTGGGAGTGACATCAAGTGCATTGGCTATTCTCAAGATGTCTCTACTTTCTATGATTTTCTGACCATTAAGAATACGACTGAATTTCTGCTCTGTGTAACCCGCACGTTCTGCAACAGCCTTATTTTTCAGCCCTTTTTCCTTAATAATGTTTCGGGTGTTTTCGGCAATAATACTCATAATTTTATTCACCTCCCAAATTTCTTGAACTATCTGTATTATATCACAAGAATATTGAGATGTCAAGACTTTTTTTCAAGAAATTTGAGATTTTTTTATTGACAAGCATAAATATATGTGATAGAATAAGCTTAAAAGGAGGCAAGATGCATATGAGCATTGGAAGCCGAATAAAGCTGAGAAGAGAAGAATTAGGGTTAACACAACCTGAACTTGCAAAGATGATAGGGGTCTCTAAAGGCTCTATCGGTAATTATGAGAGCGAAATAAGCTGTCCTAATGAAAATATATTGATTAAGCTGTTTTCAGCTTTAGATTGTGATGCAAATTATTTGTATTATGATGATATAAATAAAACTGATGAGCAATTTGATAACTATGAGAAAGCAGTAATAAAGAAATATCGTACTCTTGATAATTATGGTAAAAAAGCAATAGATGCATTGCTTGAAATAGAATTTACCCGTTGTCTTGAAGCAGAAAAGCCAGCTACAGCACCAACAATAACAGTGCGTTCTGCGGCCCGAAGCAATGACGGCAGTGTTGCGGCAGGCACTACAACAATTACTGAGGAACAACTTAAAAAGTTGCAGAGTGCGCCTACAATAAAAGACCTCTAAAAGCTTCCATAAATGAAATCACCTCATAGGATTATAATATCTATGAGGTGATAAAAATTGAATTATGGAATATATAAGGGCATAAGAGGTACAGCGTGGCAATGCCTTATCGACTGCGATATTATGTCGCTTCCTGTCTCGGTAAGCCGAATTATGCGGCATTATGGCATTGATATGGTGTATAACGGCAATGTTGGAATACTCCAGCCGAGTGAATCAGGGCGCATAATCGTCACCGATAAGCCCCGTGTGGTTATCCGTGACGAGCACCCTATCCCACGTCAGCGCTTTACGGCAATGCACGAACTTGGGCATTACCTACTCGGTCACTTGGGGGAGCAAATGGAGCTGTCAAGGTCTGACGTAAAAAAGCCGCAGGAAACGGAAGCAGATATGTTTGCAGTCCGTGTTCTTATGCCTGCTTGTGTTCTGTGGGGGCTTGATTTGCACAGCCCTGCTGAGATAGCCCGTGATTGCAATGTATCAATGCAGGCGGCTGAACGCCGTGCAAGGCGTATGGAAGAACTGTATGCACGAAATATGTTCCTTTCGGACCCGCTGGAGCGCAAGGTGTTTGAGCAGTTTAAAGACTTCTTGAAAAAATAGTATAACAATTTGTTTTAATTTCACACAAGTGTAATTCTTTGATGTATAATGAAAATGGGTTTTTATGCTCAAATTTATATAAGGACGTGGTATGATGACATTTGCAGAAAAAATCGAAAAATTCAGAAACCGCATCTCAGGAATGGCAGACAGCTTTGACGATATGACCGAAGAAGCTACAAAGAACGCCTTGATAATGCCGTTTCTGACGATTCTCGGCTATGATGTATTTGACCCGCAGGAATTTGTACCGGAGTTTGTGTGTGATGTCGGCACCAAAAAAGGTGAGAAAATCGATTATGCGATTATGAGCAACGGCGAACCGATTATGCTCATTGAAGCTAAACGTGCGGGAATGAAGCTCCAGAAACAGCAGCAGGGTCAGCTTTATCGTTATTTTTCCGTAAACCGTGCGAGAATAGCCATTCTGACAAACGGCTTGCAGTACAATATTTACAGCGATATCAATTCCCCGAATGTTATGGACGATGACCCTTTTTTCACGTTCAATATCCTTACTGATGACCCTGCACTTTTTCTCCAGTCCCTTGAACAATTCTGCAAGGATAAGCTTGATATCTCGTCAATTCTGTCCGAAGCTGTTTATCTGAAATATTTCTCGGTCGTTGAAAAAACGTTCAGGCAGGATCTTGAAAATCCCAGTGATGAACTGGTAAAATATTTCCTTTTGCGCCCCGAAATATACAACGGCAAACGCATCACAGCCCATACAATAAATAAATACCGTGCTGTTACTGCCGAAGCCTTATGTAAGGTTATGGGAGCAACAATTATTTCCGAAAAAACTGAACAACCCATAAAAGAAGATATGAGAACTATTCCCGAATGCTGCAAGCCAGTCTTTGATATGCTGTCAGACCTCGGTGAAAAATATACATTTAAAACAGACGGAAGTGTTCATACTTTTTCACTGGACAAATGCCGTGTCGTGGTTCCTGAGCATAAAGTAGGAAGATATGTAGTATTCTCCGAAAGCCCTTCAACAATTTATTTTGTACATAGCGTGTCGGAAATCGGCGAGATAATAAAGAAATTATGCAGTGTGCCTGCGTAATTCAGATAGGAAGTAATATTATGGGAATGAAATTCAGGAAAAGCAAGTCATCGGGACCGTTCCGTGTCACTGTAAGCAAAAGCGGACTTCACACATCTGTTGGTGGAAAAGGTTTTCGTGTGGGTGTCGGAACGAACGGAAAAGTTAGGACAACAGTGTCAATCCCAGGGACGGGCATATCATATACAAGCACTAAAGGCAGCTCAAAATCACGTTCAAGTTCAACTTCTTCACGCAGCTATAGCAATTCAAATAGCTATAATTCACCTGCAAAATACCAAGAAAGTACAAGAGTGACATCATTTGGTTTTGTGATTAAATTACTGTTTGTGCTTTTTCTCCCATTCCTTTTATGGTTTTGGCTTTACCTTTCTTGTGACAATATGACATTGTCGATTATTGTAACAGCTATTATCGAAGTAGTGACAGTTGCTTTATTTTTTGGAAGACCTCAAATACATAAAAAAGTCTTAAAAAGTAAAAATCAGAGCGTATCGTGTGGAAAAAATGAATGGATTTGTCCTGACTGCGAAACAATAAATAGCAATGCATTAACCATCTGCAAAAACTGCGGCAGATATAAATAAAAAACTCCCTGCCTTGTGCGCCAACACAAAGCGGGGAGCAGGAGAATGTGGTACATTCACCTGCATTTCAATAGTCAAGACAAATTCCCCCGTCTCTTATGATTCAGGGGGATAACTTAAAGGAACTGGTTATATGTCTAAATATTCAAAACAGAAAAATGGTCTGTATCGTGCTAAGGTTGCTATCGGCAGCGGCAAAAACAAGTGGCTGTCTGCTCATACCCAGAGGGAACTTGATGAAAAGGTTAGGGACCTTAAATTGAAGCTTGGAAAGGGCATAGACGTAGGTGCAGAAAAAGAAACCTTTCTGTTCTGGGCTGAACGCTGGTTGTCTCTGAAAAAGCCAAGCATTTCCGATGGAAGATACAAGTCGTACTGCTACCGAGTGGACAAAATGTCCGATCTGCATAATATTCCTATAGCAAAGATAACAGTCGCTGACATACAGGAAATAATAAATGCAGCTGCCGAGGACGGAGCCGCCGCAAAGACACTCAAGGAGTTTAAATCCGTTTTCTCGCAAGTCTGTGAATACGCTATCGTTAACCGTGTTATGGATTTCAACCCCGCAAAGGGCGTTATACTTCCACAGGTCGACCCCCCACAGGAAAGAAGAGCACTCACAAAAGAAGAACAATCCTGGATATCCGCTCCCACTGAGCACAGGGCGCATATTGGTGCTATGATTATGATGTATGCAGGTCTCCGCCGAGGTGAACTGCTTGCCTTGACTTGGAGTGATATAGATATACAAAACCGCCGCATTACTGTCAATAAAGCAATGGTTATGGAAGACAAAAAGCCTGTTGTCAAAAATCGCACAAAGACAAAAGCAGGAATGAGAACGGTCAATATACCGAGGATCCTTGCTGATTTTCTTGCCGATGAGAAGAAGAAGGCAACTTCTCTGCTCGTTTGTCCCGGCCGTGACGGTTCGGTTATGTCGGGCGATTCGTGGAAATCATTGTGGGAAAGCTATCTGTGCGAGTTGAATTACAAATTTGGAAATTTTGTCGGCATAATGGTTGAAGACAACAGTGGAAAGACTAAACCATTCAAAAAACCAAGCAGTCGCTTCTCCGGAAAGATACCTACTGTTATTCCACAGTTTACAGCTCATTGGCTTCGACATACATTTATTACAAATCTGTACCTTGCGGGAGTTGATGTAATTACAGCTTCCAAGCAGGCAGGTCACGCAGATATTCAAACTACAATGAATATATATACACATCTTGATGATGAATACAAGGCAAATCAGATGTCAAAGCTTGATGATTTCTTTGAGAAAATGGGCTGATTTGCATCAGGTTGCAAAATGGTTGCAACAACATTTTGGAATTTGGCTTGATTTCTGGGAAAATTGGTTGTTTTATACTTCGTTCGGGACGAAGAGGCCGCGTGTTCAAGTCACGTCACCTCGACCAGAAAAGGTAACATCAAAAGGGTCTGCGGATTTTTTTCGCAGACCCTTTTGATGTACCGTTTTGAAATATAAAGGCTTATTATATAATGTATTCCCTGAGCGCCGAGATAAGTGCGTCTATCTCGCTGTCAGTGCCAATGGTTATCCTAAGGCGATTATCTATCCTCGGCTTGTTGAAGAAGCGGACGTAGATATCCCTGGTCTTAAGGAATGCACTGATATCCGCTGCCTTATAGCGGGGGTGTGCGGCAAAAAGGAAGTTGGTGCTGCTGTCCCTGACATCAAAGCCCATTTCACGGAGAGCCGCAGTGAGCCTGCCTCTTGTGGATATTATTTTGGAAACAGTCTCCCTGAAATAATCCTCGTCCGCTACAGATGCACAGCCTGCGGCAATGGCAACGCTGTCAACAGGATAGGAATTATATGAATCCTTTGCGGCTCTGAGGGCGGCTATGATCTCATTTCCGCCGAAGCAGCAGCCTATTCTCATTCCTGCCATTGAGCGGGATTTGGAGAAGGTCTGAACCACTGCAAGATTTGGATATTCCTTTAACAGAGGCAGCGCCGAAATGCCGCCGAAATCAACATATGCTTCATCGCAGATAACAACGCTGTCGGGATTTGCGTCAAGTATCTCACGGATAAAGTCAAGTCCCCTGCCGATGCTTGTGGGTGCATTGGGGTTGCAGATAACAACGCCGCCGTTTTCACGCTTATAATCCTCGGCTCTGATATTGAAGTCATCATCAACGGGGATAAGCTCATAGGGTATTTTCAGCATACTGCACCACACGGGGTAGAACGAATATGTGATATCGGGGTAAAGGATAGGTCTGCCCGAATTGAAAAAAGCTCTGAAGCAAAGTGCAAGGACATCATCGGAGCCGTTTCCGACAAAAACATTATCCTCGGAAAGCCCTGCCCTTTCGGCAATGGCTCTGACAAGAGGAGTTGCGTCCGCATCGGGATATTTGTTCAGCCCCTCAGACCTGAAGCGGCTTATCGCTTCTATCACCTTGGGAGAGGGGGGATATGGGTTTTCGTTGGCATTAAGCTTGATAAAATCAGCCTTTTTCGGCTGCTCGCCCGCAACATACGGTGCTATGTCAATAAGATTATCTTTCCAGCTGCTCATTAGAAAAACTTCCTTTCAGAAAAAGCTGATTTTATTATACCACATTTTAATGCGGTGGGCAAGTATAATTTTCCACGGTATTTCAACGAGTAAATTATTCTTCTTAATAAGTTATTGTAGGGGACAGGTCTCCCGTCTCGTTTTTTATAATTTTGGTTACTGCGGAACGGGAAACCCGTCCCCTACAGTAATATGTGGCGGTTTGAAATATATTCGCATCAAATGTTCACTGTTTATTTACTCGTTGAAATACCGTGAATACCCTTCTCAAAGCCCTTGACAAATCCGCATAATTATAGGATAATATAAGTAAGTATAATCAGACACAAAAACGAAAGGAACAGCGGATAAATGAACAGTGAAAGGCTTAACATCGCATACATAGGGGGCGGCTCCTGCAATTTCGGCTGGAAGCTTATCCCCGAGCTTGCGAACACCGATCTGTGCGCAATGGTGAAGCTTTATGATACCGACAAGACCTGCGCCCTTGCAAACGAGGTCATCGGAAACAATATCCACGACAGGGGAAACACACGGGGGGATATCGTATATCTTGCCTGCGACGAAGCTGAGGAGGCTCTCCGTGATGCAGATTTCGTTATCCTTGCCTTTGAGCCCGGCACTCTTGACGAGCAGGTGAGCCAGCTCCATCTCCCCGAAACATACGGCATTTTCCAGACAGGCGGTGAAAATTCGGGGCTTTCCTCGGTCATAAGAGCGCTGAAAATTATGCCCCTGTGCGCCGAATATTCCCATATGATAGAGCACCTCTGCCCCAATGCCTGGGTAATAAACCTCTGCACCCCTATGGCTGAGTGTATGACCGTGCTCCATAACGAATTTACCGAAATGAAGCTTGTGGGGACATCTTCTGACACCTTTGCCGCAAGGGAGCTTATCGCATCAATGGTGTGCGAGAAAAAGGAGATAAGCGGTGTCCGCAGACGTGACATAAAAACAAACGTTATGGGCATAAGCGGATTTTCCTGGTTCGACGACATCACCTATGAGGGTGAGAGCCTTATGCCGATGTTCAGGGAATATGCCGAAAAATACGGTGACTCGGGCTATGAGTTCCGCATAAACGAGTATAAGAGCAATCCCGATGCCGACGGTCACAGGGTAAAATTTGACCTGTTTCTTCGTTTCGGGCTTATCCCCGCAGTCATTGACCGCTGTGCTGCAGAGTTCTGCCCCCCTTGGTACACCAAGGACACAAAGGAAATGGCGGCGTGGAAATTCTCACCAGTTACGGTGAATTACCGCAAGAAAATGCTCAGTGACAAGACCTCAAGGGTGAAAAAATATATGAACGGCGACGTTCTGCCCAAATCTGCGGACGCAACGGAGGTCCCCGAGATGATACGTGCCCTCTGCGGCGGCGGCAATCTTATTTCGGCGGTATCTCTGCCCAACAGGGGACAGGTGGAAAATCTCCCTGCGGGTGCGATCGTTGAGACAAACGCCCTTATCAGCCGTGACAGTGTAAGAGCCGTGTGCGCAGGAAAGCTCCCCGACAGCATTGCGGGACTTTCCGTCCGCCACGTTTACAACAGGTCTGCGGTGGTAAAGGCATTTGAAGAGCGTGACCTCGACATTGCGTTCAACGCATTCTTAAATGACCCCCTTATGACCTGCGGTCTCACCGAAGCCACCGAGCTTTACAGAGAGATGCTTTCGGGAATAAGGACGCATCTGCTGTATTATTGTGAGTGATCCACAGGCAGCAGCAGACTACAGAAAGGAGCATTCCTATGTCAGGCGAAATTCTGACGATAGACAAGATCAAAGAGATAGTAAAACCCATTGCCTTGAAATATCGGGTCGAAGGCATTTACTTGTTTGGCTCATATGCAAAGGGGCTTGCCACAAGCGAAAGCGACCTTGATTTTCTCGTATTCGGCGGCAAAAGCTTCAAGCTGACTATGATCCTTTCCTTAGCGGAAGAGCTTCGTGAAGCCTTTCAGAAAGAGGTTGACGTTTTTGAGATACACGAAGTCAATCGAGACAGTGAATTTTATGATACTATTATGAAAGAGAGGCTGCTTGTTGCGTGAAATATTCAGATGAACAGCGTATCAGAAAAATACTGGAATATTCATTGAAGCTTTGCAATTACATTAAAGAAAACAGTATTACCAAAGACAGGCTTATGAACGAATACTCTCTGCAATGGCTGGTCACAACACCGCTGTATAACATAGGTGAACACGCATACAACATTTCCAAAGAATACAAGGAGAAACACAGCGAAATTCCTTGGGGTATGATCTCAGGTTTGCGTCACCGTCTTGTACACGATTATGACGGTACAAACTGGAGCATTATTTCAGATGTTGTTTTCGACGAACTGCCTTTGCTCATTTCTCAGCTGCAAGAATTTATTAAATAAAATATCAACCAAAAAGTGAGGTTAACCGCAATGACAAGCTGTTATGATAACAGAGAGCTGAGCTGGCTCAAATTCAACGTCAGAGTTCTTGAAGAGGCACGGGACAGCTCTGTTCCCCTCTGTGAAAGGCTCCTGTTTTCACAGATATTCCAGTCCAATCTGGACGAATTTTTTATGATAAGGGTAGGCTCCCTTACCGACCGTGTCCTCGTTGACGACAACAAGGAGGACAACAAAACGGGTATGACCCCGAAGGAGCAGCTCGAAGCCATTTACAAGCGTGTTAGGGAGCTTGTTCCCATCAAGGACGAGACCTATTTCGACACAGTTAAGGAGCTTGAAAAAATAGGCGTGGAGCACGTCAGGATCTCCTCCCTCACTCCCGAGGAGGAGGGATACCTCAGAGCATATTTCAATTCCGAGATACGCCCTCTCATCTCCCCGCAGGTGGTGGATAAGCGCCACCCGTTCCCGTTTCTCAAAAACAAGGAAATTTATGCCGTTACACATCTGGAGTCCAAAAACTCCGTAAAGCTGGGAATTATCCCCGCAGGCGGCAGCTTTCCCCGCATAATCCCCCTGCCCGACAAGAGCCGTTTCAGATTTCTTCTTGCGGAAGATGTTATCCTCCACTACTGCGGCAGCGTTTTTGAGAATTACAGACTTCTTGGCAAGGCTCTTATCCGCATAACCCGAAATGCGGACATCAATATGGAAGAGGGACTTTACGATCACGAGGTCGATCTGAGACAGGTAATGGAGGAGCTTCTCAAAAAGCGCAAAAAGCTTGCCCCCGTCCGTCTCGAGATATCGGGAAAGCCGGGAAAGGAAGCTGTGGAATACCTCTGCCGTCAGCTTGAGCTTTCAAACGAGCAGATATCCGAATGCACCGCTCCCCTTGATATGGGCTTTATCTTCTCCCTCCGCAACAGGATAGAAAAGGCTCACCCCGAAATGTTCTTTGAGCCTGTCTCTCCCCGTCTCCCCGCAACGATTTCGCCCAATATCCCGATGATACAGCAGATACTCAGAAGAGACATTATGCTTTCCTATCCCTATGAGAGCATTCGCCCCTTCATCAGGCTGCTGAACGAAGCGGGAAATGACCCCGACGTTATTTCCATAAAGATAACCCTCTACCGTGTGGCATCTAACTCCAAAATAGTGGAGGCTCTTATCAATGCCGCAGAAAACGGCAAGGAGGTATTTGTTCTCGTTGAGCTGAGAGCACGCTTTGACGAGGAGAACAACATTGAGTGGTCAAAGCGCCTTGAAAGAGCGGGCTGCAAGGTTATGTACGGTCCCGAAAACCTTAAGGTGCATTCAAAGCTTATGCTCATAACCCGCAAAAACGGAAATGAGCTCCAGCACATCACTCAGATAGGCACGGGAAACTACAACGAAAAAACCTCCGAGCTTTACACCGACCTTTCCCTTATGACCGCCGCCCCCGAGATAGGCGAGGAAGCGGGAACGGTGTTCAATGCCCTTTCTATCGGAAATCTTGTTGAAAACACCTCTCACCTCCTTGTAGCGCCCCTTTCCCTCCAGAACAAGGTGATCGACTTTATCGACGGCGAGATAGCCTCCGCAAGAAGCGGCGGAGAGGGCTATATCGGTCTCAAACTCAATTCCCTCACCGACAAGGTGCTTATCGACAAGCTTATCGAAGCAAGCTGCGCAGGCGTTAAAATTGAAATGGTCATAAGAGGAATAAGCTGCCTTGTGGCAGGCGTTCCCGGTCTTACCGAAAACATCACCGTAAGGAGCATTGTCGGCAGATATCTTGAACATTCGAGAATATACATTTTCGGCAAGGGTGACAGACAGCGAATCTTTATTTCCTCCGCCGACTTTATGACCCGAAACACTATCCGCCGCGTAGAGGTGGCAGCCCCCGTAAAATCCCCCGAGCTCAGAAAGCGTGTGCTCCACATTTTCGACATTATGATGAGGGACAACGTAAAGGCAAGGATACAGCTCCCCGACGGCACATACAAGCGTATTTCTCCCACTGAGGGCGAAGAACCCCTTACAGCACAGCAGTATTTCATTGATGAAGCTGCTGCGGCAGCGGCGGCAAATGCTATGAAAAAGCCGGTCAAGGTAAAGCTCAGACGCAAAAAGAGAAGCAGGAAATAATACCAATAGCCTTAATATAATTACATTCTCATCGGCATTCCCCGAAACGGAATGCCGATTTGCGTTATATTGCTATACAACCGCCCCATAAGCTGCGGTAATTTTGTTAATATCCCTATTGAAAAAGGCCGCCGTTTGATGTATAATAGATTAGTATAGGAAAATATGCTTATTTGCAGAGCCGTTCTTCGGCGGCGGATTGGAGAAAATATATGGCATATCAGCGTTTTGATAAAAACAAAGGAAAAAACGGCAGCAAAAAGGAGTATTCCTCAAAGCCCCGCAGCTACGGCAGACCCGAAAAGGGTTTTGAAGAGCCTGAAAGAAATATCCCCGATGCCGCTGACAGAGAAGCCGCAGAGGGTCTTATCGTCGGCAGAAATCCCGTTATGGAAGCCCTCAAATCGGGCAAGGCTATCGACACGATATATGTCAACAGCGACGCAGGCGGAAGCATCGGCGCTATCACCAGGATCGCAAGGGAAAAGGGCATCGTTATCAAGAACGTGAATGACCAGAAGCTCACTCAGATGTGCGCAGGCGCTTCGCATCAGGGCATCATCGCTTCGGGAGCCTGTGCGGAATACGTTTCCGTTGAGGATATCCTTAATGTCTCAAAGAAAAAGGGCACAGCCCCTTTCATCATAATCTGCGATGAGATAGAAGACCCCCACAATCTCGGCGCTATCATCAGAACAGCCGAGACCGCAGGGGCTGACGGCGTAATTATCCCCAAGCGCAGAAGTGCGTCCCTGAATGCCACCGTTTACAAGACCTCCGCAGGTGCGGCAAGCTGGCTCCCCGTTGCAAGGGTGGCAAACCTCGCTGCGGCTATGGACGAGCTTAAAAAGAACGGTGTCTGGATATACGGCACCGACGCATCGGGCAGCGATTACACACAGTCCGATTTCACAGGTCCCGCCGCTTTCGTTATCGGCTCCGAGGGCTTCGGAATAGGCAGACTTGTAAAGGATAAGTGCGATTTCCTTGTAAAGCTCCCTATGTTTGGAAAAATAACCTCTCTCAATGCCTCCGTTGCAGCAGGCATATTTATGTATGAAGCTGTCCGTCAGAGAACGGCAGCAGGCAAATAAAAGAGGCTGAAAACAGGGAAAGCTCCCGGGAAAGGAAGGGTAATTGATTTGTCTGATAAATTTTCCCTTGACGAAATTTTAAATGAATACTCGGGCGGAAAAAGCTCTTCTGATCAGTCTCTTGACGATATTCTGAACAGCTACCCCGCCACAAAAAATTATGAAGACTCAGGGCTTGCGGAGATCTTTGAAAGCAGGAGCAACACCACTGACATTGATCTGAGCGGTATAAACATCTCAATGCCGGGGGATTACCCCTCTCCCGAGGAGATACGAAAGAAAAGCGCTCCCGTTTCCGTTCACGACATTCCCGAGGAACAGCTCACCGAGGAAGAACGGATAAAGAAAAGCAAGCAGATAGATTACGAGATAATCAGCGGCGACTATGAGCGCAAATATATGCCCGATGACCTTAAGACCGATGCGGAGCTGAAAGCGGAGGGAAAGTTCCCCGCCGATGAGCCTGCACCTGCCGAGGACAAGGCATCAAAGAAAAAGGTCAGGGTAAAGCCCGCAAAGAAGAAGTTCGGGCTTGATCTTGCAGAGGGGCTCAAAGGTGTTCATTCTTCCTTTGATGACGATGATGATTTCGATAAAAAATACGGCAATACTCCCCTTTTCACCGCCGCAGAGCGTGACGAGCTCATCGGTGAGGAGGAGCACGAGATACCCTTTGAAATAAAGCCCCGTGCAGGCTCCAGCTTGTCGGAAAAGCTTGAAAGGGAAGCGGAATTTGCCGAGAAATACAACGACACCCCCTCTCACAGCGAAAAGCACGAGCATAAGGTTCGCCCCGAAAGGGTATCCCCCAGGCGTGATGACACATCTGCGAAAACGGGTTCGGATATCCTTGAAAATCCTTTTGATAAATACGCAGCAATAGATGACCTTGACAGCATTCTCGGTCAGTACGAGAAAAAGGAGCAGCCCCAGTCCTTAAAGCGCTCCGAAACATCTCCCCTCAAAGGCTTCACCGACATTTTCAACAAGCTTATGGCGAAAGAGGAAGCAGGGGGCGAGGGCTCGGAGCTTTTGGAGGGCAGCCGAAAAATAAAACGCTCCGAGGGCGCAATTGAGAGGAAAAAGATATCCGACATCGACCTTGACCTTTCGGACAAGCTTATTCAGGACACCTCCCAGATAAACACCGACAAGACCAATGCGGAGGTCGAAAAGCTGAACGCTCTCAAGGAGCGCAGAAGCAAGAAGATAAAGGATTTCGTCCTTGTAGGCGATGAGGAGGAAAACTCCCCCGACGAGACCGCTCAGGCTGAGGAAAACGAAGAGCTTGAAGATTTCGAGAGCCTTGAGGACGCTCCCGACATTCAGGAGCATATCGCAGGGCAGAAAAACAAGCTTGTTTTCAGGCTTATCGTACTTTTTGCCTGCTTTGCCGTAACCGCATATATGGCGGCTGCAAATGATTTCTCACTTCCCGTTCTTGACTCGCTGACGCTCATAAACAAGCGCAGCCAGCCCGATGTATTCCTGTTCATAAACAGCGTTATCGGCGTGGTTGCGGGCTTTGTGGCATCTCAGACCATTTCGGGCGGACTTTCAAAGCTCCTGTCGGGCAAGGCTGACTGCGATTCCCTGTCGGCACTGGCGCTTGTTTCAAGCCTTCTAACATCAATGATATCCCTTGCGGATTCAAATATGGTACGAGGCAGCTTCGTGTACATCTACACCCCCGTTGCCATCGGTGCGCTTATCTTCAACACCATAGGCAAGCTGCTCATAATAAACCGGACCCAGCGCAGCTTTTCATTTATCTCGGGGGACAATGACCGATATGCCCTCTTTGTGCTGAATGATGAGGAAAAGGCTCAGAATTTCACGAGAGGTTCACTCACCGATTTCCCCGTCCTTGCGGGAATGCAGAAAACCGAGGTCATCACCGATTTCCTTAAAACATCATACGCCAGCGACAGCACCGACCGCTTCTGCAAAATGGTGACACCCATAATCTCGGTGGCAGGTCTGCTCCTGGGCGTTATAGCCGCCCTCCTCGCAAGAGCCGAGCACGGCACAATGGGAGCATTCTGCGTGGGACTTTCAACATTCTCCGCCTGCGTCGCAATATGCTCCTGCTTCGCAATGATGCTGGTGGTAAACCTGCCGATGGAAAAGGCTTCCGCAAAATACGGCTCAAAGCAGGGTGCAATACTGGGCTTTGACAGCATCGACGAATTTGGCGATGTAAACAGCGTTATGATAGACGCAGCCTCCCTTTTCCCTCCGGGAAGCATCGTTCTCAGGAACATCAAATCATTCCCCGATTCAAGCATTGACGAAGCAATAGTTGAGGCGGCAAGCCTTACAAGCCAGTCAGGCAGCATTCTCAGGAATATGTTCTATGACATAATCGTGGGCAAGACCGAGATGCTGGACCCCGTTGAAAGCTACATTTACGAGGATTCAATGGGACTGTGCGGCTGGATAAACAACAAGCGTGTGCTTCTCGGAAACCGAGAGCTTATGCAGAACCACAGCATCGAAGGTCTCCCCTCCATTGCCAAGGAAAATGAATACACCGACGGCGACAAAATTGCGGTGTACCTTTCAATTTCGGGTCAGCTCTCCGCAATGTTCATCATCGAGCTTACCCCCTCCTATCACATCAAAAACGCCCTTAAAGAGCTGGAAAAGGGCGGTATAGCAGTAATGCTCCGCTCGGTGGATTCGATGCTCTCCGTCAGCAGACTTTCGGAGATGTTCGAGGTCTCCCCCGCCCTCTTCAAGCTTATCCCATTCCGACTTCACCCCGACTTTGAAAAGTCAACGGAATACAGCGCAAAGCGCCCTGCTACCCTTGCCTGCTCGGGAAGATTCGCTTCCTTTGCACAGCTCATTCTCGGCGCAAACCGCCTGAGAGGAACAATTTCCGCAGGAATTGCAATGCAGGCGGCGGAGATACTTCTGGGAATACTCCTCACCCTTGCCCTTGTGCTTCTCCGCTCAATGGCAGAGCTTACGGTGACGAACATTCTCCTTTACAACTTCGTTTTCGTGCTTCTGTATCTTGTTTTTCAGGCGTTCAGAAAAGTATAAAAATGACCCGTGCTTTACACCAAAAGCACGGGTATTTTTATACACACATCTTCTTATATTCCGTACCCCATTCAGCCATTGAATCAAGTATGGGCTTCATACTTACCCCAAGCTCTGTGAGAGTATATTCCACTCTCGGCGGGACTTCGGGGAATACTTCTCTCGATATAAGCCCGTTTTCTTCCATATCACGGAGATTTGCGGTCAGCACTTTCTGCGATATGCCTGTGACCGATTTTTTCAGCTCTCCGAAGCGTTTGGTGCCCCCCATAAGGTCACGGAGTATCAGCACCTTCCACTTGTCTCCAATGAGCATCAGCGTGGTTTCTACAGGGCAGGGCGGGAGGTTTGACCTGTCTATCATCATATCACTCCTATAGTATATTTTTGAACGCAAGTATCGTAAGTAAAGTATAGCATAATATCTCCCAAAAGTAAAGCCATATTACACAAAAACGGGTATCATACCGAAGTATGATACCCGAATGTTATTTAGCGTAAGAGATTACTGAATAGACTTGAGAGAATCGTCAGCTTCCTGAACGAGCATCTCAACAACTGCGGAGATCTCTTCTCTGTTTGTAGCCCAGTCAACGCCGTGGAGAGCAGCTCTCAGACCGATGTTGTCGCCGCCGTCTGTTGTGAGGGAAGCAACGTCGGTAGAAACGCCTGTTGCCAGGTCAACAACGGGGTACTGACGAGCGAGATCGTTGATCTCCTTGTTGATAGCGATGAGCTCATCGCTCCACTGGTAGTCGTCCTTGCACTTCTGGTCAGCGATAGCAATAGCCTCGTCGCTTGTGTTAGCAAGACGTGTGCAGTCTGCGAAGAGACCTACGCCCTCAGGGTTGCCTGCGCCCTTGCAGAGTACCCAACCGTCAAGTGTAGCACCCTGATAAGGATCGGAACCTGCGGGAGAGGGAACAGGAGCAAGACCGAGGTTCTCGGGAGCAATGCCTGTAGCCCATGTGTCGGGGTTGGACTGTACGTGCCAAGCACCAACGATGTAGAAGAGCTCTCTGCCTTCGCCCATAAATGCAGGCTGCTCAGCCCAGTCAAAGAGAGATCTGTCCATTACAAGACCCTTGTTGTAAAGGTCATACTGGAAGTTCATAGCCTTTTCAACAGTAGCGTCCATAAGATTTGTCTTAAGAGAACCATTGTCGGAAGTTACGGAAGGAACACCTGCGGAAAGGAAGAGTGCCTTCTCAGCCCAGAAACCGTCAAGACCCCACTGATCGTTGTCGGGGTCGCAGAACTGCTGAAGCATAGATGTGAAGGTATCCCAGTTCCACTCACCTGCCTGGTAAAGCTCCCAGGGATCGTCAAAGCCGTTCTCTTCGATAGTCTGCTTGTTGTAGATAACAACAGCCTCAGCAGATACAGAGTTTACGAACTCATAATGCTTGCCGTTGAAGTTGTAGATATCCATAGCGTCCTTAACGTCAGTCCAGAGCTCGGAATCCATATCAATGTAATCATCAACAGGCTGGAACATACCATTGATAACGCCCTTAGGAAGAGCTGCTGTATCGCAGGGGAAGAAGTCAACGCCGTCGCCGCCCAGAACGTGAGTGGAGAGGTCGGAGTATCTTGTGTCCCAAGTGGTGGGAATGTACTCAATGCTTCCGCCGTACTTGCTCTTGAAGAGAGTGATGTTTACGGCTTCGGAGTCACCCTTGGAAGTGGAGGGGTTGATATCGTAGTGAGCGAGCCACTTGATAGTCTTATTCTCAAGCTCAACGTCACGGAGCTTCTCGTTTGCGAGGTCATCGAGGGTCTTCTGATCCTCTTCTGCATATGTAGCAGTGTTGAGCTCAACGGTAGCTGCTGTTGTGGTGGTAACGGTAGCTTCGCTTTCGGTCGTACCCTCGGGGCCGCCGCCGCAGGCAGTGAGACCGAGTGTGAATGTCAGTGCAGAGATTCCTGCAACAGTCTTCTTAAAATTCATCTTTTTTCCTCCTAAAAAATTGAAACCGTTTTCCGCCTGCTGCAAAGGCAGAAAGCAATTTCATCGGTGTGCGGATACTAACGCATATCACGCATCTTAAAATAATTGCAATATAATTTTATCATTTTTTGCTTTTTATGTCAATGGTCTTTATATAAATATTTTTAGCTGCTCTTTGTGCAATTTCAACAGTTAAACGTATTCGTAAATGTAGATTATCCCAAAAAAATGAGCAAAAGCGGCAAAGTCTGATGACCTTGCCGCAAAATTTACTTATATGCTGTCTTAAGGATTATTCCTCAGAAGCCTCGCCGTTCTCCTCGAGAACTGCTCTGATAGAAAGGCTGATGCGCTTCTTCTCGGAGTCGATCTCAGTGATCTTAGCTGTAACCTCGTCGCCTACGGAGAGAACGTCCTTAACGTTTGTAACTCTCTTGTCAGCGATCTGAGAGATGTGGATAAGACCGTCAATACCGGGAATGATCTGTGCGAATGCACCGAAAGCAGTGATGGAAACGATCTTGCACTTTACAACATCGCCAACCTTGTACTCATTCTCGAACTTGACCCAGGGATTGTCCTCGTCCTTCTTGTAGCCGAGGGAAATTCTTCCTGCTTCCTTGTCGAGATCCTTAACGTAAACCTCGAGAGTATCGCCGACAGAAACGACCTCGGAGGGGTGCTTGATCCTATCCCAGCTGAGCTCGGAAATGTGAACCATTCCGTCGATGCCGCCGAGATCAACAAATGCACCGTAAGATGTAAGAGACTTTACCTCGCCCTTGAAAACGTCGCCCACCTGAACGGTTTCCCAGAACTTAGCCTTAGCAGCGTCTCTCTCAGCAGAACGAACCTGCTTGATGGAGCCGACAGCCTTGCCTCTCTGCTCGTTTACTTCGATAACCTTGAACTTAACGTTCTTCTTGAGGAGCTCCTCAAGCTTTTCATCTCTGCGCATAGTTGCCTGAGATGCGGGGATAAATACTCTTACGCCGTTGCAGAGAACGATAACGCCGCCCTTAACAACGTTTGTAACAGTACCTTCGAGGATAGTGCCCTCTTCCTTAGCCTTGGCAAGCTCGTCAAGACCCTTGAGTGCGTCTACCTTCTTCTTGGAGAGCTGAACGATGCCCTCTGCGTCGTTGATCTTGATAACGATAAGATCTACCTCATCGCCGACTTTAACTACATCAGCAGGCTTCAGAGAAGGATCATCTGTCAGCTCGGACAGTGCCACATAGCCTGTGTGCTTTGTGCCGACATCAACGATAGCTTCTGTGTTGTTTACAGCAGTTATGTATCCTTTCACCCTGTTACCGGTATATAATCTTTTGAAAGAAGCGTTGAGCGCCTCCTCAAAGTTAAAGTCCTCGTCCATATTTTTGATAATTTCGCTCATCTGGTTTTTGACCTCCTTGATAATAGATGCCGGGGTGGACGCTCCGGCGGTGATACCTATGCGGATATCACTTTTATTAGAAAAGCCTTTCGGCATTTTCAGCAAACTAAGTTCCCCAGGGCTTTCTATGTGAAAGCAAGTCCCGCAAAGCCCGCTGCATATCCGAAAGAGCTTAACGGTATTGGAGCTGTGCTTCCCGCCGACCACGATCATAATATCGCTGTCCCCGGCAAGCCGTGCCGCTTCCGCCTGCCGTTCCGAGGTGGCACTGCAAACAGTGTCATAGGTCTCGGTATTATCAAAGGCGGCGGCTGTATGCACGCAATTTTGCCACATACTTATATTATACGTTGTCTGCGGCATAATTGCAACCTTTTTTTTTGAATTTTTATAATTTTTTTTCAGAAACGCTTCAAGCTCCCCGTCATCACGAAGAACATACGCTCCGTTTTCACAATGTGCCGCAATTCCTATGACCTCGGGGTGGGTATCATCGCCCATAATAACAACTGTCTTTCCCTCACGGGAGCATTTTGCGGCAGTGTTCTGGATACGCTTAACAAAAGGGCAGGTGCCGTCGGCATAGGAGATGCTGCGGGCTTCAAGCTCTTTATACACATCAGCCCCCACGCCGTGGGAACGGATAATGACCTTTTCGCCGTCCATAGCGTCGGCAGGGGAATCTATCACCCTGACCCCCTTTGCGGCGAGGTCGCTTACGACCGTGGGATTGTGGATTATCTCGCCCAGAGTCGCAGTCTTAAAGCCGTGTTCTATTTCATTATACACGAGTTTTACCGCTCTGTCAACACCAAAACAGAAACCTGCGGTCTTTGTGGCGGTAATTGTGAATTTTTTCATAATTTTTACACCGTCTTTATGTGTATTATTGCCATAAATTACGGACTTATTCAGCGTTATCGGCAGAAATTTCCTCAGGTTCAGGCCCCTCCACAAGCTCTGTTATGGAGTTCATAATGACGGATTTTACTTTCTTAAGATTTTTTGTGTCGCCGTCTCCGATGTCAAGCTCCTCCGACTTTATGAGCTTTCCTATCCTCAGAGTGAGCTTGCTTCTGAAATGAAGCTTCTCCCCCTCGAAAACAATGCCCATAGGGAGAACGTCAGCACCCGATTTTGCGGCGATAAGGGCAACCCCTGTCTTTCCTCTGCCCACCTTGTTTTCCTTAGAGCGTGTGCCCTCGGGGAAAATGACCACATTTCTGCCGCTTTCAAGGATATCCACGCAGTCATCAATGACCTTCATATCCCCTGCGCCCCTCTTGACGGGAAATGCGCCCAGAAAGCGGATAAATGCGCCGAAAAGCCTGTTATGGAAAAGCTCCTCTTTTGCCATATATGTGACGGGCTTTTTCATCGGCATAGTTATAATAACAGGGTCGGCATAACTGCGGTGATTGCAGGCTATGATAACGCCCTCCTTTTCGGGGACATTTTCCCGGCCCTCTATTTTGAAATTGTAAAACAGCTTATATATACCCATTACGGTGTATCTTACAAAAGCGTTCATACAGGTCTCCTTTTGCTTTCTTATTCTACAGTATTTTTCAGTTCCTCCGATATCCTCTTTACAATAAGCGGGATATTGTCATATTCGGCATTGCCCGAAGCGGTAAAAAGGCTGTTCAGGTTTTCCTCAAAGTCACGGGGAAGAACTGCACACTGCTCCCTGCATATGCTTACAAGCCGCTTTTCACCCGGGTGTGTCATACGGTTAAGGGCGAATATAACATCGAAATATGATGCCATAAATTCGGCTGTGCGGTGATTGATGCTGTTGCGGTCTTTCCGTCCGCAGGCTTTGGCTATCTGAGCGTCATAGCTCGGGAGACTGCCGCTTATAAGACGCATATTCCGCTCTATGATGTTACGGCGGAGCTTTTCGGGATATGGGATATCAAACCGCTTTTTTGCTTCGGCAAGACGACCGTTTTTGTCCGTTATCACCCTGCACTGCTTCAGATTGTGCCACATACAGGTGGTGTAGCCGTTGTGCGCCGAAAAGCGCTCTGCCACATCTGCCACCTCTTCCGCAAAATCATCAAGGCGGCGGTAGATAATGTCCATATCGGTCCCGTCAGAAAGAGTTACATTGTCCTCGGTCTCCCAGAAACGGTTGCCTATCTCCGCAGCGGAGCAGTATTTTGACAGAATAGCTCTTCTTGTTTCCTCGGGGATATCACTGAGGATATACACGTAAACATCATAGTCCGACTTTTCGTCATATTTTCCCGATGCCCTCGAACCGCCCAATGCAACAGCCTCTACCTCGGGCAGAGCGGAAAGCTCGCTGAATATTTCATCGGCGCTCACTTTTTTACCCCTCTTATCATTCCGATTATTTTGTCAATGCTCTCTTCAAGTGAAAGCTTCGTTGTATCGCACAGCACAGCATCATCAGCCTGCTTCAGGGGCGCAATTGCACGGGTGGAGTCATCGTGGTCACGCTTGATAATGTCCGCAAGCACCTGCTCGTATGCGGGCGCATCGGGCTTGTCCTTAAGCTCCGCATACCGCCTGTCAGCCCTTGCCTCGGGGGAGGCTGTCAGGAATATTTTAAGGTCGGCATCGGGCAGCACCACCGTGCCGATGTCCCTGCCGTCCATAATGATGTCATTCTCACGGGCGATTTTTTTCTGCAAATCAAAAAGGAATGCCCTTACCGCAGGGATAGCGGACACCTTTGACGCAGCCATCGACACCTGTGGGGTGCGAATTTTGTCGGAAACATCGCTGCCGTTTACGAAAACGTGCTGAACGCCGTCAATAAACCGCAGCTCGGGAGTAATTTCGGGCAGCAGCCTTTCAACGCTCTCGGGAGCACTCACATCAGCTCCCGCAGCAATGCAGTAATACGCCACGGAGCGGTAAAGCGCCCCCGTGTCAACGTAAATGAAGCCAAGCTCTGCGGCTGCCTTTCGTGCAATGGTGGATTTGCCCGCTCCCGCAGGGCCGTCTATGGCAATGTTAATGCTCATTTCATTTCACCTCAATACGAAGCGTCCGCTCCGTTAATATCGTCAAATATCACGGGTACAAGCCCCTTAAGCTCATTTAAAAGAGGAATGGCGATCTCCCTTATCTGGGGGTGGGCACGCTCGGAGGTGCGGAGCTTGAAAAAGTGCCTCCACTCACGGAGATTCATCGTCACCATTATTTCGGTCTTCACGGAATTGGGGAGAATGCTTCTTGCCTCCTCAGGCTTTGCGCCCAGAGAGATGAGCTTTCCGTAGGAATCCTCAATGCCCTGCATAGTCTCTTTCCATACCGCATATTTTTCGTCGTCCTCAGCCCAGAAGCAGGGGCGGATAAAGGTGATTTCCCCGCCGAATTTATCCTTGGAGTAATTGCAGTAGCGGGTGCTCTCCTGGCTGTAGCTTGCGATGCGGTGGCGGACGATCTCGTGAGTAACACCTCTGTCGCAGACAAATCTCACGGTTATTTTTTCGTGCTCGAGAACGGACTCGTGACCCGATTTAAGTATCATTCCCACGAATTTCTCCGCCGAACCGTCGGTTATCCTGTCCTCGCTCTTGTAGCATACTCTGCCGCAAAGCTCTATATTCCGGAGCATTTCCGCTCCGTTTATATTCGAGATGATTTCATGATAGGGTGCGATAATTTTCATTAAGATCCTCCTTGATATACATAACGTTTCCGTCATCGGGAGTATCCTCGGAAACGAGAGTGTAGCCGCAGCTAATACAGCATTTTTCAGCAGCAGTGTTTGATGTTCTTATGTGCATAGCGGCAGTATTGATGCCCTTTTCGATGAAAATTTCCTCGGCAAGCCCTATGCATTCACGGCTTATGCCCAGCCTCCTGTATTCGGGAGCAATGACCAGCATTGAGATATAGCCGCAGTCACCGCTTTCAAGACCGCTGAGCTTTATCCAGCCCGCAGGGTCGGAGCCGTAATATACGATGTAATTCTCCTCATCGCCGTCCTCACGCCACTGCTCGAAGGCTTCGTCCCAGTCATCAATGTCAAGCTTTCCCGCACCCAGATCATCGGGTATTCCCGCACGGTTGTATAGCTCGCAGAGGAACGGCAGGTCACTTCGTGTCACCTCCGCAAGGCGTACCTTTCGGCTGCAAAGCTCCGTTCTCACCTTAAGAATGGGGTATCCCTGCTCATAAGGCTTAACGATAGCGGGATTTTTCGCCGCCTCCGCAAAAATTATGTCTCCAAGCCCGTTGTCAAGCTCTTCCACAAGAACATTAAGTGGCTTTTTGTACAAGTCGGGACAGACCGATGCAATGGAAATTACCCTTGTACCCCCAAGGTCCATAACTCTGTACGGCCATATGCGGCAGTCAAAAGGCTTGCATTCCCCAAGGGTGCAGCCCTTGTCGGGGTCAAGAGCGGGGCAGATGTAAAGCTCCCTGTCCTCGTCCCAGCAGTCCTCCATATTGAAAACATATCCGCCGCCGTTTCCCCTGGAGACCATTTTCAGGTCAGGGCGCTCTGCGGATATTTTAGTGTAAAGCTCACGGGTTATAACAGGGGTCTCCCACACGTCATACTTGTCAAAAATGCAGCACATACGGCATTTTGCGCAGGTCTCGTTTGATAATATGTTTTTTAGCATTGGTCATTCTCCTTTTCACATTTTTTCGGGGAATATTACTTTGCTTTCGGGGTAACATAATATAAAAATTTACAAAGGAATGATATATATGAAAATATCTCAGAAGCAGTACAGCGAAATGGTAAAAAAAGCGTCGCCCGATTCAAAATGTATGCGTGATGTGCCTCTTGCATTTCTCATCGGCGGGCTTATCTGCGTCATAGGGCAGGCGCTTACCGACCTGTATGCCTATCTCGGCTGCGACGACCGCACCGCAGCTGCATTCTGCACAATAACTCTCGTGTTCCTGTCCGCCTTTTTCACAGGACTGGGCCTTTACGAAAAGCTTGCCAAATACGGCGGAGCGGGAACTCTCGTGCCCGTAACGGGCTTTGCAAATGCCGTGGCATCGCCTGCGGTGGAGTTCAAGTCCGAGGGATATATCTTAGGTCTCGGAGCGAAGATATTCATTATCGCAGGACCTGTTATCCTCTATGGAACAGCCGCCTCCGTGCTGTATGGGCTCATCTATTTCTTTTTCATCAAATGATTATCTGACAGAGACACCGACCACAGTGATATTGTCCGTGCTGCCGTTGTCCATAGCCGCATCAATAAGACAGCGGAGACGCTTAGGCAGGCGCATAGGCATAGCAAGTATCTCCTCAAACTCGCCCGTAGTGATGTAGTCGGAAAGCCCGTCACTGCATATGATTATGATGTCGCCTTTTTTTATGCCCCCCTCTATCTCGGTAACGGAGGGGTCGGGGTCATCGGCAATATTTCCCAGAACGGGGAAGATGACATTCCGCTGGGCGTGGGTCTTTTTCTCCTCACCCGTTATTTTCCCTTGGTCAAAAAGCATCTGCACAAGGGACTGGTCGGTGGAGAGCTGTTTTATAACTCCCCCTCTGAAACGGTACATTCGGGAATCCCCCACATTTATCACATAGGCTTTCCCGTTTTCGTCCACCGCAAGAGCGCAGAGTGTGGTCTGCATATTGGCGGAGCTTCCGTGGGTAATGCCATAGCGTTTGAGCTTTGAATGAATGGCAAGAAGCTTCGCCCTGAAATCGGTGGACTTTCTCGGACGGACGGCGGAAAGCAGGTCAAGAGCCATATGTGAGGCTATCTCACCGGATGCTTCACCCCCCACACCGTCGGCAACAGCGGCAATGAACGGCGCATTCACGTCGCTTTCCATCTGAGCCTTTGACAAAACGATCTTATTTACAAGATAAGCGTCCTCATTGTTCTCACGGACAGCTCCCTTGTCGGAAATACCGCAGCAATAATACAAATCGGACACCTCGGACAACTACAAAATATTCATTTTTATTATACTACATATTCTCCGATTTATCAATAGGTAATTATCATAAATCCACATTCACCTCCCGTGTTTTTCCGTTATCATCATATTGAAGCACTGTTATTTGTATCTTTTGCACGAAATGACTGTAAAGTTTCAATTATTCATTGACAAACAGAAGATAATATTGTAAAATTAGTATGTATCAATATATAGAAAATTCTTTGCGGAATGAAGAAATACACACACGGAGGTTTTACATAATGTCTTCCATTAAACTTACAGACCTGATAAGCGTTCAGATGCTTCAGGAAATACAGGACGGTTTTGCCGAGGTCACAGGAATGGCAGCCCTTACCACAGATGCTGACGGCAACCCCGTTACAAAAGGCAGCAATTTTACCGATTTCTGTATGAAATATACACGTCGCTCAAGAATCGGCTGCGAAAGATGCGAAAAATGTGACCGTGACGGCGGTGAACAGACCCACCGCACAGGCAGGGCTGCGGCGTATTCGTGTCACGGCGGACTTATGGACTTTGCAGCGCCAATTATGGTAGACGGTGAGTTCATAGGCTCATTTATCGGGGGACAGGTACTTACCGAAAAGCCCGATGAAGCAAAGTTCCGCAAAATTGCGAGAGAGCTTGGCATAGATCCCGATGAATACATTGCAGCTCTCAGAAAAGTAAAGATAGTTCCCAAGGAAAAGGTAGAAGCAGCCGCAAAATTTCTGCATACCATTGCGAAAAATATTTCTTCAATGGCATATTCAAGCTATCAGCTTAAACAGCACAATGATTCACTTAAGGGAAATCTCTCTGCAAACAGTGATGTTATAAAGCGTGTCAATAATATTGCGGGCAGCTGCATCAGCGCAGTTTCCTCAATGGACGAAAAGTTCAGACAGCTTTCCGAGCTTGCCGACAAATGTGTTTCCGAGGTCAGGACCGCCGGTGATGCCGCAAAGGTTATCCAGGATATCGCAATGAACACCCGTATCCTGGGCTTCAACGCTTCAATTGAAGCATCAAGAGCAAAGGAAAGCGGCAAGGGCTTCGGCGTTATCGCACAGGAAGTCAGAAGCCTTGCAGAGACCTCCAAGAGCTCTGCCGATAAGATCGAGGACAAGATAAAGTCCATAGGCGAGTTCACCTCTCAGATCGACAGCAGCGCAAAGAATGCGGCAGAGCTTGTAGCAGAAGCTGTTTCGGGCATTGAAGAGCTCAAAAGCGTTATCGGCGAGATGGACGCATAACTTCTGAAAATTTTATAAGAGACATCGAAAGGAAGTGTTATTATGGATCCTACAGCAATCGCTTCAATGGCAACAAGTATGAAGCAGGCTCAGCTTGCGACTGCGGTCAGCACTGCAATGGTGAAAAAGACACAGGACGTTATGGAAACTCAGGCACAGGGCATTATCGAAATGGCTCAGAATATGCCCAAAGTCCAGGGTCAGATAGGTTCTGTACTTGATGTCAGAGCGTAAAAGCTAAACAATTCCAAATGAAAAAAGCGACCGTGATTTTTCCCGGTCGCTTTTTTTGATGACCCGAAATAAAGTTCAGACAAAAAAAATCCCCCTGCCCGAAAGGACAGGGGGACATTTCAGCTAAAATCAAACAAGCTCGATAACTGCCATTTCAGCAGCGTCGCCACGACGGGGACCGATCTTAACGATCCTGGTGTAACCGCCGTTTACATCAGCATACTTAGGAGCGATCTCGTCAAAAAGCTTCTTGACAACATCTTCCTTAGTAACGTAAGCAAGAACCTGACGCTTGGAGTTCAGGTCATTAGTCTTAGCGATAGTAATCATTTTTTCAGCCATAGAGCGAACTTCCTTCGCTCTGGTAACTGTAGTTTCAATTCTGCCATTCTCAAGCAGGAATGTAACCATAGCTCTCAGCATAGCCTTTCTATGGTCGCTTGTTCTGCCCAGTTTTCTGGTTCCCGGCATTGTGATTCACTCCTTACCAAATATAGAACGGTTATTCTTCCTCGCTGCTGAGGTCGAAGCCCAGAGACTGGAGCTTTTCCTTGACCTCATCGAATGACTTCTTACCGAGGTTTCTAACCTTCATCATTTCTTCTTCTGATTTGCTTATCAGATCTTCAACTGTATTGATTCCCGCACGCTTCAAGCAGTTAAATGAACGTACTGACAAGTCAAGTTCCTCAATGGTCATCTCAAGGATCTTCTCCTTGCCCTTGTCGTCCTTCTCCACCATCATCTCAGCGGTGATAGAGGACTCATCGGAAAGATTGCTGAATGATTTCAGATGCTCAATGAGGAGATTGGCTGCCTGAGACACAGCTTCCTTAGCGGATACAGTACCATCGGTCCATACCTCAAGGATAAGCTTGTCGTAATCCGTAACCTGACCGAGACGAGTATCCTCGACACGGAAGTTTACCTTCAGTACAGGCGTGTAAATAGAGTCAACAGCGATCACATCAATACCGAGATTGAAAATCTGCTTGTTCTTTTCAGCAGGAACATAGCCCCTGCCTCGGTCAATAGTGATCTCCATATAAAGCTTAGCGTCCTTACCGAGAGTAGCGATATGCATTTCAGGCACAAGGATATCGACCTCAGAATCGGTCTTGATATCGCCTGCGGTGACTTCGCACTCGTCCTCAGCCTCGATATAGATGGTCTTTGGACCTTCGCCGTAAAGCTTTGCAGTCAGACCTTTAAGGTTAAGAATGATCTCAGTAACGTCTTCCTTAACCCCGGGAATAGTGGATAATTCGTGGTGAACACCGTCGATCTTAACAGATGTGACAGCAACACCCGGAAGCGAGGAGAGCAGTACACGTCTGAGGCTGTTGCCCAGAGTAGTACCATAGCCGCGCTCGAGAGGAGCTAGAACGAACATACCGTAGGTGCCATTAGGCTCCAGCTTGACGGTCTCAATTTCCGGCTTTTCGATTTTTTCAAGCATTAATATAACCCTCCTATAGTCGCATTGTTAGTAAACGTACATATATCTATGCGCCGCCCAAAAGCGGTGCATAGTATATTTAAAGCTATTACTTGGAGTACAGCTCGACGATAAGGTGTGTCTGAGTCTCGTAATCGAGGTCCTCAACGGAAGGCATACGAACAACCTTAGCGGAGAAGTTTGCCTTGTCAGCCTCGAGCCAGAGAGGAACTACTCTTGTAGCAGTCTGCTCAACAACGTCCTTAAACTTAGTGCTGCTGCGGCTTCCCTCGTAGAGAGCGATAACATCGCCTTCCTTAACGCGATAAGAGGGAATGTTTACACGCTTGCCGTTAACAGTGAAATGTCTGTGAGTAACAAGCTGTCTTGCTTCACGTCTTGTGAGAGCGAGACCCATTCTGTAAACAACATTATCAAGTCTGGATTCGAGGATAGTGATAAGGTTATCACCGGCCTTACCCTCCATCTTGGAAGCGATCTCGAAGTAGTGGAAGAAGGGCTTCTCAAGTACGCCGTAGATAAACTTCAGCTTCTGCTTTTCCTTGAGCTGCATACCATACTCAGAAACCTTTTTTCTGCTGTTAGCGCCGGGATTTCTCTTGGACTCCTTAGAAACGCCCATAACCATAGGGCTGATACCCAGGTATCTGCATCTCTTGAGGATAGGTTCTTTATTTAAAGCCATTTCAATAACACCTCCTGTAAATTAGACACGTCTTCTCTTGGGAGGACGGCAGCCATTGTGAGGAATAGGAGTAACATCCTTGATAAGTCTTACTTCGAGACCAACGGTCTGGAGAGCTCTGATAGCAGCTTCTCTTCCTGCGCCGGGGCCCTTAACGTAAACCTCAACGGTCTTAAGACCGTGCTCCATAGCAGCTCTTGCAGCAGTTTCAGCAGCAGTCTGAGCAGCGAAAGGAGTAGACTTCTTGGAGCCTCTGAAACCGAGACCGCCTGCAGATGCCCAAGAAAGAGCATTGCCCTGAGTATCGGTGATAGTTACAATAGTATTGTTGAAAGTGGACTGGATATGAACAGCGCCATTTTCAATGTTCTTACGTTCACGACGTCTTCTGATGGTAGTCTTTTTACCTTTAACCTGAGCCATTGTTCAATCCCTCCTTACTTCTTCTTGTTAGCGATGGTCTTTACGGGGCCCTTGCGGGTTCTTGCGTTAGTCTTGGTTCTCTGACCTCTTACGGGGAGACCCTTGCGGTGACGAACGCCTCTGTAGCAGCCGATTTCAACCAGACGCTTGATATTAAGAGCAACATTTCTTCTGAGATCGCCCTCAACGATGAAGTTGTGGTCGATGTAGTCACGGAGCTTAGCAACATCGTCTTCGCTGAGATCCTTTACTCTTGTATCAGGGTTTACACCTGTGTTTGCGAGAATAGTATCCGCAGATTTACGACCGATACCGTAGATATAAGTGAGTCCGATTTCAACTCTCTTATTCTTGGGAAGGTCAACACCGGCAATACGTGCCATTAAAAATACACCTCCGAATAAAATTTGGACTTTCGCCCAGTGTGTTATGGCTATTTTAATCCTTGTTTCAAGCTGTGTGAACAGCTACAGCAATCAGCCCTGACGCTGCTTATGCTTAGGATTTTCGCATATGATCATTATTTTGCCTTTTCTTTTGATAACCTTGCACTTTTCGCAGATAGGCTTAACTGAAGGTCTTACTTTCATTATAATTCCTCCTTTGTGAGTGTTGTGCTGAAAAAATCAGCAAATAGCGGTGATCCGTATCACTTTGCTCTCCACGTGATCCTGCCCTTGGTAAGGTCATATGGGGACATTTCAACAGTAACCTTGTCGCCGGGAACGATTCTGATATAGTTCATTCTCAGTTTGCCCGATACGTGAGCAAGAATCTTATGTCCGTTAGCAAGCTCAACCTGAAAGTTGGCGTTGGGGAGGGCTTCGATGACGGTACCCTCGATCTCAATAACATCTTCCTTAGACAAGCTGACAGCCTCCTTGGATGTAGTTTCGGTTAATTATCAGGAGCAGAAAACTCCATAATAACGCTTCTGAGCTTCTTGTCGGTCAGACTCTCCGTGTCAATAACAGTATTGGTAGGTTTAACGTGTTTTAAGCTTTTCTTTTTTGGAGAAGCGAGTTTACGTTCCTTGCCGTCTGCCACATAAACGAAGCCTTGGTCCGTTTTTATCACAACGAGGAATTTGCCATTGTCTCTTCCTGCGCAGCTGCGGACAATTCTGCCGATTAATGCTTCCACATCAGCGTCCCCCTTAAATAATAGTAGGCTTAGTAAGAATTACGGGGCCATCGGACGTGATTGCGACTGTGTGCTCAAAGTGAGCAGAGAGTGAACCCGATTTAGTCAACACGGTCCAGCCGTCGGGGAAGTTGTCGAGAACTTCTTCACCTACCGCATTGATCATAGGCTCGATGGCGATAGTCATACCTGCTACCAGTCTCGGACCTCTTCCGGGCTTGCCGAAATTGGGGATCTCGGGAGATTCGTGGAGCTTAGTGCCCACTCCGTGACCGACATACTTTTTGACCACGCCGTATCCATAAGAAGTGACGTGCTCCTCCACAGCGTGGGATATATCGCCAATACGATTGCCCACAACAGCCTGTTCGATGCCCTTGTAAAGAGCCTCTTCAGTAACACGGAGAAGCTGCTTCGCTTCCTCAGAAACATTACCGACAGCAAACGTATAAGCATTGTCGCCGTTGAATCCGTCAATGACAGCACCTGTGTCAATGCTGACGATATCGCCGTCCTTGATGAATTCGTGCTTGGACGGAATACCGTGGATCACCTTATTATTTATCGAAATGCAGGCGGAGCCGGGGAATCCTCCGTAACCGAGGAAATTGGGCTTAGCGCCGTTTTTAACGATATAATCGTGAATGATCTTGTCAAGCTCATAGGTTGACATACCCACACGAATGGACTGTCCACCGTAGTGGAGAGCGTTAGCCGAAATTTTTCCGGCTAAACGCATCTTTTCCAGTTCGGATTTTGATTTTACACTGATCATTTTGCGCCTTCTTTAAAAATTCAGGCATTGACCGCTTCAAGAACGAGCTTGGAAGTCTCAGAGACCTCGCTCTGACCGATAACGGTCTTGAGCTTGCCCTTGCTCTGATAGAAATCAACGAGAGGAGCGGTCGCTTCGTGATAAGTCTTAAGTCTGTCGATAACAGTTTCGGGAGCATCGTCCTTACGCTGAACAGCATTGCCGCCGCACTTATCGCACTTGCCCTCAACCTTGGGAGGGTTAAATTCGATGTGATAGGTAGCACCGCAGGATTCGCAGACTCTTCTGCCGCCCAGACGAGCCTTGATAGCCTCATCGGGAACGGAGATCTCAATAACCTTGTCGATCTGAACGCCCATAGCCTCGAGAGCCTCAGCCTGGGGAACAGTTCTGGGGAAACCGTCGAGAATGAAACCGTTCTTGCAGTCATCTTCAGCGATCCTGTCCTTAAGAATGCCGATAACGACTTCATCGGGAACAAGAGCACCTGCGTCCATAAAGCTCTTAGCCTTGAGACCGCACTCAGTGCCGTTCTTAACAGCAGCTCTGAGGATATTGCCTGTAGAAATCTGGGGAATGTGGAGGGTATTGCTGATAACTTCAGCCTGAGTACCCTTGCCGGCGCCGGGTGCGCCGAGAAGAATAAGATTCATTACATTTCCGCCTTTCTGTCGGTTTATTCATTACTCAAGGAAGCCCTTGTGGTGACGCATCATCATCTGGGATTCAAGAGTTCTGACGGTTTCGAGAGCAACGCTGACGATGATCAGTATCGAAGTACCGCCCATAGAGATGTTCATAGCAGGAACTGCCATATGGAACAGAATGGGGAAGATAGCGATGATACCGAGGCACACAGCGCCGATGAGAGTGATCTTTGAAAGGACTCTCTGAATGAAATCGCTTGTAGGCTTACCGGGTCTTATACCGGGGATACCGCCGTTGTTCTGACGGAGGTTGTTAGCGATCTCTATAGGATTATACTGCATTGAAACATAGAAATAATTGAATGCAATAATAAGAACGAAGTAAATAATAGCATACCATATGCCATTGAAGTTGAAGAAGTTAAGGAATCCGACATAGAAATTCTGCCAGAAGCCCTGAGGGTCAGTGGGTCTCTTGATAAACATTTCAAGGGTCTGAGGAATAGACATAAACGCCATAGCGAAGATGATAGGCATAACGCCGCTCATTGCGATCTTAATGGGAATATGTGTGTTCTGACCGCCGTACTGTTTTCTGCCCACAACTCTCTTAGCGTACTGAATGGGGATACGTCTCTCAGCATTATTCATAAGAACGATGAAAGCGATCATAGCCACATAGATGACCAGTACGAAAATCGCAGGTGCAAGATACTTGCCGGGGTCGCTCTTGGCGACAGTGAATATGTCCATAATATCGGTGGGGAATCTTGCCACGATACCTGCAAAGAGGATAATGGAGATACCGTTTCCGATACCGCTCTCGTTCACCAGATTACCAAGGAAAACGATGAGGTTTGAACCTGCGGTGAAAACTGCGATAATAACGATAGCTGCGAAAACTCCGTCAAAGCCCGAGGTGTACTGTACTGCGCCCTGGCTTCTCATAGTCAGGTAATATGCATAAGACATTACCAGCGATATTGCAAGGGCAACATAGTTTGTGATCTTCTGCAGCTTTTTCCTTCCCTCTTCTCCCTCTTTCTGAAGACTCTCCAGAGGAGGAAGCGCATAGGTCAGGAGCTGAACGATGATCGAAGCGTTGATATAGGGCTGGATCGAAAGAGCGAAAACAGTTCCTTTAGAAAGCGCACCACCTGACAGCATATCCAGATAACCGAATATGTTGCCGTCCTGCACCATACCCGCAAGAGCGGTAGGAATGAGAAATGGAACGGGAACTGCGCAGCCGAGACGGAAAATAACGATAATGAGTAATGTGTATAAGA
This sequence comes from uncultured Oscillospiraceae bacterium, assembly GCA_934486875.1. Classification (GTDB taxonomy): domain Bacteria; phylum Bacillota; class Clostridia; order Oscillospirales; family Ruminococcaceae; genus Huintestinicola. The sequence continues at coordinate 60,071 of CAKSPU010000006.1, forward strand.
GCTTTTTTCTCAGCTCAGGTGTTTTCCAAGCATTGCGCAAGGTCTCGAACACATTACATCACCTCAGCCTTCCCGCCTGCTTTCTCGATTTTTTCCTTAGCGGAAGCGGAAAATGCCGAAGCCTTAACAGTAAGGTTCTTTGTAAGCTCTCCGTTGCCGAGGATCTTAACGCCGTTAGCTGTGTTCTTTACAAGACCGCTTGCTGCGAGGAGCTCAGCATCAACAACTGTGCCGTCAACAAACTTGTCGAGGTCGGAAACATTAACGGTAGAATACTTAGTAGCGAAAATGTTGTTGAATCCTCTCTTAGGGATTCTTCTTGTCATAGGCATCTGACCGCCTTCAAAGCCGGGTCTTACGCCGCCGCCTGAACGGGCATTCTGACCCTTGTGGCCCTTGCCGGCAGTCTTGCCGTTACCGGAGCCGTGGCCTCTGCCGATTCTCTTTACGTCCTTAACGGAACCGTCGGCGGGAGAAAGTTCAAATAACTTCATACTAATCGCACCTCCCTGCAATTTAAGCGTTAGTTACATTAATGAGGTGGGCAATCTTTCTGATTTTACCCTGAACAGCAGCATTATCCTGCTGAGTAGTAGTGTCGCCGATTTTTCTAAGACCGAGAGAATGAGCGGTAGCGATCTGGTCTTTTTTGCAGCTGTTAAGACTTTTTACAAGCTTAATAGTAACCATTTCAGTCATCCTCCTTAGCCTAAAATTTCCTTAACGGACTTGCCTCTTACAGCAGCAACTTCCTTAGCGCTGCGAAGGCTTGTCAGTCCCTGAAGAGTAGCTCTTACAACGTTGCAGGCATTGTTGGAACGAAGAGACTTGGTTCTTATATCCTTGATTCCGGCAACCTCGATAACTGCACGAACGGGACCGCCTGCGATAACACCGGTACCGGGAGCAGCGGGCTTCATAAGAACACGGCCGGCGCCGAATTCACCGATAACCTCGTGAGGGATTGTTGAGCCTCTGAGTGCGATTTTAGTTAAATTCTTCTTAGCGTCCTCGATACCCTTGCGGATAGCGTCGGGAACTTCGCCTGACTTGCCGATACCGAAGCCAACAGTGCCGTTGCCGTCACCGACAACAACGAGAGCGGCAAACTTGAAGATACGGCCGCCCTTAACAGTCTTGGAAACTCTGTTAATAGCAACGACCTTTTCGGTAAGTTCAAGGTTTGTAGCGTCTATCTTAGCCAAAAGTATAACCTCCTTTAAAAGTGTATCCGATCATATAGGATCAGAAGTTAAGACCGCCCTGTCTTGCGCCGTCAGCGAGCTGAGCAACTCTGCCGTGGTAAAGGTAACCTGCTCTGTCGAAAACAACATCTGTGATGCCCTTTTCCTTAGCAGCAGCAGCGATAGCCTCTCCGACCTTGAAAGCGCCGTCCTTGTTGCCGCCGTTGCCCTCGAAGCCCTTGTCCATAGAGGAAGCGCTTGCGAGTGTTACACCTGCAACATCATCGATAAGCTGAGCGTAGATATGCTTAGAGCTGCGGAAAACGTTGAGTCTGGGGCAAGCTGCTGTACCGCTGATCTTATAACGTACTCTTGCCTGTCTCTTTGCTCTTGCAGCCTTTCTGTTCATCTGCTTAACCATTTTAAATTCAACTCCTTTTCAAACTGGAGAATAGTAGTGCTGTACTGTCCCATTCTCTTTCGTATTGAATGAAAAAACCGAAGGAAAGAATTACTTCTTACCCTTACCTGCCTTACCTTCCTTGCGGATGATATGCTCGCCGGTGTAGCGGATACCCTTGCCCTTATAAGGCTCAGGAGGTCTCTTCTCTCTGATCTCAGCAGCGAACTGACCAACAACCTGCTTATCGATGCCGTTAACAACGATCTTTGTAGCAGCAGGAACATCAATTGTAATGCCGTCGATCTCAGGAACGATTACCTGATGGGAGAAACCGAGGTTCATAACAAGGTTCTTGCCCTGCTTCTGAGCTCTGTAACCGATACCTTCGATGTCGAGAGACTTGGAGAAGCCGGTTGTAACGCCTTCAACCATATTATGAACGAGAGTTCTAGTAAGTCCGTGAAGGGACTTGTGGAGCTTATCCTCGGAAGGACGCTCAACGATGATCTCATTGCCCTCGAGCTTGATGATCATATCCTTGTGAAAAGACTTTGTAAGTGTGCCCTTGGGACCCTTAACAGTAACGGTATTACCGTCGATCTTTACATCAACGCCTGCGGGAACAGCAATGGGCTTTCTGCCTATTCTTGACATAGCTTTAGTTCCTCCTTACCATACGAATGCAAGGACTTCGCCGCCGACATTGAGCTCTCTTGCCTTCTTGTCAGTCATAACTCCCTTGGAAGTAGACACAATGGCAATACCGAGACCCTTCATAACCTTGGGCATATCCTCACAACTGGAGTAAATGCGAAGGCCGGGCTTGGAAACTCTGCGCAGACCGGTGATGACCTGAGATTTATTTTCGCCGTACTTGAGGGTGATTCTGATAACACCCTGCTTGCCGTCGTCGATTATCTGATAGCTCTTGATATAACCTTCATCAACAAGAATCTGAGCGATAGCCTTCTTCATATTGGAAGCGGGCACGTCAACAGTAGCGTGCTTAGCAGTGTTGGCGTTACGGATTCTTGTAAGGATATCAGCAATTGAATCGGTAATTTGCATACCATAACCTCCTTGTTAAAATAAGCGTAATAGCGGGGGTGAGAGTCAAGCGGAGATTACCAGCTTGCCTTCTTTACGCCGGGGATCTGTCCCTTGTGAGCAAGCTCTCTGAAGCAGATACGGCAAATGCCGAACTTTCTGAGGTAAGCGTGGGGACGTCCGCAGATCTTGCATCTGTTGTAAGCTCTGGTAGAGTACTTAGGAGTTCTCTGCTGCTTGATCTTCATTGAAGTTTTAGCCATTTAATTAAACCTCCCAATTACTTTGCGAAAGGAGCGCCCATAAGCTCGAGCAGCTCTTTTGCTTCTTCGTCGGTATTAGCGGTAGTGATGATGTTGATATCCATACCACGAACCTTATCGATCTTGTCGTACTCGATCTCAGGGAAAATGAGCTGCTCCTTGATACCTGTGGAGTAGTTTCCTCTTCCGTCGAAAGAGTTGCCGTTGATTCCACGGAAGTCACGTACTCTGGGGAATGCAACGTTGAAAAGTCTGTCGAGGAACTCGTACATCTTCTCGCCTCTGAGAGTAACCTTAACGCCGATAGGCATGCCCTCACGGATCTTGAAGTTTGCGACCGACTTCTTGGCACGGCAAACAACAGGCTTCTGACCTGTGATAAGTGCGAGATCGTTCATAATAGCGTCGATGACCTTGGAGTTGTCCTTAGCCTCGCCTGCACCTACATTGATAACGACCTTGTCGATCTTGGGGATCTGCATAACGCTCTTGTAGCTGAACTTCTTCATAAGTGAGGGAGCTACTGTGCTGACATATAATTCCTTAAGATTTGCTGCCATTGTAGGTAACTCCTTTCATTAATATGCTTTGCCGCAGTCTGCGTGCTTGCAGACTCTGGACTTAGTGCCGTCAGCCTCGATCTTGTGGCCAAGTCTTGTGGGCTTGCCGCAGTGAGGGCAAACAGCCATAACCTTTGAAGCATAGAGGGGAGCTTCGCACTTTACGATGCCGCCCTGCTGTCCCATCTGACGGGGCTTAACATGCTTTGTAACAATGTTAAGGCCTTCAACGATGACCTTCTGCTCCTTGGGGGAAACCTCAAGGACCTTACCCTTCTTACCCTTGTCCTTGCCGGAAAGGATAACAACAGTGTCGCCTGTTTTAACGTGTAACTTCTTATTCATCTTGCGGCACCTCCATTAAAGAACCTCGGGAGCGAGGGACAGGATCTTCATATAATCCTTGTCACGGAGCTCTCTTGCAACAGGTCCAAAAATACGGGTTCCTCTGGGGTTCTTGTCCTCCTTGATGATAACTGCTGCGTTCTCATCGAAACGAATGTAGGTACCATCTTCTCTGCGGAGACCCTTAGCGGAACGAACGATAACTGCCTTTACAACGTCGCCCTTCTTAACAACGCCGCCTGGTGTTGCTTTTTTAACGGAAGCAACAACAACATCGCCGATATTAGCATATCTTCTGCGTGTACCACCGAGAACTCTGATGCACATAAGCTCCTTGGCACCTGTGTTATCAGCGACCTTTAAATAAGTCTGCATCTGTATCACAGCGCATTAACTCCTTCCTTAACAGCGAAATACGGCATTAGGCAGGATCAACCTGCCTGATACCGGAAATCACAATTGAATTGATATTATTATTTCAACGCTGCCGTGTGTATCGCAAATCGAGTCATCTGCCTGAACATCGGCAACATCAAATATTATACCACGCCGAAACTCATTTGTCAATACCTTTTTAGAATATTTCCAAAAAAATCTCGTTTGGATAAAAGCCTATCAAAAAAGCAGGATTACTTAGCCTTTTCGATAACCTCAACAAGTCTCCATCTCTTGTCCTTGGAAAGAGGACGAGTTTCCATGATCTCAACTCTGTCGCCGATGTTGCAGATGTTCTGCTCATCGTGAGCTTTGAGCTTGATGGTTCTCTTGATGATCTTCTTGTAAAGGGGGTGCTTTACATTATCCTGAATTGCAACAACGATTGTCTTATCCATCTTATTGGAAACAACCTTGCCGACTCTTGTTTTTCTAAGATTTCTTTCAGCCATTAGAATGTCCTCCCTTACTTAGCAGACTGCTCACGCAGAACAGTCTTGATGCGGGCAATGTCCTTCTTGACAGCCTTTAAACGTGCAGGATTATCAAGCTGATTAACAGTGTGCTGGAAACGAAGAGCGAAAAGCTCCTTCTTGAGATCAACGAGCTTGTTCTCCAGCTCCTGAGCAGTCATATCTCTGATTTCTGAAGCCTTCATTATTCGCTCGCCTCCTCTTCCTTAGCTACAAACTTGCACTTGATAGGGAGCTTGTGCATAGCGAGACGCATAGCCTCTCTTGCAGTCTCCTCGGGAACGCCGGCGATCTCGAAAAGAACTCTGCCGGGCTTTACAACAGCGACCCAGTATTCGGGAGAACCTTTACCGGAACCCATTCGGGTTTCAGCAGGCTTCTCAGTGATGGGCTTGTCGGGGAAAATCTTGATCCAAACCTGACCGCCACGCTTGATGTAACGTGTCATAGCGATACGGGCAGCCTCGATCTGATTTGATGTGATCCAAGCGGGCTCAAGAGCCTGAAGACCGAAATCACCATTGGAGACCTTGTTGCCTCTGAGTGCCTTACCGGTCATTCTGCCTCTCTGAACTCTTCTGTACTTAACTCTCTTTGGAAGCAGCATTATGCATTACCTCCTTCGTTCTTGTTAGCGCGGGGTCTGTAACCGCCCTCACGTCTCTTGCCGTCATTATTGCGGCGCTTTCTCTCAGGCTTTTCGGCAGGAGCCTTGTTTACTCTTGCAGCAGAAGCCTCGCCCTTAAGAACCTCGCCCTTGTAGATCCAAACCTTGATGCCGAGACGGCCGTAGGTTGTGTGAGCCTCAGCGAAGCCATAGTCGATGTCAGCACGGATAGTCTGAAGGGGTATAGTACCCTCGTGGTAGGTCTCGGATCTTGCGATCTCGGCACCTGCAAGACGACCGCCGCATCTTACCTTGATACCCTTAGCACCGAGCTTCATAGCACGGCCGATAGCCTGCTTCATAGCTCTTCTGTAGGATACACGGTTTTCGAGCTGAGCTGCAATGTTCTCAGCAACGAGAGTAGCGTCGAGATCAGGCTGCTTAACCTCAACGATGTTGATGTAAACAGACTTGCCCATCATCTTCTCAACAGAGAGACGGAGCTTCTCGATATTTTCACCGCCTCGACCGATAACAATACCGGGCTTAGCGCAGTAAACGTGGATTCTTACCTTGCCGGCGAATCTTTCAATTTCAACCTTGGGAACGCCTGCGTCTTTAAGGCTATTCTTTATGAAATTACGAACGTTGTAGTCCTCAACAAGAGTGTCGCCGAAAGCGGCCTTGTTTGCAAACCAACGGGAATCCCAATCCTTGATAACGCCGACACGAAGGCCGTGGGGATTAACTTTCTGTCCCATAATTTACCTCCTCTTTCGACTTATTCTTTTTCAGCTACAACGAGAGTAACGTTGGAAGTTCTCTTGTTGATGCGGAAAGCTCTGCCCTGTGCACGAGGCATAATGCGCTTCATAATAGGTCCGGGGCAAACGAAGCACTCGGATACGATAAGGTTCTCCTTATCAAGACCGTAGTTGTTCTCAGCGTTTGCGATCGCAGACTTCAGAAGCTTCTCCAGGTATTCACAGGCAGACTTGGGTGTGTACTTTAAAATCGCCATAGCGGTCTCAACGTCCTTACCTCTGATAAGGTCGAGAACGATCTGAACCTTTCTGGGTGCGATACGAGCATTTGTAAGATGTGCTCTTGCTTCCATTAAAATCTTCTCCTCTCTGCCTTACTTGCCGTTGTTGGATGTCTTGGAGCCTGCGTGGCCCTTAAATGTTCTTGTAGGTGCGAACTCACCGAGCTTGTGACCTACCATATCCTCAGTAACATAAACGGGAACGTGCTTTCTGCCGTCGTGAACAGCGAAAGTGTGTCCTACGAAATCAGGGAAAATTGTTGAGGATCTGCTCCAGGTCTTGAGAACCTTCTTTTCGCCTGCCTCGTTCATAGCAATAACTCTCTTTAAAAGGACTTCCTGAACGTAAGGTCCCTTCTTGATACTTCTGCTCATTGGTTTTCCTCCCCTCTCAGATGTTTAGAGGCAAGATAGTGTTGATTTTGTCACGAGGACAAAATCAACAATTCTCCTCTTTACGAATCCTATGAGTATAATAAAATATTTTGAAGTGCGATGGAAATGTTCCGGATTACTTACCGTTTCTTCTCTTAACGATAAACTTGTCGGAACGGTTGTGATTAGCTCTGGTCTTGTAGCCGAGAGCGGGCTTGCCCCAAGGAGTAACAGGTCCGGGACGACCAACAGGGGACTTGCCCTCACCACCACCGTGGGGGTGGTCGCAGGGGTTCATTACAGAACCTCTAACGGTAGGTCTGATGCCCTTGTGACGGGTGCGTCCTGCCTTACCGAGGTTAACATTTTCGTGATCGATGTTGCCGACCTGACCGATAGTAGCCATACAGCCGACAGCGATCTTTCTCATCTCACCGGAAGGAAGTCTTACGAGAGCGTAATCCTCTTCCTTACCCATAAGCTGAGCCATATTGCCGGCAGATCTGACGAGCTGAGCGCCCTTGCCGGGATAAAGCTCAAGGTTGTGGATGAAGGTACCGACAGGGATATCACCGAGTCTCAGTGCGTTGCCGGGCTTGATATCAGCGTCAGCACCTGCTCTGATAACGTCGCCTACCTTAAGACCGTAGGGAGCGATGATATATCTCTTCTCGCCATCCTCGTACTGAACGAGAGCGATGAATGCGCTTCTGTTGGGATCGTACTCAAGAGTCATAACAGTAGCGTTCATACCCTGCTTGTCTCTCTTGAAATCGATAATTCTGTATTTTTTTCTGTTTCCGCCGCCTCTGTGACGAACAGTGATACGACCGTAGCTGTTTCTTCCTGCCTTCTTATCGAGAGGAGCGAGGAGGCTCTTTTCGGGAGCTACCTTGGAAAGCTCGCTGTAGTCGGTAACAGTCATCTGACGTCTTGAAGGGGACGTAGGCTTATATGACTTGATAGCCATTGTGATTTCAACTCCTTAAAGTGGTTTTGCGAAGGGGATACCCTCCATACATTCCGTTTCGGGAAAACGGTTATCCGAATCTCTCGGATTACATCATACCATCGAAGAATTCAATGGTCTTGGAGCCCTCAGCGAGAGTAACGATAGCCTTTTTCCAAGAAGGAGTAACGCCTCTATTGAGACCAACTCTCTTAGCTCTGCCTCTCACGTTCATAGTGTTGACGCTTGCGACCTGAACGCCGAAAAGCTCTTCAACAGCCTTAGCGATCTCGATCTTGTTAGCGTTCTTGGCAACCTTAAAAGTGTACTTGTTTTCCTGCAGACCGCCCATACTCTTTTCAGTGATGATGGGCTTGATGATGATGTCCTGTGCAGTCATTATGCATACACCTCCTCAATCTTTGCAACTGCGTCCTTAACAACAACGAACTTGTCGTAGTTGAGGATATCGTAAACGTTGATAGTGTTTACGAGAGCAGTCTTAACGCCGGGGATATTGGCAGCACTCTTGATGACCTTGGAATCAACCTCGGGCATAACGATAAGAGTCTTGCCCTGAGCGCCTACAGCGCCGAGCATCTTGACCATATCCTTGGTCTTGTAATCATTCATAGTGATATTGTCGAGAACGATCATATCACCGGAGAGAACCTTAGAAGAAAGAGCAGACTTCATAGCAAGTCTCTTGAGCTTCTTGTTTACAGTGAAACGATAGGTTCTGGGCTTGGGGCCGAGTGCAATACCGCCGTGTGTCCACTGAGGAGCTCTTGTGGAGCCCTGTCTTGCGTGACCTGTACCCTTCTGTCTCCAGGGCTTTCTTCCGCCGCCGCTTACCTCAGTACGGGTAAGAGTGGACTGTGTGCCCTGTCTCTGGTTTGCAAGGTAGTTTACAACCATTGTGTGCATAGCAGGAACATTGGGAGTAATACCGAAAATTGCATCTGACAGCTCAATGGTGGAAACCTCTTTACCTGTCATATCCATAACTTTAATATTAGGCATTATCGCTTCCTCCTTCCATTAAGCTTTCTTAACGCAGTCAACGATAGTAACGATGCCGTTCTTGGGACCGGGGATAGCACCCTTAACTGCGATAAGATTGTTTTCAACGTCGATCTTTACGATCTCGAGGTTCTGAACAGTAACCTTTTCAGCACCCATATGACCGGGGAGAGCCTTGCCCTTGAAGATTCTTGAAGGGGAAGAGCACGCACCCATAGAACCTGCCTGTCTTGCAACAGGACCTGTACCGTGGGTTTCCTTCAGTCTGTGGTTGTTGTTTCTCTTGATAGTACCCTGGAAGCCCTTACCCTTGGAAGTACCGCTTACATCAACGATGTCGCCTACCTCAAAAGTATCAGCCTTCAGAACATCACCCACGTTAAGAGATTCAGCATTATCAAGTCTGAACTCCTTGAGGGTCCTCTTGAGAGCAACGTCAGCCTTTGCAAAGTGACCCTTTACAGGCTTGTTGACGAGCTTCTCTCTGATGTCGCCGAAACCGCACTGCACTGCGCTGTAACCGTCATTTTCAACGGTCTTCTTCTGAACAACAACGCAGGGACCGGCTTCAACAACGGTAACAGGAATAACCTTTCCTGCTTCATCGAAAATCTGTGTCATACCGATTTTCTTACCGATGATTGCCTTTGTCATATTTTTTCCTCCCTATAGGTTATTGGTTGATGCACAAACATCAACATTGACCCCACATTTCCTGGCATCTTTGCAGCTGTCTTGCGGCAGCCTGCGGGGAAATCGGATTACTTGATTTCCATTACGATGTCAACGCCTGCGGGAAGCTCAAGACCCTGAAGAGCCTCTGTAGTCTTGGCAGTAGGTCTGAGAACGTCGATAAGTCTCTTATGAGTTCTGAGTTCAAACTGCTCACGGCTATCCTTGTACTTGTGTACAGCACGGAGAATAGTAACGATCTCCTTGTCTGTGGGAAGGGGGATAGGACCGGAAACTCTTGCACCGCTGCGCTTAGCCGCATCAACTATCTTAGCTGCTGCTGCGTCTACTACAGCGTGATCATAACCCTTGATCTTGATTCTGATTTTTTCATTGACTGCCATTAAAATCGCCTCCTGAAATTATTTAAAGATGGGGGACGAGTTTGCAACACCCAATATTTATCTGTATCCGCACACGCCGTATGTTCATCACACGCCGCCGTGTGTTTCGTGATAAACGACATAAAAAATCCCGAAAACACCTAATATGTTTCGGGTTGCCGCAAGCACACAAATGCTCACCTACAGATGATACCACCTGTGGTTTGAGACACTAACTGTGTTCGGTATTACAGCCGCCCGGTTTCAAATCGGACATACTCTGCGGAAATTCCCTTACAAACCGTAAGCAACCTTCCGCTTCATCGCATATCATTCGCAGTCACGCAAGTAGTATTATAACATACTTTTCCGTGGTTTGCAAGCATTTTGCAAAATCATATATGCAGAATTTTGCAGAATATATCAGGCAACTTTTGTGCATATCGTACAAAAGCGCATATCAATACATCATTTCGCCGTTCTCATCGACCTTAAGCCTCACAAAGCCCTCAAGGTTATACCCCATAAACTCCGCTTCAATATTTTTCCCGAATCTTTCCTTGATTATTCCGTCGTCCACAAGGCTCAGATACGCATTCATCACGCAGCCGTAATATTTCGTCACCGCAGTGCAGTCCATATCGCCGCAGCCCTTGAAATCGCACCACATCTCCACCGAACCGTCCACAGCGGAATTATCGTTCACGCAGGCAAAGCGGAATTTCTTCCAGTCATCGAGACTGCTGCCCTTTTCCTTAAGCTGCTTTTCGGTGTTGTAGCCGATATATCCGTCTCCCCCGTCAAGTGAAAAAGCAAGGGAGCAGATGCCGTTGTCGCACATCTCGTATATCTCATCGGCTATCCACTTTTTCAGTGAGAAAATAAGCGCCTTGTCGTATTCGTCCTCAGGCTCGCAGCCGAACCTTTCAATTATCTCAGCAGTTTTCATCGCCGCACCTCATTTATCAAAACGGCTGCCGCAAAGGGGCGGATCCCCGTTGCCGACAGCCGCAGCGTCATTATTAATATGCCTTGCCCCAGTAAACCATATACTTAGCAGGCTTTCCGCAGCATACGCACTTGTCGGAAAGCTGCTCCTGATCGAAAGGAATGCATCTTGAACCAACACCTGTCTTTTCCTTTACCTCGTCCTCGCAGGCTTCCTCGCCGCACCACATAGCCTTGATAAAGCCGTCGCCGTTCTTCTCGAGAGCTTCGGTTATCTCGTCGAGGGTCACGCAGGAATATGTGCGTCTCTCACGGTTTTCGAGAGCAGCCTTATAAAGTCCGTCGTGAACCTCCCTGAGCTTGGCATTGACAGTCTCAGCAAGTCCCTCCAGGGAAACAAAGCTCTTTTCTCTGTTGTGACGGGTAACGATAACGCACTGATTCTGCTCAATATCCTTGGGGCCTATCTCAATGCGGACAGGAACGCCCTTCATCTCATATTCGGCAAACTTCCATCCGGGAGTATTGTCGCTGTCATCTACCTTGACACGGATACCCGCAGCCTTAAGAGCCTCAGCGACCTCATCAGCCTTTTCAAGAACGCCCTCCTTGAACTGCTGAACAGGCACGATAACTGCCTGAATGGGAGCCACCGCAGGAGGAAGAACAAGACCGTTGTTGTCGCCGTGGGTCATAATAACAGCGCCGATAAGACGTGTCGTAACGCCCCAGGAAGTCTGATGGGGATAAACCTTCTTGTTGTCCCTGTCGGTAAACATAATGTCAAAAGCCTTTGCAAAGCCGTCGCCGAAGTAGTGTGAAGTACCTGCCTGAAGAGCCTTGCCGTCGTGCATAAGAGCCTCGATAGCATATGTGGAAACAGCTCCCGCAAACTTGTCGCTCTCGGTCTTTCTGCCCTTTACAACAGGCATAGCAAGACTTTCCTCGCAGAACTGTGCATACAGATTCAGCATACGCTCAGTCTCGGCAACAGCCTCCTCGGCAGTAGCGTGGATCGTGTGACCCTCCTGCCAGAGGAACTCTCTTGAACGAAGGAAGGGACGGGTAGTTTTCTCCCATCTTACAACGCTTACCCACTGGTTGTACAGCTTGGGCAGGTCTCTGTAGGAATGAACGATGTTTGAGTAATGCTCGCAGAAAAGTGTCTCGGAGGTGGGGCGGACGCAAAGTCTGTCCTCCAGCTTCTCGCTGCCGCCGTGAGTTACCCAGGCGACCTCGGGAGCGAAGCCCTCAACGTGATCCTTTTCCTTCTGCAAAAGGCTCTCGGGAATGAACATAGGCATACAAACATTCTCGTGGCCTGTAGCCTTGAACATACCGTCGAGAATGCGCTGGATATTCTCCCAGATAGCATAGCCGTAGGGTCTTATGACCATACAGCCTTTAACGCTTGTGTACTCGGTAAGCTCAGCTTTCTTGCATATGTCGGTGTACCACTTTGCAAAATCCTCGTCCATAGAGGTAATGGCATCAACCATTTTCTTGTTATCCTTTGCCATATCGGTAAAACTCCTTTATTTAGATGTATTGTAACGGAAAACTCCGCATATCGGTCATTGTTTTAAAAATTAACCCGCACCCTTTCGGGAAACAGCCCTGCAAAGAGTATCATAAACATAAAAAGCCGCCTCCTCCGTGAATAAATACAGTATTATTATATCACACCCGCAAATTTATTGCAAGAGCTTTCCGAAATTTTGCATAATCCGTGTGTTCTTGACATTTCTGCGGTTTGAGATTATAATTATAAAAACATTATTTGCTTTGACCCTACCGACAAATCGGAATTTGTGTGACATATTACGATATTTAAATTAGAATCGAGGTTATTAAAAAATGAATATAAAACG